>NZ_JBEZDO010000050.1:0-47049 GCF_040648355.1 Nonomuraea sp. NPDC049152 | reverse complement strand
AGCTACCTCGCCGGCCTCCATCTGCGCGCCTCAATGATCTGGGTCAAGCACCTCACCCGGACCACCACTTGATCACGACTCGATACGCGCCCTAGTCGGCCAGCTGGCGGGCGGCGGCCGCGTCGTCGGCCAGGCGCTCGCGTAGCCGTGCCGCGCGGGAGGCGGTCTCGGTGGGGCGGCGGCGGGCTCGGTGGCCGCCGCCTTCTCTCTCGCCTCTCCTTCGCCTCCGCTTCCTTCGCCTCCTTGGCCTGCTGCTTGGCCTTGGCGGCAGCGCGCTTGGCCCACAGCTTGGCGAGCTTGCCCAGGTCGGCGTTGACCTCGGCGCGATCCCATTTGGCCGGGTCCCACCTGGTGGTGCCGACGATGTGCTTGGCCACCTGGTATTTCCAGCCCTTGCGGTGGCGCAGGGTCCGCATGTGTCTTCGTAGCCTTCGGGGCCGCCGCTGTCTTCCGGCGGGCAGGCGCGGCCGCCGCCGCTGCAGCGCGGATAGGTGGTGTTCTTGGCGCCCTGTGGATCTTCTCGACCTCTCTGACCTGCAGGAAGGGCGGGATGACCCCAGATAACGATCGCTGTGGGGGCGGGCACCTCGTGCGGGCCGACACGCACCCAAAGAGTCCCGGCGATGCAGGCCCGCGAAGTGCCGCCGGTGGTCAATCTGCGGACCGATCTGGACACGCGCGCGATCTGGCTGCGCCCGGTGACCTGGCCTGACGCCTCCCGGAGCGCCCCTCCCATGAAGGCGTCCGTTTTGCGATGGATGGTGCGCCTATGTCACTCTTCTCCTCCGATTGACGAGAGGGGGACACCGTGGAGCTGCGTGATATCGAGATCTTCCTGACCCTGGCCGAGCTGCTGCACTTCGGCCGTACCGCCGAGCGGCTCCACGTGTCCGTGGCCAGGGTGAGCCAGGCGATCAAAAAGCAGGAACGAGGCATCGGCGGCGAGCTGTTCTACCGCGACAGCCGCAACGTACGGCTGACGCCCGCCGGTCACCAACTCCGGCAGGACCTGGCACCGATCTACCAGGGCCTGAAGGACAGCATGGAACGTGCCAGGCTGGCCGCCCAGGGCAAGACCGCCGTGCTGCGCATCGGCATGATCAACGGCAACGCCCACGACCTGCGCCGCTACTGGGAGACCTTCCGCACCCGCCACCCGCAGTGGGGCCTGCGCCTGCAGAACGCCCCGTTCCTCGACCCCTTCGCCGGGCTGCGCCGGGGCGAGATCGACATGCTGGTCACCTGGCTACCCGTGCTGGAGCCCGACCTGGTGGTGGGGCCGACGATGTTCTCCGACGCCCGGGTGCTGACCGTGTCCGTCGACCACGAGCTGGCCGGCCGCACCTCGGCCACGATCGAGATGCTCGGCGACTTCCAGGTCGCGCGCGGCACGCCGGCCCCCGACTACTGGGCGGAAACCTACATGCCGTTGCATACGCCCAGGGGCTACCGCATCGAGCGCGGGCCGGAGATCGAGACCACCGACGACGTCTTCGCCCTCATCAGCGCCGGTGAGACCGTCAACGCCTTCCCCGCGCACGTGGCCCGTTACTGGAGTCGGCCGGACATCGTCTATCTGCCCATCCCCGACATGGCCGCGCTGGACTTCGGTCTGGTTTGGCGTGGTGATGCGGAGAACGACATGATCCGCGCCTTCGCCCAGGTCGTCCGCGATCTGGGCCCCCTCTGACAAGCCCAGGCGGCCGGGCCTCTGCAGGGGCCTGCTGCCCTTCTTTCAGAGGTGCGGCACCGCCTACGGGTCAACCGAAGCGCGCACCCGGGCTGAGACCATGGCCAGCCAGATCAGCCCCAACCCCGCTCCGGCGGTGACGGCCATCACGGTGGCCGAGGAGCTGGCGAACCCGGCCAGCACGCCGACCGGCACGAGCCGGCAGGCGATCGCCCACCCATGCTCACCCCGGGCGGCGAAATGCCAACCCATCACCACCAACGCCGCGCACAGCGATCCGTCAGCGCAGCAGCCGGGCCCACCTACATGCCTTACTTGGCTTACTGACCTTCAGGCGGTTGACCAGCCAGTTCGCTCGATAACCTAAGATAACGGCCGTAGTGGCGCACCGCGCAGGGTCACCGATCGGGATGGAAGCACTGTCGGGTCTGCGGTCGTGAAGGGCGAGGCCGGCGCTGTCAACCCAGGCGTGCGACAACGGCCCCCGGTGTTCGGGGGCCGTTGGGCTTGCAGGAGTAGGGGTTTACAGGATGCCGCCGCCGCGGTGGACGAGGTGGAGTTTGCCGTCGTAGACGGCCGGGGCCTGGGCGCTGGTGGCGGCGGTTTCGAAGGTGGTGTCAGCGTGGAAAAGGACCGTGCTGGGCATGAAATTTCCCCCGAACCCGGCCACTCACTCCGCCATCCAGTTACCGGCGTAATATCCGCCGCTTGTAAATGGCTCCGTGCGGCCCCGAGCGCACGGATGAACCCACGGACCGGCCCACCCACAAGCCCACTCGCTCGAAGCACCGGCCGTGCCCCACCGGTGAAGGTGACGACGTGCCCGTGCCCTGCCCCTCCGTTCGCACGTCCCCACCCGACAATCCGACCATCACGGTTCCCACTGGCCAACCGTCATCCGAGACGACACCCGACACTCCGCCACCGTCAGACCCGGATCCCAAACCGCCGCCCACCACGTCCGGTCCCTGACGGCCGCACATGACGTACCGCAGGGGAAACCGCTCCTCGCCGCCGCGCCCGTTCGATGCCATCGGGCTGATCACCATGCTGCTCACCGTCAGCGCCGCCGTGCTCCTCTACATGGGCTGGGCCTTCCTGGATGGCTACCTGATGACCTTCAACGTCAAGGCGACCGACATGGGATTCGGCGCCGACGAGTACATCCTGCGCGGCCTCAATGTCTTCTCGCACGTCTTCCTGCCGTGGATGGCCGCCATCCCTCTCCTGCTCTCCGCCGCCGCCCACCGCGCCGAGCTCTCGCGGCTGCTACCGGCGCGGGTCCGGCACGCAGGTCGCCGCCTGATGGGCTGGCGGCCCGTGCGGGTCGTGACGAACGTCAGATTCGCCGGCGCCGTGGTCACGCTCGCGGGGATGGTCCTCGCCGTCGCCGCGCTGACCAGGTGGCGGATCAACACCTACCTGGTCCTCGCCCCGACCGTCGCCGGCCCGCTGATGCTGACGTGGCCGTCCCGCGACGGGCGGAACAGCAGGCTCGCCTTCGCCGCCAGCGTGGTCATCTCCACCTTCTGCCTGCTCTGGGCCGTCTTCGTCTACGCCCAGGAGCGCGGTAGGCGGGATGCCCAGGAGTTCGTCGGCTCCTGCCGTACCGGACCCAAGTGGCGATCTACGCCAAGGACGGCCTCGCGCTCGACGCGCCGGGGGTGACGCGCCAGGAGATCTCATCGGGCACGTACCGCTACCTCTACACGGGCCTGCGCCTGCTGCTCACCCGCGACGACCGCTACTACCTGCTGCCGGTCGTGACCAAGGATCAGCTGAGAGCCGGCGAGAGCCGCACCTTTGTCCTCACTGAGGAGGACGACCTGCGACTGGAACTGCTCCCCGGCTTCCGGACCCCCGATGCGGAGTGAGTCGCTGGGCGACATACCGCCCGAGGATTACGCCGCCGTGATGAACTGATGGGACGCGCGGCCGCCGCCACCTGGAAACGGCACCTGTCCGTGCTCACCTCCTTCACTGCCTGGCGCAGCGACAGGAGATCCTGGCCACCAACCCCCGCCCGGTGGTTTCAGTGCCACAAGAGCTCTCGCCGCGGCGACCGCTCCAGCCCAGTCGGCTACTCAGCAGCAGTGATTTCCCACTGCTCCCACGACTGTCGGAGCAGTGCCCTGCTCGGTGTCGGCGGAAGCCGTCGTAGAGGTCACCAATACCGCGGTGACGATGAGGGCGCTGAGGGCAAGGACGCGATGTCCCAAGCGGGAACGCACAGCGAACCTCCTGCTTTCCTGAATGCGTCGACACGCGGTCGAACAACTTGCAGACCGGGCCCGATTGTGACAGTCCATCGGCCGCTCCACAACATGATCACCTTTCGGCATGCTGCGCTGACGGACGGCTCACTCCGGTCGAGCCACTGGGCGATGTGCCACCAGAGGTGGCGGTTTGACCGGGTTATGTCTGCGATCGGTTCGCACTGATCGACATGGGCGAGACGGATCGCGACCAGGGGCGGTGGGATGTTGACCGACAGGCACATGGGCGTGATCCTGCGAGGACTGCGACACCAGCGTCGGTTGACTCTGGAAGAGCTCAGCGGGCCCCAACTGTCGGCTCGTCGGCTCATGCTGATCGAAGACGGCGTCGATGCCACAGCTCGAGAACTGCGGGAACTGGCCGCCAAGCTGAAGTGCCCACCACTGATTCTCAACCATGGGCTCACCGCCGACCGCGGCGCGGAAATCAGACGAGAGCTCGCCAGCGCGGACGAAGCGCTCGCCCAAGGCATGGCCACCCAGGCCCTCGCCCAGTATGCCGCTCTTGTCGCCGATCCGGCGTTGGCAGTCGCCCCGACCTGTGGCGGCAGGCCGAACTCGGGCTGGCCTTGGCGTTGGAGGCCGACGGGGACCTGCCCGAGGCCATCGAGCGCTTGACGCATCTGCTGAACGTCCTCGCCCCACTGGATGAGCAGCTGCCGCCGATGGCCTACGAAGATCGCGAAGAGACTGAGCACCGGATCGGGACCGCCCTGGCGCTGTGCCGATGCCTGCGCGAGGTGGGCGACCTGACGGCCAGCGTCCACATCGGCGAGATCACCTTCACCCGAGAGCTGCCCGGAGGCTGGACCGACCGGGGCATCGAGCTCGGCGCCACCCTGCTGGCCGCCTACATCGAGCGTGGAGAACAGGCCACGTGCCGGGCGCTGGCTGCTCAGCTGCTGGAGGCTGCCGAGCAGTTGGGCACACCGCGGGCGCTGCGAGCCGCCTGCTGGAACGGCGCCACCGTCGCGGCCATGGACGGCGACGCGCAGCGCGCGGGCGAGCTCGGCGATCGAGCGTTGGCCGCCCATTCCCAGCTCACCGACCCTCGCTCGACGGGTCGGCTGCGGGCTCGGCTTGCGGAAAATCTGCTCACTGGTCTCATGCCCGAACTAGCCACCGTCATCATGGCGATGCCGTCGGCCGAGGCCAGGCCGACACCCTCGCGCGCCTCTTCGACGACTCCGGAGATCGATTCGTCGAACTGGTGGTAGACGCTGGCCTGAGGCGCGAATGGTGGTCTCTTCGACGGGATGCAGGTCGAGCAGCCCGAGGTTGTACTCGGCGACGGCTTCGGTGGCCGCAGCCTTGACGTCGACGTCAAGGCTGCGGCGAATGGTCAGCTGACGCCTGGAACGGCGGGCTTGTCATCCGTCCAACCGGCTTTGAACGTCTCCACACCGGACTTGCCGAGCACCGCCTTGCCGCCGTCCTTGAGGTCGGTGTACTCGGCCAGCAGCGTCATGGCCTTGGTGTCCACCAGGAGCTGCTGCTTGAGCACCGAACCCTTGCGGGAGGAGACGGGCAGGGCAAGCTTCTGTCCGGAGCGGCCCAGCGGGTCCTCGGCCCGGCCGAGGTCGCTGACGCCCTTGGTTGACTTGAGTACCTGGTAGGCGGCGGCCCTGACCCTGTCGGGCGCGGGGTTCGCGTACAGGAGTTCGGCGGCCCACTCGGCGACGTATCGGTCGAAGTTGACCAGCCAGTCGTCCTTCGTGGCCTTCGGGGCGGTGGTCTTGGCCTCTTCCGCGGACTTGTCGATCCAGGCGTTGACATCCGCGACGAGGTACGCCCTGAGCGCCTCGACGTCCGTGGGCAGTGACTGAAGCTGCTGGAAGGTCACGAACTTCTCGCCCAGACGGAACCCGTCAGGCCGACCCTTGGCCACCACGATGAAGCCCTTGTCCGGTTTGGTGGACAGATGGATCTTCATGCCCTCCGTGCGGTAGTCCCATGTGGTCGGCGACCCATCGGCACGCCAGGCAGCCTCGTCCTTCCCGGTCGCGGGCTTCGCGCCCAGTTCACGGAAGCCGTTCCAGCTCTTGCCCTCGGGCGAGAGCCACTCGGTGCTGATCCTGCGCTGCGTCAGGTAGTAGCCACTGCCGACCGCGTGGGGATGAGTCGTGGTGAAGATTGTCTCGACCCGCCAGTACGCCCCCTCCGGCGCGTCGGCGGACGCGGGAACGGCGGCCACACCAGCGAAGATCAGGCCAGCGGCCACGGCAAGGGTGAATCTCATTTCTTCTCCTTCAACGGGTTGTCGTCCGCCCAGCGGCTGTCCTGGATCGCGGTGTAGGTCAGGAGCAGGCCGTCCGCGGCGGAACGGGTCTCGATGGAAAGCGGCCTTCCGGAAACGGGGTCGATCACCAGCCGGGTCCTGGTCGCCCCCGCGTGGTTCGGCGGGGCGAACTCCCCGGACTCGTACTCGATCGCCTGCCCGGCACGGCCCAGCGCATCGGTCACCTGCCCGACGGCGGTGACCCCGGGCGCCGAGGCGAGCAGCCGGTACGCGGCGGCCCTGCTCTCGCTCGTCACCGGCGCGAAGAACAGCAGCCGCGCCGCGGTGTCGACGGTCGTAAGGTCGTCGGCGTCGAAGAGCGTCTCGAGCCCCTCGGGGGTGTCGGGCACCTCGCTCATCTTGGTCAGCGGCTTGCCCGCTGTGACGATCCGGAAGTCCCAGTCCTCGGTCGACCAGGTCCGCTGCTCGCCAGGCTCCGCCCGTACGACACCGGAGTGTCCCATTTCCGAAGTCTTGTCGTACGTCCATGACGTCGGCGAGCCGTCGGCGCGCCAGGCCGCCTCGTCCTGGGGCGTCGCGGGCCTGATTCCCTGAGGTGTCTGGCGGTACCAGGTGAGCCCTTCAGGATCCGCGGGGATCCAGGTCTCGACCGACTCGCTCTCGCGCAGGACGTACCGGCCGCCAGGCTCGCGGAACTGCCGACCTGTGACCTCCGTACGGCCCCACCACGCGCCCTCGTCAGGCATGGAAGCCACCGAGGCCGCCGCGACCAGCAAGAACCGCTTGCCATCGGCTTGAGTTACCGTGCCAGAGATGGCAGGCGCTTTCGGGGGTGCCGTCGGCGCGATCACGATGGCCGCCGCTGCGGCGGCCCCGGCCAGGCTGAGCCCCAACGCGCTCCACCTGGCGGCCCTGCGGCCCCGCCGTACCCGCTCCTGGGCGAACGCGGCGGTCAGCCGCTCGCGCCCGGCCCGCTCGACATCGGGCGTCAGGGGCGGCGCGGGCAGCAGCTCCCGCACCGCCTGATAGTCATCCATCAGAACCTCCAAGCAAGGGGTTGACGCCGCCCAAGGCGGCACGAAGCTTCCTGCGCACCCGCGACAGACGGGATCCGACGGTGCCGTACGGGATGTCCAGCACCTTGGCCACCTCTTCATGACTCAGCTCGCCCAGCGCGCTCAGCAGCAGCACGTCCCTGTCTCCGTCGGACAGCGCGCGCAGCTCGGCCGCGAGCCGCCCCTGTGCGCTCACGGCGTCGACGCGGGTGACCACGCGGTCCTCGTGTCCGTGCTCTGCGCCGTCGTGTCCGATGGCGCTGCGTTGCAGCGCGGCCAGCCGCCTGGTCTCGGTACGCCGGTGCGACGAGATCAGGTTGGTGGCGAAGCCGTACAGCCACGGGCGGACCTCTCCACGCTCGGGATCGAACGCCTCGCGCTTCCTGAACGCGGCCAGGAAGACCTCCGCGGTGAGATCGTCGGCGGCCTGCCGGTCGAGTCGCCGTCCCAGGTACGCGTGAATCTCGCTCACGTACCGGTCATAGATCTCCCCGAACCGCTCGGGTCTTCGGCGCGACAACTCCAGCAGGGCCGCGTCGCTGATCGTCTCCGATGGTTCGGTGAGATCCGGAGCCGTCATATTGGCAGTCACACCCCTTACTCAACCGATGGGGCATTCTGCTTTCACGCCGGCCGCCGCGACACCGTTCTCAGCCAGGTCGGCTCATCGGTCATCGCGATCCGTACGGCGAACCGACCCGGCGTCCATCCAGGACGTCGCTCCGCCGCCGGCGATCCCGCCGGTGAAAGCCGCAGGCGTATCCGGCGGAGTACATGTGGTCCGTCATTCGAGGCGGCCAGATGGACTCCGGCTGGAAGGACGACATGACAAGCAGACGACGAACGGCGGGCGCGCTGGTGGCGGGGTTCGTGATGATGGCGCTCGCCGCGCCGCAGGCAACGGCCGAGGGCGGCCCCACGCCGGCACGGCCGACCGGCGAAGGCACCGCCCCGGTCACCGTCACCCTGATCACCGGAGACCGGGTGACGCTGACCGGCTCGAACGGCGTCCTGGTCGAACGGGGCGAGGGCCGCACCGGGATCTCCTTCGTCACCGACGAGCGGGACGGGCGGCTGCGAGTCTTGCCCAGCGACGCCGCCACGCTGCTGCGCCAGGGACGACTTGATCCACGACTGTTCGACGTGACGACGCTCGTCGAGTTCGGCTACGACGACCGCCGCGACTCCCTGCCGCTCATCGTGACCCGTTCGGGCCCGGCAGTCGCAGGCGGGCTGCGCTCGACCATGACCGCGGGCGGCGCCCGGGTGGCCCGGGAATTGACCGCGGTGGACGGCCTGGCCGTCCGAACAGCGAAGAAGGACCGGGTCCGGTTCTGGAACGGCGTCACCGGCGGCGGGAGGGCCCTGTCCGGCGGCGCGACGAAGATCTGGCTGGACGGCCTGCGCAAGCCCACGCTGGACGTCAGCGTCAAGCAGATAGGCGCGCCCGCCGCGTGGGAGAGCGGGCACACGGGCGCCGGCGTGAAGGTCGCGGTGCTCGACACCGGCGTGGACGCCACCCACCCCGATCTGGCCGACCGGGTGGGCGCGCAGGCCAACTTCACCGGGGCCCCCGATGCCGTTGACCGAAACGGGCACGGCACCCACATAGCCTCCACCATCGCCGGCAGTGGCGCGGCCTCCGCCGGGAAGTACAAGGGGGTCGCCCCCGGCGCCACCATCCTGGCCGGCAAGGTCTGCGAGATCTTCTGCGAGGAGTCGGCGGTTCTGGCGGGCATGCAGTGGGCCGGCGACCAGGGCGCGAAGGTGGTCAACCTCAGCCTGGGCGGCACCGACTCCGTCGAGATCGACCCGCTGGAGTCGGCGGTGGCGACGCTCACCCAGCGCTACGGCACACTCTTCGTGATTGCCGCGGGCAACAGTGGCAACGAGCGGTCGGTGGAGTCACCGGCCAGCGCCGACGCGGCCCTGGCGGTCGGCGCCGTCACCAAGTCCGACGCGCTGGCCGACTTCTCCAGCCGGGGGCCGCGCACCGGCGACTCGGCGCTCAAACCCGAGATCACCGCGCCCGGGGTGGACATCGTCGCCGCGCGCGCCAAGGACGCATCGCACGGCGACGGCTCCTACACCTCGATGTCCGGCACCTCGATGGCCACCCCGCACGTCGCGGGGGCCGCGGCGATCCTGGCCGGGCAGCACCCGGACTGGAGCGCGGGCACGCTCAAGGCGGCGCTGATGGGATCGGCGCTCCCGAACCCTGCGCTGGGCGTCTTCGACCAGGGCGCCGGCCGCGTCGACGTGGCGCGGGCCACGGCCCAGCCGGTGACCGCCGAACCCGGCGGCGTCAGCTTCGGCGTGCAGCAATGGCCACACGACGACGATGAGCCCCTCACCAGGACGCTCACCTACCACAACCCCGGCACCACCCCGGTTTCCCTTGAGCTGTCCGTGGAGAACCAGGGCGATGCGAAGCCGTTCACGGTGAGTCCCGCTACCGTCACGGTGCCCGCGGGCGGGCAGGCCGACGTCTCGATCACCGCCGACACCGCCAAAGCCCCGGTGGGCGACCTCGGCGGCCACCTTGTCGCCCGCGGCGACGGCGACGTCCGGGTGAGCACGCCGCTGGCGGTGGAGAACGAGAAAGAGACGTACGCGCTGACGCTCAAGCACACCGGCCGCGACGGCAGTCCGACCGTTCACTACCTCACCACCCTGCGCCAGGCCAACCCCTCCGGCCTCTTCAACGAGATCCCCGTGCGGGACCCCGACGACAGCTCCGTCACGGTCCGGCTGCCGAAGGGCAGATGGATGGTGAGGAGCGACCTCTTCGACGGCGAGCACACCACCCACCTGGTCCACCCGGACCTGGACCTCACCGAGGACCAGACCCTGGAGCTGGACGCCCGTCTGGGCAAGCCGATCTCGGTCACTGTGCCCAACCCGTCGGCCGTGCAGGTCGGCGCCCAGGTGACCTACGACGACGGGACGTCATCCCATCACCTCACATCGAATCGGTTCGAGAACATGGCGACGGCGCAGCTCGGCTCCGACCGGACCTACGACAGGGTGGTGACCAAAGTCGGCGGGACGTGGGCGCAGACCGGTGCCGACGGGAGCACCGCCAACAGCCTCCGCGTCTACGATCTCGCGTGGTTCCACGACGGCGGCATGGTCACCGGGTTCCGCCGCGAGGTCGCCGGCCGTGACCTGGCGGCCATCCGCACCGACTACGCCGCCCACCTGACCGGCGACCAGGGCCGCGCCGCCAGCGGCGCCGTGCTGCCCGGCAGGCGGATTTCCGATCTCCTGACCGCAACCAGGTTCACCACTCCGTCGGTCCGCACCGAGTACGTCAACACCGATGGCGGAGCGCGGTGGCGGCGCTTCTTCTGGGAGCACGGCCCCGACGGCGGGGAGACCGCCCTCGAATCGCCGCTCACCGACTACACGCCCCGTCGCACCTACCGGGAATCGTGGAACCGAGGCGTCTTCTCTCCCGTCCTGGTCCCGGCGGACGAAGCGGACGAGGACTCCGGCGGGCTGACCCGGGCGGGAGACTACATCTGGGCGAACGTCCCGATGTACGGCGACGGCGCCGGACACGCCGGCCGCGGGGCGACGACCCGGGCGCGCACGGCGCTCTACCGCGACGGCGTCCTGGTCGCCGAACATCCCGAGCTCGGAGGGAGGGGTTTCCGCGTCCCGCCCGGCGGGGCGGACTACCGGCTGGTGGTGGAGACCGAACGGGGCGCCCCTGCCACCCTGTCGACCCGCACCTTCACCGCCTGGACGTTCCGCTCCGAGTACGCCGAGAGCGACCACCGGCTGCCGCTGCCGGTCTCTGTCGTCCGCTTCTCCCCCGCGCTGGACGCCCGTAACACCGCACCCGGCGGCGGGACCTACCGGATTCCGGTCCGCCTGGAACGACAGCCGGGCTCGACCGCCGGCGGGGTGCGCCACCTCACTGTGGAGGTCTCTTTCGACGACGGCGTCACCTGGAGCCCGGCCCAGATCCGCAAGGGCCAGGTTACGGTGAACCACCCTGCCGCGGTGGGGTTCGTCTCCCTGCGCGCCAAGGCCGCCGACACCGCGGGCAACACCGTCGAACAGACCGTCATCCGGGCCTACCGCATCGCATTCCGGACCTGACCGCGAGCCGTGGGCTCATCGCCCACGGCGCTTCCTGTCCCGGTCCCGGCCGTCTTCCTCTTGACCGGAATGACCTCTGAGTCAGCGCGGATGCACGCGACGTCTGTCGTTCCGCAAACGAGGAACGGGGACTGCCGGGCGAGTCGTGACAGACGCCTGAAAGACGACTTCGATGGACGACCCGCGGCGGACCTCGAGACAGCTGGTCCGCCGCGGGTCGTCCTCCTCAGACGCTGACGCGCTGCACCGATGTGCCGCCGTGGCGGTGCCGTCGGTGGCCACCACTCGCGCCGAAACCAAGACCATCGTGATGCGCACGCGCGAGCGCTATGCCCAGGTCCAGGCCTTGAAAGCCGAGGGCAAAGGCACACCAAGCCGCTCATGCGTGAACTCGGTCTGGCCAAGGAGACCGTCCGCAAGTTCTACCGCGCCGAGACGGTCGGAGACGTCCTGGCCGCTTCCCTGGCCGGAACGGTTCTGGCGGTAGGGGCGGCACCGGGATGATCCATGCCTACGCCGCTTCGCCCCGGCCTGACTCACACCGTGAGGACGATCTTGCCCCTGACCCGGCCGGTCTCCCCGCGCTCGTGAGCTTTGGCCGCGTCCGCCAGCGGGAATGCCGAGTCGATCGCGGCGCGCAGCCGTCCCGCCTCAGCCAGCGCCGCGACGTGCTTCATGGACTCGTGGTCGGCCTCGACGAGCATCTCCTCGGCACGGATCCCATATCGCTCGACATCCAAGTCCCTGACGTGGTTCACGATCGCGACGAGGATGCCACCCTTGCGCAGAGTCCGCAGCGAGCGCGGTCCGTATTCGCCGCCGACGCCGTCCAGCACGACGTCCACGTCCCGCACGGACTCGGCGAAGTTGTCCTTCGTATAGTCGATCACCTCGTCCGCCCCCAGTCCGCGGACGAAGTCGTGCTTGAGCGCGCTGGCGGTGCCGATGACGTACGCGCCGCGTGCCTTGGCGATTTGTACGGCCAGATGGCCGACCCCGCCTGCCGCGGCATGGATCAGCACCCGCTGCCCCTGCCTGAGGTCCGCGGTGTCCACCAGCGCCTGCCAGGCGGTGAGCCCCGCCACGGGCAGCGCCGCGGCCTGCACGTGGTCGATGTTCGTGGGTTTGCGCACCAGGTGGCGCGCCGCCGAAACGACGTACTCGGCGTGCGACCCGTTCCCGTACGGGTACTTCAGCATGCCGAACACCTCGTCGCCCGGGCGGTGGATCGTCACACCCAGGCCCACCGCCTCCACCACGCCCGATACATCCCAACCGAGCACGAACGGCGGCTCGCCCAGGATGAGGCCCGTGGCCCGGTGTATCCAGTCGGTCGGGTTGACGCCCGCCGCGCATACCTTGACCAGCACCTCGCTCGGGCCGGGCACCGGCCGCTCCAGCTCAACCTCCTTCAGCACCTCGGGACCGCCCAGAACGTCCTGACTGATAGCGCGCATGTCACTTCCCTCTCACAACGCTGATCCTTAATGGCTCTCGGCCTCGCGATCGGCACCGGCGCCCGAAGTGCGAAGATGCACGGATCTGGCCGCGCTGACCTGTGTCGGGGTACAGACTCCCTCGGCTCACGACACGGCGGGCTCAGTCTGGTGGTCGAGTTCGACCACGATGTGGGGCGACAGCCCCTCCATGAAGCCCAGCGCATCGAAGATCTCTCCCGCAGAAGCGACCCCGACGGGTTGGTCCTGCCGGTGAGGATCCGGTGAACGGCCTCCACGGCGAGTGGTGCCCATCGGCTCGGGGAGGACCACTTCAGGGTCGCCGGCACGCGTAGTTTGTCGGCCGTCCCGGCCGGCCAGAACGGGGACGAACCCGCGCTCCAGTAGCTCCGCCACGGCGAAGCGGCCCGTGTGTCCGTACGCGCCGAAGACCGTGACCGTGCCCGTTCCCATCAGCTCTGCCTTACCGGAAAGATCCACCCGAATATCGTGGCGACGGCGCCGACGCCCGCACGAGTGTCTGGAACGACATGATGCGTTCAATTTCGGACGTGAGCACAGTCGCACTGGTTGTCGCCGACGGGATCCTGCACTTCGAGCTGGCCGCTGACCCTGGCCGCCGACATCCTGGGGCTGGCCCGGATCGTCTCGATGCTGTCGTCGCCATGCTCGGTGCCGGCAAGGTGGGCAGCCTGCGCGGCCAGCTCGGCGGCCTCGCTCAGCCCCCCGCTCTCCAGGAGCAGCTTCGCCAGGCTGTCGCGCGCGAGCAGGCGGTTGTCCAGGCGGCCGTGGTCGTCGGCGAGGCGTAGCGCGTTCCAGCCGCGCGATGCTGACCCGGGTGTCGGACGGGCCGAACAGCGTCAGACGCCCGTCGACGACCTGGCGCAACAGGCCGATGGCATCCTCATCGAGGCCCAACCGGGCGCGGGCGACAGCGAGGTTCAGCTGGATGGTGGTCACATCGGCATGCCCAGGCCCCAAGGCGGCGAGCGCCGGCAGCAGCGCGCGGGACAGCAGGAGCTCGGCATGACTCCAGCAGGGGCCGGAAGCGGGTGATCTCATTGGTCTTGCCGTCGACCTCGGTCTGGGCCAGCACCAGGCCGCTGGCGTGGTCAAAGGCGGCCAGGAGATGCACCGCGTCCCCGTGTGGGCCTCGTGCGCCGCGCAGGGCCTTACCATCCACTGCCACGCCTCGGCGGCGCGGGCGGCCGGTAGCGGCGGGACCGGCGGCGGCTCTGGCAGCCAGCCACGAGCAGACCGCCGCGTCCAACGCCTCGGCGTCGATGTGCTCCAGCACGCGCCGCAGGGTCGACTCATCCGGCGGCTGCCAGGCCCCGCTCAGCGGATCGCGCCGCACTTTCAAGGCGGCCATGACCTGGGCGGGAGCGTCAGCGATCCACTCGCCGATCGCGGCAAACGAGCGTGCCCCGGCCAGCACGGCCACCGAAGCCACCGCCAGCAACGAGGCCAGCGCGTGACGAACGCCCCGCGGATCGCGGGGATCGGGAATGCGCTGGAAGCATTCCAGCAGGCCGCCGCAGTCGGCGGGGGCGACCGTGTGTCTAGGGTCTCCCAGCTGAGACAGGCGGGCTGTTTCGTGATCGCTGGGGCAGGAGTGTTGTGGGTCTGTGTCGGGCAGGGCGCGCCCCACGGCCCGGGGTTCCACTTCTCAAGGTCGTTTGAGGCGCTCGGCCGACTACTGCCGCATCGCCAGGGGTTCGGTCGTGCGGAGAGCCCGCTTGGTCACGGCTCATAAGGACGAGTTCGTCAGGTGTCCTGAGGACGGAACCCGTCGATGCCAGCCGCGACCGGGTCGGGGGCGGGCACGAGGTACTCAGCGACGGCACGGCGGCACCAGGCGGTCACTTCGGGGGCGTCACCCGCGGGCCGGGATCGAGCGGCCCGCCGGACGACAGCGACGCGACATGACGAAGGGCCCGCTGCTCAGCCGTACTCATCGTGACCCCTCGAAAGCGTGCAACAGGAAGGCCAGCACATCAGCGAGCAGGGCATGTTCCTGCTCTCGGGTCGAGCCGGCACCGTGCCAACCGTGCTCCTCGACACGCAGCAGCACCGGCAGGCCGGAGGACGTGACCGCCTGCAGGCGGGCGGCCAGCTTCGCCGGCTGCCACGGCGGCACCCGCGCGTCGCGCAGGCCGGCGGTCAGCAGCACCGCCGGGTACGGCACGCCGTCCTCAACCCGCAGGTAGGCATCGGCGATCAGCAGGCCGCGCAGGCCATCCGAGGTGGCGACGCTGCCGAACTCCGGCACGTTGATCGGCCCGTTCTCGCTGAACTCGGTCCGTGCGGCGTTGGCCGCGCCGGTGGGGATGCCGCCGGCGCTGGCGCCCTCGCCCAGCAGCCGTCCCGGCCGGGTGTAGCCCAGGGCGATGAGGTGCTCGGCGCAGTCGATGAAGTCGGTGATGGTGGCCTCCTTGCGCGGGCCGCGCCCGGCCTCGTGCCACTCCCGGCCGTAGGCGCCGCCGCCGCGCAGGTGCGCCATGGCGTAGACGCCGCCGCGCTCGTACCAGGCGAGCATCTCGGGACGGAACTGCGGCAGGTCGGTGACGCCATGGGAGCCGTAGCCGGTGAGCAGGACCGGGTTGTCGCCGTCCAGCTCCAGGTCCTTGCGGTGGATGACGGTGAGCGGGATCCGTGTTCCGTCCCTCCCGGGCACGTGCAGGATGCGGGCGTGCACGTAGCCGAAGTCGACCGGTGAGCGGGGCGCAAGCCCGGTGTCCTCGAGGGTTTCGCCGTCGTAGCGAAGGTGAGGGTCTCGTAGTAGCTGGCAATCAGCGCAGCCTCCACGAAGACGATGTCATACACGTCCGCGTGATGGTCAAGCTCGGGCGGCTCGCCCGCGATGATCCGGTCCATGGCGGCAGCGGAGACGTTCGGCGTGCAGAGCTCGTTCATGCTGTCGAAGATGAACCACACGTCTTGTTCGTCGTAGTCCTCGAGGAAGGCAGGATCTTGGGAAAGCCGTTCGCGGGTGTGGGATGCCGTCTGCCGGAGGATGCGCTCGACTTCCCTGATCCCGTCGTGGTCGACCAGAGCCAGAAGCCTGCCCAACTCCTCATCATTGCGCTCCATGAAGGCGACGATGAGGAGGTAGGCCAGCGCCGCCGGCGCAGGCCCGGTGCAAGAACACAGCGTCCATCGGACCGTGGGCCGTCGCTGCATGGTCTCGGTCATCGTGCCGCTCTTTTCGTCCTGGTGAGCCGCCTGGTCATGAGCGTGATCGCCGCGAGTGTCAGGTGCGCCTCAGCGTGTTGTTCCAGGCGCTCGTAGTCGCGGCAGTTCCTCCGGGCTCGCATGAGCCAGCTCAGCGATCTTTCGACGATCCACCGACGCGGGAGAACGTGAAAGCCCACTTGATCGGCGGCCTTGGTCACGATTTTGAGGGTGAAGCCGAGGAACTTCAGCGCCCAGTCCACCAAGACGCCGCCGTAGGCACTGTCGGCCCAGGCCAGCACCGACTGCGGATGGAGCAGCCGTAGTCTGGCCAGCAGGTCCCGAGCGCACGCGCGATCCGGCGTACTGGCAGCCGTCACCAGAACGAGCATGAGCAATCCCTTCGTGTCCACGGCGACGTGCCTTTTCCTCCCATTTATGCGCTTACCGGCATCGAATCCTCTACTGCGCTGACTGACCGTTTCGGCGACTTTGATGCGCTGCGAGTCCAGAATCACCGTCACGGGGTTGGGGCAGCGTCCCATTCGCAGGCGGATAGCGCGGCGGAGCTGGTCACGGATCTGGTTGATGACGCCCGCGCGGGCCCAGCGGGCGAAGAACCCGTAGACGGTCTGGAAAGGAGGGAAGTCCGCGGGGAGGGCTCGCCATTTGCAGCCGTTGTCGACTTCTCTGAACTTGGGGCCGGTCCGTCCCCAAAGCGTCTGATCTGCAGCTCTCTGAAACCGAATCGGTGATGCCAGAGGAATCACAGCGAGATGTTCCGGAGAGCGAGAGCCGCTCCGCCTGCCGCCTCAGTACTGTGACTTCGCATGACCGACACCGAGATTGAGATCACCGCCGACCTGGTCCGCGACCTGCTGCAGGAGCAACATCCAGACCTTGCAGGGCTGGCCATCCGCGAGGTAGCGGGCGGCTGGGGCAACCAAATGTGGCGCCTAGGGGACGAGTTGGCCGTGCGCATGCAGCGCATGGCCCCCACCCCCGAGCTCCAACTCAAGGAGCGGCGGTGGCTACCCGTGCTGGCCCCGCGCCTGCCGCTCCCGGTGCCGACCCCGGTGCGGTTCGGCGAACCGTCCGAGCGCTTCCCCAAGCACTGGACCGTGATGACGTGGGTTCCCGGCGAGCCGCTGGACCACGGCTCGATCAGCCGCGGCACCCACGCGGCCGACACGCTGGCGAGCTTCCTCCAAGCGCTCCATGTGGAGGCGCCCGCCGAGGCACCGATCACTACGGACCGCGGTGCCCATCCCAGGAACTGCACGGACGGCTTCGAGAACTTCTTCCAGGCCGTTGCCCCCGACGACATCGCTGCCGACGTCCGGGACGTCTGGGACGACGCCGTTGCGGCCCACGCGTGGGAGGGCCCGCCGGTGTGGGTGCACGGCGACCTCCATCCCGCGAACGTCGTCGTCTCGGACGGAACGCTCTCGGGCATCATCGACTTCGGTGACATGTTCGCCGGCGATCCGGCGTGGGACCTCGCCGCCGCATGGGTGCTGCTACCCGCGGGCACGGCCTCACGGTTCTTCGACATGTACGCGCATGCAGACGAGGCGGCGATCCGGCGCGCCCGCGGGCTGGCCGCTCTGAAGAGCCTCTTCCTGATGCTCATGGGGCAGAACGGAGATCGGGGCCTTCCCGGCGGCAAGCCGCACTGGGGACCTGCAGGCCGGGCGGCACTTGATCGTGTTCTGAAGGGCGTTTGATGCACACTTCTTGAACTTGTTCTCGATCTTGGTTGAGGGCCATGCGGCAGCCCACCTTCGTGGGATTCATCGATCACCGCGCGTGGTGGGGATGCCAAGGTCTACGGCCGTATGCTGCCCGTGGCCCCGATCGAGTTGGCGGAGCTTCTCCTCGGCGCCAGCCAGGCTGACCTGGAGACCTTCGACCTCGCCGAGCCAGCCTTCGCGTTCGGCTTCGGCGATACGGGCGACGAGGTTGTCGCGGATCTCCTCCAACCGGCCGCGCTGGGCCGGGTCCGGCGGGAGGAGCGAGCAACGAACGCAAGCGTGTTCATGAACACAAGGGCTTGAAAAGGCGCGAGCGCAGGTGCCGATGGATACTTTACGTTTCTCGAAGTGCGCGAGGAACTCGTCCCACTCCGCCTCGGTCGGGGTGCGATACTCGGCACTCGGACGTTCTGATCGGCGGCGCGCGATGAATCCGCGGTAGGCCTCGATCGCTTCCTTCGGATAGGCCGCCTTGTAACGCATCGTGGTCTCGATGTGCGGTGGCCGGCCGTTCATGATGGCATCGGTGATGAAGAAGCGTCTTCTGCCCGTAACTCGCTGTGTGCGGTCGTGTTCGTGTGGCGATCGAGCAGGTGGCTTTCCATCGGGGTGTTCGCGCTGGGGGTCGTCGCTCGTGTTGCGTTTCCGGGCAGGTCATGTGACGCAGATCACTAGCTTGGGGTGCTCGTAGAGCAGGTTGTCGGTGGTGCCTGCGATCGTGTCCTGCATGGGCGAGCTGGTCAAGCGAGTGGATGAACTGGACCGCGTGCTGGGAGTCGTGGATCGCGCAGAGGCGGAGCGTCGGCGATGGATGCATCGGATCGCGACGACGATCTGTCGCGATCCGATGCGGCGGATCCTCGTGCTGCGCCGAGCGGAGCAGCTCACTCGCTTTCCCGGCCACTATGACGTGATGGTCGGCGGTGCCGTGGACGTGGGCGAGTCGTATGAGGACGCGGCAGCCCGCGAGCTGTCCGAGGAGCTGGGCGCCGGCGTCCCGGTGCGTTTCATGTTCAAGTTCCTGTGCCGGGATGGGGTCAGCCCTGTCTGGTTCGGGGTGCACGAGGCCGTGATCACTGAGCCATTGGTTCCAGATCCGTCCGAGATCGCTTGGCATGCCTGGCTCACAGAGCTCGAACTGCGGGAGGTCGTTGATCGATGGCCTTTCGTTCCCGGTGGGCGAGAGGCGGTGCGCCGATATTTGGTATTCGGGAACGAGGGCCAGCCGTCGGCTGGCTGATCTGCGGCATCATGTCGAGTGGGTGGCTCAGCTGCATGGCCCGATTCCCTCAGCCCGGGCCGGCAGCCGACGTACTCGGGTGTCGCGGTCGTGCTGGCGGCGGAGTTGGAGGATCTCTTCGTGTTGGGCAGCGAGGCGCGAGAGCGCTTCGTTGCGGAAGTCAGTGAGTTCCTCGATGGTCTGATCGCGGTGAGCGAGGCGTTGTTCGAGGGTGGCGATCTGCTCTTTGAGCCGGTGGATTTGGGCGTCGCGGGGGTCGGGGGTGTCGCCGGTCTGGAGGACGACCGCGAGTCGGGATTCACGAAGGTGGGCATAGGGGCGTGTGCCGTAGAAGGCTGTGCGGTCGATGCCGGATTCGCTACGAGCCGCCACCCACTGACGCCTGCCGAACAACCGGCCGTAAGCGCTCAGCCACCGTCGCACGGCTCGACGAAGCTCCCGCCGGCCAGTCGCTCCCTCAGCCTGACCAAGCCAGCCGTCGAATCCTCCGCGATCTCCGCGCAGGCATCCCGGAGCGGATCGCCGCTGAGTCCCGCGACGTCCATGAACAGCGCCCCGCCTTCGGCGCTCACCGCCAGCACCGTCCCGCCGTCCCCGCTCACCATCGCTGATCCTGGCGATTCCTTGACGTCGTACATCGTGAGGTAGTCCAAGTCCAGTTTCCCCACTCCGGCGACTTCGGCGACCTTGACGGGCCGCGCCGGGTCCGCGATCCGCCACAGCGTCGCGCTCCCTGCGCCGTCTGTGGTCAGAGCGACTTGCCCGTCCGAGGAGAGCGAGACGCCATCCACCTCCTTGGCCACGGGATTCACCAGCTTGGGCCGGGCCGGGTCCGATAGGTTCCAGAGCTGGCCACCGATCATGGCCGTCCGGCCGTCCGCACTGAGGTCGAGCCCCTCCCCGTCGACTCCTGTCCGCGGGATGGCGCCGACCCGGACCGGACTCCTCCGATCGGCCAGATTCCAGATATATCCGCTGCCTCGGCTGATCGTGACCGCGACCCGTCCGTCGTCGCTCAAGGCCACCCCGCCGATCCACGAGCTGTGCCCCGGGAGCGTGGCCAGCTGTTTCCCGCTGGACAGATCCCACAAGAGCACGCTGCCACGCTCGTAGCCTGCCAGGACTGTCCTGCCGTCCGGAGCGAGCGCCACGCTCGCGACCATGAAGGAGTTCTGGCCCGGCACCTTGGCCACCCGCACCGGCCTGGCGGAGTCATCCAATTGCCACAGGCCGAGCGACCCGTCAAGAGCCCCGATGACCGCCTGTCGTCCGTCGGACGACACCTCCAGTGCGGTGGCTCTGGCCTCGCCCTCCAAGGGGATGCTCGCCACGAACGGGGCCTCCCGTTTCCGGCCCTCCTCTTCAATGGAGGCCTCCAGTGCCTCCTCATCAAGGCCAAGCTTCAGGGGGACCTCCTCCTGGATGGGAGAATCCAGGCTCCGCCAGGTGACCCCCTGGTCGACGATCGACATCAGGGCTGTCCGACCGTCGTCGCTCAACGCCATCGCCCGTATGGCCCCGGCCGGCGCGGCGACGCCACGGCGCCCGGACAGTAGGGTCTCCCCCAAGGCCGATCGGTTGAGCTTGTCCGGGTGGGCCGCCACCGCCGCCGCGCCCAGCACCACCGCAGAGGTCCGATCATCGCCCCTGGCTGCCACGCCGCGCAGCGCGAGCTCACGGGCCGAGGAAATGGCCCGCACATTCCACCACTTGCTCACCCCGACCACCGCCACCGCCCCCACGGCGAGACAGGCCACTGCCACGCCTATGGCAACCAGGCGCGCACCTCGGCCAGGCCGCCGCGATCGCACTTCGGGAGAATCGGTTTCCGACATCAGGACTCCAGCTCAGGGATGAAAGGTCCTATATAGCGGATCGTCGTATCCCCTGCCTACCGGATTCGCCGTGGCCCCTGGACCTATCGCCTTGTCACACGCCTATTGACGCGTGTCGGCACGACTGGGGTGCTGGGACCATCGAGATACTCATAAGGAGCTGTGGATGCTGCATCACATCCAGCTGGCCTGCCCGCCCGGCAGCGAGCCCGTCCTGCGGGAGTTCTACGCGGGCGTGCTCGGCTTGGCCGAGATTCCCAAGCCTCCCGTCCTCGCCGCTCGTGGCGGCTGCTGGTTCCGTGGCCACGGCATCGAGTTGCACCTCGGTGTCGAGACCGACTTTCGGCCGGCACGGAAGGCGCACCCAGGCATCCTGGTCCGTGACCTCGACGACTGGGCCCGGCGGCTGCGCGAGGCCGGCTACCCCGTTGCCTTCGACGATGACTTCCCTGGGATGCGTCGCTTCTACAGCGAAGACCCCCACGGCAACCGTCTGGAGTTCCTCGAACCGCTCCCCTGAGAACGGACAACCGCCAGAGCCCGAGTCGACCAGGACGACGGTGAAGGTCCTGGCACTCATGGCGGCAGAAATAGCGCAGATTCATTGGGACGCCCAGGCCTCTGGGCGTCCCATGTCATCTGATCCACCGCAGGTCGGCGCTCCGCCATGAATCAGCTTGATTGAGAACCGACTCCATGTCCGTTCCTGTCGTTTGCCATTGGAATATCAGTGGTCTCTGCCATGGAATGTCAGTGCGTCTGCCATGAGGTGTCAGTGAAGATCGATGGTGGTGTCGGATGCTCGGGTAGGTAGCCGAGGCTGTAGAGGACATCGGTTTCGACCAGGTACGCGCCGATGGCCTCGTCATGGTGAACCAGGCCGGCGTCGACCAGAGCGGTGAGCGCGTCAGCCTCGTGGTCGGGCATGTCCTCAACCGGGTCTCCCAAGATGAGCGCCCGCAAGATGGCGGCCTCGGTGACGGAACGCGCTCGGGATCCCAGCTGAGGATGTCGGCGAGTTCGTCGACCGGCAAGGGCGGAGCGATCGAGTGGATCCACTGGCAGACCGGTACCGCGCTGCTGCTGCCCCGCCTGCTGGCCGGACGCGCCCAGGGCCCGGTTTTCCTGACCGACCGCAAGCCCACCCGCCCCGTCGCTTCCCTGGGCCTGTGCCCGATCACCGGCCGCGCTCGTCTGTCCTACCGACGCGCCGCCGAGATCTTCGAGTACTCCACCCGGCACCTGGCCCACCCCGACGCAACGGCCGATCAGCTCGCCGAGCTCGACGGCTGGACCCTGCATCAGCTGCGCCACAGCCAGCTCACCCACGAGGCCGAAAGCGGCACCAACACCCCATCGTCCCCGCCGGTGTCGGTCGCAGTCGAAGCTGACGGTGTTCGCGCGTTGTTGTCGGTGCTCGCGTCGGTGTTCAGAGTGAGTTGTCGGATTCCGTCGCGGATGTCGGCCGAACGACACCCGCAACCGCTCGGCGCCGGCTTGTCCAATCAACCTCGACGTGCTCGATCCACCATCTGATGTCAAGCTGAGAACGTTCGATTCGATCCTTTGCGCCTCGGAGGTTTTGATGCGAGCAGGCGTCGTGGTCACCGCACACCCTGGTGTGGAGGACCTCGCCGTACAGGCCGAGGAGTTGGGCCTGCACAGTTTCTGGGTCAATGACACCCCTATGGTCCACGGCGACCCCTTCGTCGCCCTGGGACTGTGTGCGAAGGCCACCAGCCGCATCAGGCTCGGCATCGGCGTGACCTCACCGGCGCTGCGCTCGGCCCCGGCCGCCGCGAGCGGGCTCGCCAGCCTCAACGCCCTGGCGCCGGGCCGGATCATCTGCGGAGTCGGCACCGGAAACACCGCCCGACGCACGCTGGGCATGCGGCCGACCACGGCGGCCATGATGGAGAAGTTCACCGCCGCGCTGCAGGACCTGTGCGCCGGACGCACCATCGAATACCGCGAAGGTGACCGGGTCCGCGACGTCCGGTTCCTGCACAGCGGGGCGCACGTGAACACGGCCGACCCGATCGAGTTCGTCGTGGCCGCGCTGCTCGGACCGAAGGCCGCCGCCGTCGCCGGCCGCCGCGGCACCGGCCTGATCTCCTTCGGCCTGCTGGACCCCACCGCCTGGCACGCACTGCACGACGCCCGCCGCCACGCCGCCCCAGGCACACCCCGCAACCCCGGCTCCCGCACGGACTCCTACGTGGTCACCGCGCTGCACATACTCGACGAGGACGAGAACCCCCACGGCGACGCGGCCCGGGACGCGACCGGCCACCTCGTCCTGTCGCTGCTGGCCTTCGCCGCCGATACCGCCGCCGACCCACGCGCCTTCGCCGAGCAACTCGGCCCCGAGGAACGCGAGGCGGTGCGGCGACTCCTCGACCGGCGCGGCACCACCGCCACCGCACCCGACCGGCACACCAAGCTCTACCCCAACTACCTCGGACGCATCACACCGGAGGATCGGGACCTGATCCTGCCCTCGCTGATGGACGCCCTGACCCTGATCGGCACCCGCGACAACCTCCGCGCCCGCATCGCCACGCTGGAACAGGCCGGTATCGACGAACTGCTCATCCAGCCGGTGATCGATCCACCCACCGAGATGGCCCAGCTCGCGAAACTTCTTACCTAATGGGAGCGGACCCGCCGGCCGCGCGCACGCGGCTCACCGACAACAAGACCTGAACAACCTCAACCGAAACCGTTCGGATCAACATGACGGGCCGCAGGCCAGCACGATCCCTCCCGCCAACCTCATCCGGAAGGGACAGCGCCGACCACGACAGCGGCAGCACGAGGGCGACGAACAACCTCGGCCCGCGGCCGCCGCGAGCCGGGTGACGGTCTCCGCGGCGGGCATGCCGACGGGCCTGGCGAGCTCGTGCGCGGTGCGCGCCAGCCACACCGTGGCGAACACACCGAACGCGCTCACACCAGCCGCTGGCTCTGGACGGCGAAGTCGAGCACGGGAAAGGCCTGGCGCATTGGCGCGCCGGGGCGGCCCCGGGTGTTGCGCAGGACGTTCGTTATGTACCTCGAGGATCTCGGATCGAGTAGAGCCCGATCACGTCGTCGAAGATGTCCTCCAGGTGCGGGTTGCTTGGTGATCGCGAGGACACTCGGCGTCCCGGCCAGGCAGCCGCCGCGATCTGATCGTCTACAGCGTGGAGTGGTCCTTGACGCTCTTGATGCCGGGGTTTGTGGCGGCGGCAGACTTGATGCGCGCGGCGGCGCGACGGGCCTGCCGATGCTCACCGTGCCTGCGTGGACGGCGGATCGTCTGAGCGAGTCAAGCTGTCCAGCCACGCCCGACCGTTGTAGATCTTGATGGCTTCCGCGCCTGGCTCGGTTCGATCGAGGAACACCACGACGGAGTCCATGGCTTCACCGAGCTCGAAATCGAGGTTCCAGGTGCGGGGAGGCCTCCAGTCGCCTTTGCGCTTGTGGATGGCGCCTCTGTGGGCTCCTACGAGTCGCACCTGTTCTTCGGGCAGTCCGTGTTGGATGCAGAGACAGGCGCGGGCCACCTGGATCGCTTCGCGCTTCCGTAGGCGGCGGACGCGCCTTCCCCGCACGGCGGCGATGCGCTCCTTGAGGAGGTCATGGGCGGCGTTGCCGGGGTCCTGGGACTATCCGGCCGGAATTGAACGATAAGCCTCCGCCGCAGGTCAGGGAGGTGCGGGCGCGCGCTCGGCCTCGGTTTGAACGCGATCATTCTCTGGAACAGCCTGTACATCGACGCCGCGGCGAAGAAACTCACCGCCCGCGGCATGAAGATCAGAGATCAGGGCTCACTTGTCACCGCTGCAGTGGGAACACATCAACTTCCACGGGACGTACCCGTTCAACCGGCCGGAACTGCCCGGCCGATTGCGGGACCGCGACCCCACCACCGCCGACGACGACCCAGAGCTGTGACGATCAGCGCGCCGTGGGCTGAGGGGTCCCAGTAGTCCTGTCGAAGAATCCAACGGATATAGCTCTGACCTGCGACGATGCGGTCACGTTCCTGTTGTGAGCTCGGCGAACTCTGAGCGGGGGTTCGGCCATCTCAAGGTGCTTCTTTGTCAACGGAGGTGGGCGAAGGGGTCGATGCCGAGGAATTTGATCTTCTTGAGGGTGGAGGGGTGACTGAGCACTTCGCGCCAGGCCGGGTAGATCAAGTCGAGGTGGGCGGCGGGAGGGTTGTCGAGGTACGGGTCCAGCCGAGATAAAGGCAGAAGCGGCCACGAGCCCCCTTGGTGTCCGCTAGCACCCTTTCAGGAGCCCTCCCACCACGGCTCCGTGCCCTCCTCGGCGACGAACTCGTGGAAGTCCATGTTGCTGATCTCCAGGTTGCACGCCATCGATCCGACCGCGCGGCAGGGAAGGACAGCGGGCTGCCCCGGGGTGTCGTACAGGTCGACGACGGTCAGCGGTTGGCCGGGCTCAGCAAAGGTCCTGGCGTCGGCGAGCGCGACCAGCGTGGTGTGCTCCTCGGGCGGGACCAGCGCCGGGACCTGGCTCGGCAGGAGGCCCTCGAAGGCCCGGTCGTCGACGATCAGCGCTTCCAACGGGTAGTGCGCCACGTCGATCTCGTCCGGGTCCAGGTCTGCGCCGACCCAGCCATCCTCGTCGGCTCCACCCAGCTCGTCGAGCAGGACGCGCCAGCCCTCCTCGTCGTGGAAGGAGGTCCGGACCAGCAGGGCCGCGGCGGTGGAGGGCAGTGCCGGGAAGGACCGGTGCGGCGGCGCCGTCGGCGCGGGGAAGGCCGGCCGGCCACCGTCTCCCTGGTACATGCCGCACGTGTCCATGTTGCGCACCAGGTCGTCGAACGCGAGTGCGCCGCCCAGCAGGGCGGCCAGGATCTCGCCGAGCCGGACCGATGGGACCCGGACGCCGCGCCCGGGTATCGCCGCCAGGTCCACCAGCAACGGCCCATCCCCGCCGTACACCACCGGAATGTCCGCCAAGACGACGACCGGCGGCACAGGGCCGCCGGTCGCGACAAGCGCCGGGACGTTTCCGCCGTGCAGGTAGTCCCACCCGCAGTCCTCGATCGGGCGGAGTCGCACCCCGCTGCCCCCGACGACGAGCACACCGCCTTCCCCGCGGCCCCCGATCTCGTCAAGCAGCCCGCCCCACAGTGCCGTGCCGTCCTCGTAGCACGTGCAGACCAACAGCACTTCACCGGGCTCCGGCTGGGGAAGCTTGGGAAAGGACATGATTCTCCTCCGAAAGGCTGCTGCGGTCGCCTCGTCGTAATTGGTCCTGACCATGGTGATGCCTTCTGGATCAGAACGTAGCGGCAGAGATCAACAACCCTCGCACCAGGCCCTCCACCTCGACATCACCGCAGGTAGCGGCTATATCCGACTGAAACTTCGTCAGTGCTACGGGGACCTAGAGGCGGTTTCCGGAGTTTCGGGACACCTCTACGCGCGTGCGCGACCATCGGCGTCATGACGACAAACCCGGACCTCTCCCGGATCTGGATCTGCACCGACTTCATCACCGTGGAAGGAGAAGGAGGTGGCGGCCGCCGCGCCGGCGAAGGCCTCGCCTGCGCCGCCGGCGCGGCGGCCGAGGCCGGAGCTCCCGCAGACGGCCGGGCGGCGAACGAAACCCCGGCGTCGACGGCATCGCGTTGCCCGGGGTGCGGCGCGGCGATCGGCCAGGCCCGCACCGGCCGCCCGGCCCGCTACCGCGGAACCCCGTTGCCACCAAGCCGCCCACCGGGCCCGCCGCCGCACCACCGAGACCGCCTCGCGCGCGGCGCGGCTGCGCGAGCGCCTGGCCGGCGACGCCATTGCCGCCTGCCAGCTGGCCGACGAACTCGCCGTGGCGATCGCCGCGATTCCCGCCGTCGACGGCGGCCAGGATTCCCGGCAGCCGACCGGGTGGGAGGTCGGCATCATCGAGCTGACAGGCCGTCTGACCACTGCTCATGAGCGATGACGACACCGACTGGGACAGCAGCCACCAGCAGCACATCATCGAGCCCCTCGTCGAACTGAAGGAGTTGGACGCCGCACTGCTGGCCCAGCTCGCCCCGGTCGACCGGGCCCGGCAGCTGGGCGCCCGCCGCGCGCTGTGGTGGTACTTCGATCGCATGTGGGACGCAGTCAAGAACACCCACCCCACCTCCAGCCCCGCCACCCGCAACCCCTACAACAGCGTGGCCGCGATGAAGGACTTCGCCGAGGCCCTGTATGCCACCGCCAGCCAGGCCGCGAGCCGACGCCGGCGACCCAGCTGGCGGCCGAGCCGAACTCTGCGAGCTGGCCCACCGCCTGATGAGGATCACCACCGCTATCAGCGCCACCGCCCGCGAGCACCAGGCCGTCACCGCCGACTGGCGCCACGCCGCCCGCCTCCCGGACCCCGATTCGTCGCTCGCCGTCGCCCACCGCGGCGGGCGACGAAAGCCCCCGGTGCCGCCATCCCATGGTGAGATCTCACCGCGAGTTTTCCGACTTTCCCGACACCCTTACGCGCGCAGGCGCGGCCCTCTACGACTCCTCCTGTCAGGCAAGCCTGGCCGGCTGACGCCTATGAAACACGGCATCGTCCATTCCAGCGTGTCCCGTCCCGGTCGCCCATCCTCGTGAGATCGTGCGCGTCCCTCACCACGTCCGTCATCGCAGCGCCACGACCCCGGCATCGGTGCGGACGTAGAGCATCTCGTCTGCCTTCAGAACGGCTGCGCCGCCCTCGTCATAGCTGTCGGACGGCTCCTCGACGAAGGCGTGCGGCTGAGAGATCTTCGCGCCCGTCTCGGCAGCCCACAGGACGTCCCCGGTGGCGGCGTCGAGCGCGCTGACCTCGCCAAGGTCCGTGGCGGTGTACACGACCCCGCCGTCCACCTCAGGCGCCGCCGCGAGCCCTTGGAGAACCCGCGTCCAGCGCGTCGTGTTCGAGGCGATGTCGATCGCGTGCAGAACCAGGGTCGCGTCCAACTCCATGGAAGGGGTCGGCTCGCCACACAGCGCCGCACCGAAATAGACGGTGCCGTCTGCCACCGCGACGGCGCCGGCCGCATACGACTCCAGCGTGGGGTCGAGCCGGTGGCACCAGCGATCCTCACCCGTGCGCGGATCCAGGCCGACGATCTCCAACGCGTTCCAGGGCCCCGGATCGTGGCCCTCGTCCGAGTGGCCCCGGTCGCGTGGCAACCACACCAGCCCCTCCCCGACGACCGGGTGGACCGGGGAGAAGGTCAGCCAGTCCTCGGCCCCCTCGGTCTGGCGGAGCGGGCAGCCCTCGTAGGCGTCGTCCCGGTGGAACATCTCCTCGCCGGTCGCTGGGTCGAACGCGAGGAGCCCGCCGTGCGTGTGCTGCTCCTCGAACCCCAGGGCCGCGTAGGCCGTGCCCTCCTCGGAGATCGCCGGGCTCACGCGCATCCACCCGCTCCAGCCCTTTGACCAGACCAGCATCAGGTCCGGGAGGCGGAACGCTCTGATCCCGGCGTTGAGTCCGTGGACAAGGAGAAGGTTTCCAACCACGGTCGGGCAGCCGTCGTCGTCGAGCTCCCGGACTAGATCTCCCGAACGCACATCGTGGACCTGAAGACCGCGCGCCGCCTCGACGAAGACCCAGTCATTCCAGACCGCCGGGGTGAGACAGAACGCCGCACCGTGCTCCCTCCACTCTTCGATGGGGTCGGCCCTTCGCCAGCGCTCGTCACCGGTCCGCGCGTCGAAGCAGTACACGCTGCCCCCCGCATCGGCCACAATCAAGGCGCCGTTCACCAGGAGTGGCGAGGCGACCACCGGGGCCGCCGTGCGAGCCGTCCATGCCTTCTTCATCGCAGCGCCACCACCCCGGCGCTCGTGGGGGCCGTCCGCCGACTTCGAAATCTCATGTCATCCCACACAAGATCATCATTACTGATTGAGAGCGACAGAGAGCCGGTAACTGGCCAACACCACAGCCGAGGAGCCGCTCCGCACCCCGACGCGCGGCGGTTGATCCAGTGACCCCGGCGTGTCCAGCACGCCCATCACGACCACCCCCACCCGGGGCGCTTCTCCCACAACCAGGAAGAACTCCCCGCCCGTGACGTCCTAAGGGTTTCGTGACTTTCATGACACCCTACGCGCGGGCGCGTGGGCGGTCTGCCGCCTCACCCACGGGCTCCGCTCGGCTTGTCGGCTGGGTCTCGCCCGCTGTAGCCGTATCCAGCATGTTCAGCAAACGCTGAAGATCCTCTTCCCTCGCATCGTGCCGCGAGATGAGCTGCTGACCCGCCTGGGCTGCGCCAAGGACGACACCGGCTGGATCGTCACCGACCGCGCCGGCCGTACCAGCGTCCCGGGCATCTGGGCCGCCGGGAAGTCGTCGACCCGCGCGCCCAGTCGTCACCGCGGCACGGATGGGGTCGGCGGCCGGCTTCGCCATCAACGCCGACCTGGTGGAGGAGGACGTCCAGCGCGCCGTCGAGCGGCGCCGCGCTGCGAATGCCACGAGCGGGTAGCCACCCGGAACCGCACGGCCCTCCTTCATCCCAGACAACGCCAGCACACCCCTTTCTCCCCAGGGAAGGAGACTCACCCATGCCCGCTCATGCTTCGAACTCGGTGGACAGTGTCACCGAGCAGACCTTCGCCGAGCGCGTCCTGCAGGCGAAGCGGCCCGTCCTGATCCAGTTCTGGGCCACCTGGTGCCGTCCGTGCCGGATGGTCACCCCGATCGTCGAGAGCCTGGCCGCGGAACGTTCCGGCGAGGTGGACGTCGTCAAGATCGACCTGGACGAGGAGCCGGAGCTGGCCGCCCGCAACGGCATCACCGCCGTTCCCGCCTTGTCGTGTACGCCGGAGGCCGGCGCATCGGCTCCTGGACCGGCGCGGCCCCCCCAACACGTGCTGGATCACAAGCTCACCACGACCCTGCAGAACGGGGGCGAGGGGAAATGAGCGGTATCGGGCGTGGACGGTTATGCGCTGAGCGACGGATGGCCGGGGCGCGGCGGTAGCGGGTGTGGGTCGGGACCGCGCCGGATGGTCTGCCGGGTCTCACCCAGGCGGCCGCCGGACAGGGTGACCACGTCCCCGTCGGTGAGCCAGCCGGGGAAGCTTCCTCCGGCGAAGTGCTCCACCAGGCTGCAGCCGGGCAGCGTGCCCGAGCCGAACACGTCGCCCGGCTGCAGCTCGACGCCTCGGGAGGCGTAGGAGATGACCTCGCCGAAGGACCAGTCCATGGCCGCCGGAGAGCCGGAGCCGACGCGCCGGCCGTTCAGCGAGACGGTGAACTCCGCCGCGAGCTCGAACTCGTCGGGGGTCACCAGGAACGGGCCGAGGGTGGTCGCGCTGTCCTTGCCCTTGGCCTGGCCGATACGCAGCTCGCCTTCCAACATCTGCAGGTCGCGGGCGCTCCAGTCACACATGAGCATGTAGCCGGCGATGTTCCGCTGTGCCTCGTCCGGGGTGAGATCACGGCCTGGACGCCCGATCACGGCGGCCACCTCGAGCTCGAAGTCGAACCAGGCGCTGCCCGGAGCGATCGGAACGTCATCGTACGCGCCGAGCACGCTGGAGGGACAGGCGAAGTAGAAGGCGGGGATCTCGTACCAGACCGGGCCCAGGCCGCCCGGGGCGCCGGCTGCCTTGAGGCAGTTGCGCATGTGGTCGAGAAAGCACAGGCAGTCCCGGATCGACGGCGGCCGGGGAATCGGCGCCAGCAGCCTGACCTCCTCGAGCCGTGCGACGGCGGCGGGGGCGGTCAGCGCCCGGTCGGCGGCCTCTCGAAGCTTGTCGCCGTCGTCGCCGAGCAGGCCCAGCACGCTATCGCCCGGTGGCAGCGCGTGGATGCGGCCGTCGTGTACGAGGCCGGTCCGCGCGCCCTCCGAAGACGCATATGTCGCCCAACGCATGACAAGAATCTATATTTTCTAAAATCTGACCGCAAGGCTTGCCGGATCGATTTTCGAAAATATAGAGTCCTCGCATGACACTGGCCCACGTGCCGCAAGGCACCCTGCGCGGCGTCGCCGAGCAGGGCATCTACTTCTTCGGCGGCGTGCCGTACGCGGCCGACCCCGTCGGGCCCCTACGCTTTCGGCCGCCCGCGCCACCGCCGTCGTGGGACGGCGAGCGCCCGGCGACCGCACCCGGTCCCGCGGCCCCGCAGGTTTCCTGCTACGGCGCGGTCGGCGAGGTCTTCGGCACCGTCCTGCCGCAGGACGAAGCCTGCCTGACCCTGACGATTCGCACCCCCGACCTGGGCTCGGCCCGGCTGCCCGTGCTGGTCTGGCTGCACGGCGGCGGGTTCGTCCTCGGCTCGGGCGGCGAGCCGCTCTACCAGAGCGGCGCCTTCGCCCGCGACGGCGTGATCGAGGTGAGCGTCACCCACCGGCTGGGCGTGGACGGCTATGCGACCGTGGGCCCGGCGGCCAACCTCGGGCTGCGCGACCAACTCGCGGCGCTGACCTGGGTACGCGAGAACATCCACCTGTTCGGCGGCGACCCGGGACGCATCACACTGGCCGGGCATTCGGCCGGCGCGATGGCGGTCGCCTGCCTGCTGGCCTCGCCACTGGCCCAGGGCATGGTGGCCGGTGCGATCGTGCAATCGGCCACGGCACCGCTGGCCGTACCCCTCGCGACCGCGGCCCGGATCGGCCACCATCTCGCCGACGCGCTCGCCATCCCGCGCGAGGACCTCACCGCGCTGGCTGCGGTGCCGCGCGCCCGGCTGCTGGAGGCGCAGCGCGTCCTGTGCGACGACGCCTTCCAGGGCAGGGATCTCGAGCGATACGGCGAGGCCGCCGCGGCGGGCATGGCCTTCGTCCCGGTGTGGGGGGACGAGCTGCTGCCGCAGGAACCGCTGGCCGCTCTGGCGGCCGGCGCCGCGCGGGACGTGCCGCTACTGGCCGGCACCACCCGGCAGGAGACGCTGCTCATGATGGCCCACGCGGTCGGCAGCAGGATGCCGCCCCCCGAGGTCGGCGCGCTGGTGCTGGACGCGGTCACCGCCGAGCTGGGGCGCCCGGCCCCGGAGCCGCAGGGGCGCTCGGCCTTCGAGCTCGCGGTCGAGCTGACGACCGAGGCGGGCTTCCGGCGGCCGACCCTGGCCGTGGCCGAGGCGCACGCGCCGCACGCCGAGGTCTTCACCTATCTGTTCGACGGGCCGGACCCCGTGCACGGCGCCGAACTCCGGCACGTCTTCGGCTCCGGCGAGGTCCACGACGCGTGGGTCGCCTTCGCCGCCAAGGGCCGCCCGCCGTTCACCACATCGACTGTTCTGGGAGGGACGCCATGACGACCGTGGAGATTCTGCGCAGGCTGGCCGTACTGGAGGACCGCGAGGCGATCCGCGACGTGCTCCACCGCTACGCCAGGGGCGCCGACCGCTGCGAGCTGGAGCTGTTCAAGTCCTGCTACTGGCCGGACGCCACGGACGTGCACTGGTTCTACAACGGCAACGCCCACGCTTTCGCCGACTACGTGATCCCCCTGCTGGCCCAGATCGACAACTCCCAGCACTCGATCACCAACCCGGTCATCGACCTGGACGGCGAGCGTGCCTTCGTGGAGAGCCAGTTCTACGTCATGCACCACATCCCGCTGGATGCCGGCCGCCACGTCGACCAGCAGCTCGAAGGCCGTTACATCGACGTCTTCGAACGACGCGAGGGACAGTGGCGGATCCTGCACCGGCAGACGATCGTCGAGGCGGGCCGCGAGTTCGTCGTCGAGGACATGCACAGGGACGTGCCCGAGGAACTGCCCATGCGCGGCAGGCGCGCGCCCGACGACCTCGTCTACGCGGGCGTGACCATCCTGGACGAGGAGATCGTCCCGATCCACGGCATGGACCTGTGGGAGGAGGCCCGGGCTCGCCACCGGGAACCGGCCACCCATGGCTGACCTGACCACCGGCCGCCCACCGATGACCCGCTCGGAATGGGTCGACAGGCAGCTGCGCGAGGCCATTCTGTCCGGCGAGCTCAAGCCGGGAGAGCGGCTGCTGACCGCGGCCCTGACCGAGCGGTTCTCGGTCAGCCCGAGCCCGTTGCGCGAGGCGCTGGCCAGGCTCGCCGGCGAGGGCCTGGTCGACGTCTCGCCGCAACGCGGCGCCAGGGTCGCGCCGCTGTCGCTGCAGGCCTGCAGGGAACTGCACCAGCTGCTCACCGTCCTGGGGCCGTACGCGCTGGAACTGGCGCTGGCCAACCGCGACGCGGCCTGGCTGGAGGCGGTGGAGGAGGCGGCCGCCGCCTTCGCCGCCGCCTGGGCGCCGGGGACGTCGCCGCCGCAGGCCGAGCGTGCCTTCGCGCACCTGCACCTGACGCTGGTGTCCGCCTGCGGGTCGGAGTGGATGATCAGGTTCGTCCGGACCCTCGTCGAGAACTCCGGCCGCTACCGGGTGGCCTGCCTGAAGCACGCCGACCGCGCGCCGTTCGCCGCCGATCACCGCGACCTGGTCGCCGCCTGCCGCGGCGACGACGTCGCCGCCGCGCGGGCCGCCATGACGTCGGCCTTTACCCATACGGTCGCCGTCACCGAAGAGCTAATCGACGCCGGGCTGCTGGAGGTCGAAGATGGCTGAGATCAACCTGTCCCCCGCCTCAGGGCTGACCGTGCCCGGCTACCTGCGGCACGTCGCAGCCGGCACGCCGGCCGCGCCGTTCGTGCGCGAGCCGGACGGCGCCGAACTCGGCTACGCCGCGGCGCTGGAAGAGGCGACCGCCATCGCCTCGGGCCTGATCGCGCTCGGCGTCGGGCGCGGCGACCGGGTCCACCTCCACCTGCCCAACAGCGCCGCCTTCCTGACGCACCTGCTCGCCGTCGCCGAGATCGGCGCCGTGGCCGTGCCGACCAGCCCCGAGTCCAGCAGCGACGAGCTGGCCTACGTGCTGTCGCACAGCGGATGCGTCGTGTCGGTCAGCTCCCTGCTCGGCCGGCCCGCCGTCGAGGAGGCCCGCGACCTGTGCCCCGACTTGCGCGACATCCGCGGCCCGGGCGAACTGGCCACGCTGGGCCAGCACCGGACCGCCGCCGGATGGCCGCCTCCCGACTCGCTCGACCCGGTGGCGATCCTCTACACCTCGGGCACGACGGGCTGGCCGAAGGGCGTCGTGATCACCCACGCAAACCTGCTCATCGCCGGCGAGGTCGTCGCCGGACACCTACGCCTGCGCCCCGACGACCGATGGCTGGTCACCCTGCCGCTCTCGCACGGCAACGCGCTGTTCTACTCCGCCATGTCCGCCCTGGTCACCGGCGCCTCCATGGTCGTCTGCGACGGCCTGGACCCGGCCGGCTGGGTGGAGCTGGCACGCGGCCACGGCGTCACCGTGACCAGCTTCTTCGCCTCCGGCATCCGGCGGCTGCTGGCCTCCCCCGCTCGTCCGGCCGACCGCGACCACACGATCAGGGCTGCGCTGTTCGGCCAGCCGCTGACCCCCGCGCAGCTGAGCGCCTTCGAGACGCGGTTCGGCCTGCCGCTGCTGCAGATCTACGGCATGACCGAGACCGTTAGCCCCGTCCTGATGAACCCGCTGTACGGCCGGCAGCGCAACGACACGCTCGGCCTGCCGGTGCTCGGCTACCCGTTGCGCGTGGCAGGTCCCCCGGATGCCCCCGGCGAACTCCTCGTTGGCGGCACGCCGGGGGTGACCCTCATGGCCGGCTACTACAACGCGCCCCAGCTCACCTCCCGCGTCATCGACGACGGCTGGCTGCACACCGGCGACCAGGTACGCCTCGAGCCCGACGGCTACGTGTCCTTCGTGGACCGGCAGGCCGACATCCTCAAACCCGACACAGAGAACGTCTCCGCGGGAGAGGTCGAGCGGGTCCTCGCCGAGCATCCGTCCGTGCTGGAGGCCGCCGTGACCGGCGCGGCCGACGACGACGGCGGGCAGCACGTGGTGGCCTACGTCGCCGTCCGCCCCGGCGACGACGTCACCGCCGAGGAACTGCTCGACCACTGCAGGGTACGGCTGTCACCGTACAAGGTGCCCAAGGACCTGCACATGGTCGCCGACCTGCCGCGCTCGCCCACGGGCAAGGTCCGCAGGCACGCGCTGGGCGGTGAGCGGTGAGCGGGCACGAGTTACTGCCGACAGGTCGGCAGAGCGTGGCCTCGCTGCTGACCGAGCGGGCCGCGGCCACGCCGCACGCGCCGTTCCTGCTGTTCGAGGAGGCCGCCTACAGCTACGCCGACACCCTGGACTTGGCGCGCAGCGGCGCCGCCGCCCTCGCCGCCGCCGGTGTAGGACGTGGCGAGCGCGTGGCGCTGGTGCTGGGCAACGTTCCCGATTACTTCGCCTGCTGGTTCGGCGCGGCCCTGCTCGGCGCCGTCGTCGTGCCCATCGGCCCGCAGGCCGGCGCGGACGAGCTGCGGTACGCCGTCGGGCACGCGGGCTGCCGGGTGGCCGTGGGCCCGCCCGGCTCCGCCGTACCCCCGGAAGTGGACCTGATCACCGGCCTCGGCGACCCCACGGCAGTCCCGCCCGGCCCGGCGCCCTCCCCGCTCGACCCGCTCGCCGTCCTGTACACCTCCGGGACCACCAGCAGGCCCAAAGGCGTCGTCGTCACCCACGCCAACTACCTGGTCGCCGGCGAGGTCGTCGCCCGTCACCTGCGGATGCGCCCCGAGGATCGCTGGCTGGTGACGCTGCCGCTGTTCCACGCCAACGCGCAGTACTACTGCGTGATGTCGGCGCTGGTCACCGGCGCCTCCGTGGCGGTGATGCCGCGCTTTTCCGCATCACGCTGGGCCGAACAGGCCCGCCACCACGGGGCGACGCTGGCCAGCCTCTTCGCCGCGCCCCTGCGGATGATCCTGGCCCAGCCGCCCGGCGACGAGGACGCCGCCACCCGCCTGCGCGCGACGCTGTTCGCGCAGAACCTGACCCCCGCGCAGCTGAGCGCCTTCGAACAGCGCTTCGGCTGCCCGCTCCTGCAGATCTACGGCATGACGGAGACCATCGCGCCGCCGCTGATGAACCCGCTGTACGGCCGGCGCGACAACATGACGATCGGCCGCCCCTCGCTGCCCGGAGGCGTGAGAGTCGTGGCCGGCGAGTTGCGGGTCCCGGGCCGGCCCGGCGTCACGCTGATGTCCGGCTACCTCGACGACCCCGCCGCCACCCGGTCGGCCATGGATGGCGGCCTGCTGCGCACCGGTGACATGGTCACGCTCGAACCCGGCGCCCTGCTCGCCTTCCACGACCGGGCCAAGGACATGATCAAACGCTCGGGCGAGAACGTGGCCGCCGCCGAGGTGGAACGCGTCGTCAACGAGCATCCCCTGGTGTTCGAGTCAGCGGCGGTCGGCGTGCCCGACCCGGTACGCGACGAGGCCATCAAGGTGTTCGTCGTCCTGCGGTCCGGCGCTTCGGCGGACGCCGGTGAGATCATCGCGTTCTGCGCCGACCGCCTGGCCTCCTTCAAGGTTCCCACCTTCGTCGAGTTCATCGACGCCCTCCCCCGCACCTCGGTCGGCAAAGTCCGCAAACACCTGCTGTAGCGTGTGGGTGCCAGAAACTCGGCCACACTACGCGACCTGCGCATACTCGTGGATCAGCCCATCGAGACGATCGCGGCGGATGACCTCGATATCGGCTCCGACCGAGGCGGGCAAGGCTCGCAACGGAGCAGCCTGCCCCAGGGACCGGTGCGGACGGTGCTGGTTGAAATGAGCCTCGTACGCGTGTAGCGCGTCAAAACTCGCGCGCATGGTCTGAGCTGGGGTTCTCCGGCGCGCCGCCGGCCTTCGCGTGACGGCGGCCCGCAAGGCCGCCGCGGCCAAGGGCGCACCCACCTACCAGACCAGGCTGGCCAGCGGCGAGAAACAGGGGCGCAAGAGGATGGCCACGCTGGGCGGCGTCTACGACGCCGTCCCGGTTATCCGCACCTCGCACGATGTGATCACCCTGCCTGGCACCGGCAGCGACGCCGGGCACAGGCACGACCGGACGAATGACGATCACGATGCCACCACCCCGCGGCGCAGGGGCCCACAGGCCATCGCCAAATGGCTGACCGGATCCATCGATCACAGCAGCGAGCAGGTCATCGCCACTGTCTTCGACCAGGCCGAACAGCGTGATCCCGGCCACCGCCGCCCCTGGATCGCGCTGGTCGACGGCGCCCCGCATCAACTCGACCTCATCCGCGCCGAAGCCTGGGTCGGCGCCCACCTGCACAAGATCCTCCACGGCCGCGCCGACGAGGTGATCGGCGACCTCGACCGGCAAGCCGCCGAAGCAGGGCTCGACCCCGAACGCCGCAAGGGCATCGACACGGCCATCGGCTACCTGACCGCCAAGCAGCCCTACCTCGCCTACGACACGACATTGACCTGCGGCCGGCCGATCGCCACCGGCGTCATCGAGGGCGCTTGCCGTCACCTGATCGGCGACCGCCTGGACATCACCGGAGCCCGCTGGAGCCTGCACGGAGCAGAGGCCGTCTTGAAACTGCGCGCCCTGGTAGCAACGGCGACTTCTCCGCCTACTGGACCTATCACCTCGCACGCGAGCATCAACGCGTGCACCAAACCCGCTACCAGCGCAAATATGACCTCGCCGCGTAATCAGGCCCGTCCCTTCAAAAGAGCTACACCCATCTCCAATGCATTCCAAGGTCCCTAACCGGGCGCATATTGGACCAATAGGATTTCGGGATACACGCGCTCAGCGTAGGCAAGCTCTGCGGCCCGTGCCGAATCGATTGGTGCCGCAGGCACGACTGCACACAGCGAGATGCGTCCCGGGCGCGGACGTGCGCCTCGCCGGTATGCCACCACAGTCGGCCCAAGCGCGAGGGCAGCAGGATGGGGGTTGGCCAACTCGGCCACGTCGAGTCGCCAGAGCACGTCGTCATCTAAGTGACGCAACCAGGGGTAGGCGGCCAACAAATCATTGAATCTAGCCACCAGGCACCTCCATGATGGCACACGCCAGGCCACCAGGCCCGGACCGTCTGCCTCTGACGCGCGAATACGAGATATCACTATTATAGTAGTCCGGTTTGGCGACAAGCAGAAACTTGTAATGGTTGCATAGTTGGCCCGATTCGGTAGCTCTGAGTAACAGCGATATACATACTGTCGGAAGTTCGCGACTGGACTTAGCGAAGAAAATTTATCGGCGCGGTTGGACTCACCGGCATGACAAAGGCTTACTGTAAACAATATCGACAATAGCGTTGCCAAGCTGCGATGGTTGCGCCGCAATCGACTCGAGATGGCTCGTAGAGCCTTTTCATCCTCGGGTGAGCTCGTGGTTCTGTAGGACCGCGATGGCCTTGCACAGATGCGCGGCCTTTAGTACTGCAACGGCACTTGCGCAGTCCGACCCCTTTAAGTGATCATTTGTATCTCGTGGCAGCGGTGGATCTTGAGGCATGGTCGACAGGACTGGCGGAGCTGCATCAGCGGATCGCGGGACAGTTCGCATGCTCTGAACCACGCGAGCTAGTCATGGCCTACATGCGAGGCCTGCTGGTAGGGCTGGAGCGCAAGAGCGGCTGGACTTGTGCGGGTGGGACGAGGCGCCGTCTGCGGCCTGATCCACGAGTATCGCAGAGCCGCTTGACGCCGCGCGAAACTGCAGGCCAGCGATACGAGCGCGGTTTTGGCACCGGACAGGCAATCTGGCCGCCCACCACCGCAACCATCTGGACGATCTGACAAGCGGCTGCCCACAGCTGACGGCTTTAGCCGGTCGGGTCCGGGAATTCGCGACCATCCTCACCCAGCGGAAAGGCCACAACCTCGACGCCTGGATCACCCGCGTCCGCAACGACGACCTGCCCGCCCCGCACACCTTCGTCCACGGACTCATCAAAGACCTCCCGGCCGTGGTCGCCGGGCTCACCCTGCCCTACAGCAATGGCCCCATGGAAGGCGCCAACACCAAGGTATGTACGGCCGAGCAGGCTTCCCCCTACTCCGACAGAGAATCCTGCTCTCGTAGAGTCACCACCGGATCCGTGCCAAAGCCGTTCTTACAGTCCCTGCATTGGCAGTGCCGGGCGGCGGGCCGGGGCTGGTTACGCCGAGCCGCCGGCTACGCCATAGCGCTGACGCCACACCCGGTAGCGGCGTGGCTACTGGGCGCCCGATGGCGGGTTCAGCCCGTACCGGGCGATGATGTCCGGCAGCCACTCGGCGTTGCCGAACTGCAGGCCGTAGTCGGCTGCGAGTGCGGCCATCTTGTCCATTGGGGGCGGGCCGCCCGCCACCAGGTCGGCCATATCGCGGAAGAAGCCTTCGAAGCCCGCCGGGCTGATCACCTCGATCATCCGCGCGGGCACCTTGCCCGCGTTCCACATCGCGTGCAGCTCGCCGCGTGGCTTGGTGATGTATCCGCCGGGGCCGAGCACGACCTCGCGGTCACCGGAGCGGAAGCCGATCTCCCCCTCGGTCACGATCGAGTACTCGTCCTCGCGGGTGTGCAGGTGCGGCGGGACCAGCGCGCCGACCGGGAACGGGTGCTCCACGATCGACACCGCTCCCCCGGTGTCCTGACCCCAGAGCTTGAAGACCACCCCGATCGACCCGAGGTTCCCCTCGCGGCCCTGGCCTGGCTGCACGATCGTCAGCGGTGGGGGCATGACGTCACTCATGGCGACTCTCTCCCTTAATATTTGGGTGTACAGTTCTGTACTCTGAAATTGTTCGAGATGGAAGGCTGGCCGTCAAGAGTTGAGTGAACAGCCACGTACCACCAAATCCAGGTCGTACGAGATGCGCAAGAGGGCCGACCAGGTCGCGCAGACCCGGGAGCGGATCGTCGAAGCGGCGGTCCACCTGCACGGCACCGTGGGCCCGGCGGCGACGACCGTGGCCGGGATCGCGGCGGTGGCTGGCGTCACCAGGCTCACCGTCTACCGGCACTTTCCGGACGAGGAAGCGATCTTCGCGGCCTGCTCGGCGCACTGGCTGTCCCGGCAGGTCCCCCCGAACCCGATCGCCTGGGCACAGGTGGCCGACCCCGCCGAGCGCCTGCGGGTGGGCCTCACCGACCTGTACCAGTTCTATCGCGACGGTCGGGAGATGCTCACCCACGTCTACGGGGATATGGCGGTGCTACCCGATACCCACCGACGAACCCTGGAAGATCGCCAAGAGCTGTTCCACACTCTGCTAGCGGAACCATTCCCCGCAAACCAGCGGATCCGCGCCGTGATCGGGCATGCTATCTCCTTCTGGACCTGGCGATCCCTGTGCCTGGACAACGGGCTCTCAAACGCAGAGGCCGTGGAGCTGATGAGCGCCCTAGCGGACCTGGGCCGTTAGACAGTCAGAGCTCCGCGGAGTCCTCGTCACACTGGCAGACGAGGTAGGAGTAAAGCCACGCTCCTTGGCCTCGTCGCAGGTCAGCGTCTCCAGGTCATCGGCTCCTCTGCTCCCGCAGCGTCACCGCGTCGACCGCCCACACGTCGTTCAGGCCGCACACCACCAGCAGGTCACCGTGGACGGTCGCCCAAGGACGCCAGCCGGAAACGCGCCGCCGCCCTTGGCTACCGACCGGACCGGTACTCGTGGATCGCCTCGACGACAGCCTCCACATCGGCATCATTGTTGTAGTAATGGACTGCTATCCGCAGCAGGCCCGACCGTGGGCTGGTGACGATCTTGCGCGCGGCCAAGAACCGGGCCAGGCGGTCCGGTGCCGGATCGTGGACGGCCACCATCGGTCCGCAGTCGTCCTCGGATGCTGGTGAGGCGAGCCTCTCACCGATCCCGGCCAGCCCCGCCCGTAGGTGGCTGGTCAGCCCGCGCACGTGGGCGCGCACGACTCCGGCGTCGAGGGTGGCCAGCAGCTTCAGCCCCGCCACCGCGCCGTAGGCGGCGACCACCGGAGGGGTACCGACCTCGTATCGCCGGGCGGTGGACGGGAAGTCGAGCTCCCGGGGGTTGAACGCGAACGGGTCCACTCGCCCGAACCACCCCGTGAGCTGCGGGTCGAGCTCGCGGTTCACACCTCGGCGCACGTAGAGGAACGCCAGCCCGGGGAGCCCCAGCAGGTATTTGTGCGTGCCGGACACCAGGTAGTCGCATCCGAGCTTGCGAACGTCGACCGGCTCGACGCCTAGTCCCTGGTAGGCGTCCACGAAGACCTGCGCCCCACGATCGCGCGCGAGCTCCGCGATCCGCTCGACCGGCAGGCGCTGCCCATGACGGTAACTGACCAGGGGAACGGACACGAGACGGGCCGGGCCGTCCATCGCCTTCTCGTAACCCTCGGCGGTGGCGAATCCGCCTTCGGTCTCCGCGTATCGGACGGTCGCGCCGTTGGCGCGTTGTGCGAGCCATACGTGCGCGATCGACGGGAACTCCAGTTCGGTCGTCACGACCGCTTCCGCACGTTTCCACCGGAAGCCCGAGGCGACCTGATAGGCGCCCTCCGAAGCGCTGGAGACCACCGCGACGTCGTCGACATCCGCCTGGATCAGCGCTGCAAAGTGCCTGCGCGCTTCATCGACGCGGGAGGTCCACCGTTCCCAGGGGCTGCCGTGCTCGAACATGGTGGACTGAAACTCGGTCAGGGCCGCGGTGAGCGCGTCTGACATCGCGCCAAGGCTGCAGGAAGCGAGATAGACCGTCCGCTCCAGCACCGGGAACCGGCAACGGAAGGACTCACTGCTCAGACCCACCGTTGGCTCCTCCATCGTGCGCCAGCAGGTTTCCGAGCCGGTTCAGCGAGGCCCGTGCGGTGCTCAGTCCGGACCGGTCACGGGCCGCGCGAAGATCGCTCAGGCGTGCCAGCCCGCTGATCACGGCCTCCAGAGGAGGCCCGCTCGCGGTGATGCCCCTCGCCTGGCCCTGCGGCTCGGTCCCGGCCGGCGCTTCGAGAAAGGGCTTGACGAGCTTGTGGTGGTGGAAAGTGTAAGCGGCGCCGTGGGCTCGGCAGATCGCCAGGAAGAGTTCCGTATTGTGCCGGAATTGCGGCGTGAGAGGGCCCAGGGCAGCTTCGCGCAGGAAGGAGTCCAGCAGCGTTCCGCCGCTCACGGCCGACCTCAGCCGGCTCTGGTCCTCGGGCGGCACGTAAGCGTACTTCTCCGCCAGGACGTGCTGGTAGAAGGGATCCCGCGCGCTGCATACGCCGAGCAGCAGGTCGATCTCATTGATGGCGGCGAAGTCTCCGGCGTTCGCGCCGCGGTACTCCGCGTCGCCGACGCGGTATGTCTTGAAATAGGGCCGGATGTTGAAAAAGAAGCGGTCCACGTTGAGCGTCTCGCTGAGCGTGCGGTTGAAGCGCAACACGTCGTCGAGCGCCGCCCGGGCGTCCTCGAACAGGTACGTTGCCAGCGGGCTCGAGACGCCCATCGCGGGTATCCGCCGTAGCGCGGCGGCCGCGCGCTGGTAGGCCAGCACGGCAAGCCCGTTGGCGGTGATGAAGACGCGCTCATCGTCGAGCGCGGTGAAGGTCCGGTAGATGTCCCGGACGGACGGGTTGAAGAGGGATTGGTGCGCGAAAACGTACCGGGGGGCGACCCCGAGCGAGGCGCCGAGCAGGCCGGCGAGCGACCAGGCGGGCGACAGCGCCCCGGCGTTCACGCCTCCCGGCAGGTCGGCCTCGTGCCGGCGGCATGCCGCCAGGTAGAACCCCACGAGGCCCAGGAGTTCGTACCTCTCCTGCGGACTCACGGGTAGCTTTCCCTCATCGGCGATCTGGGAGATCAGCTTGGAGCCCTCCCGCACGATCGCCTGCTTGAGTTCGTCTAGGTCTGGGCGGTCGGTCAGGACCTCGCTCCGGGCGGAGAAGTACGCCTCTTCGAGCTTGGTGTTGAGGTCGACGAACTCGCCTCTGATCCACTGATCGAGCAGGTCGATGGCGGTGTTCGCGCGTCCGCCGGGCGCGCTCGCCGCCTCGCCCTGCGTGCCGGGGATCGTCGTTCCTGTGTTCACCTTTCCATCCTGGCTATCTAATGGCTCCCCCAAACAGGTCCAAACCAAATACATCTCACAGGTCCATACCGTTGGCACCGGCTTCGCAAGCGTCGCGCCTTCCTTCCCCTCACGACTTGAGGGAAAGCGACGTCGCGGAGCACGTTCAGATGTCCGCCGTGGCGATCGCGCAGCTCAACAGCAGTTTGACAGGCGGGATCCACCGTTCTTTGCGTGGCTCTGACATGGTTCCGACAACGAGGCGTCCGCTGGACAACCTGCCGGCGACGTTCACGAGTTTCGTCGGCAGACGTCGCGAGCTGACGGACGTCAAACGACTGCTCCCACACGCCCGGGTGGTGACGCTGACCGGCGTCGGCGGGGGGCGAGACACCGCTGGCCTGAGGCTGGCCGCGGACCTGAGACGGGCGTTTCGCGACGAGGTGTGGCTGGTCGACCTGTCCGCGCTGGGCGATGCCGAGCTGCTGGTGCATACGGTGGAGCAGCTCCTCGGGATCAGCGACCAGCCGGACCGGCCGCCCCTGGAGGTGGTGGCCGAGCGGATCGGCGACAGGCAGATGCTGCTCGTCGACGCGCACGGCGGAGGGCCACATCGAGCACATTCTGGCCAAGCTCGACTTCAGGTCCCGCGTTCAGATCGCTGCATGGGTGGTCGAACGGGGCCACGGTCGAAGCAGTGGCGGACTCGGCTGAACGGACAGGTCGATCATCGCTGTGGCGGACCGACTGTGGCACGGCTGGGTACGCCGATCGGCCCGCACATCGCTTCCCGCAGGCCATGACGAGACTGGATCCAGCCGCGGCCGGCAACGGACAGTGGCCTACGATGGTGATCATGCAGGTCGACAAAGTGACCGAGATCCTACGTGAAACCGCGCAAGCCATCATTCTGCCTCGATACAGAGCGCTGGCACTCGGCGACGTGATGGAGAAGTCGCCCGGCGAGGTGGTCACCACTGCCGACCGCGAAGCCGAGGATCTGATCACACGCCGGCTCCGTGGCGTGCTCGACGCCCCCGTCGTCGGTGAGGAAGCAGTGGCGGCCAACCCCCGGCTCATCGACGCACTTTCTGCGGCCGCCACCGTCTGGCTGGTCGATCCGCTGGACGGAACCGCCAACTTCGTTGCGGGCAGCCCCGACTATGCCGTTATGGCGGCACTGGTCCGAAACGGACACACCGTGGCTTCGTGGATCGTCCGCCCTGTCTGCGACCGCGCTTATGTCGCCGAACACGGCGCCGGCGCCTGGCGCGACGGCGTCCGGGTGAGCCGAGCCCCGGCATCGGACGACCCCGCCAGGCTGCGCGGTGCCGTCCTCACCAGATTTCTGACACCCGCCGCCAGGACCCGCGTCGAGGGCGTGGCGTCCCGATTCGCCGCGCTGGAGCCCGGGGCGCAATGCTCAGGCGTCGACTACCCCCGCCTGGTCGACGGGGAACTCGACTTCGTCGCGTTCCGGCGCATCCTCCCCTGGGACCATGCCCCCGGTGCCTTCTTGCTCACCGAGGCCGGAGGTGTTGTCCGTCACTTCGACCACACGACCTACCGCCCCACTGACACTCAGCCAGGACTGCTGACCGCCGCCGGCGCCTCCTGTTGGCAGGCCGTCCGGTCGGTCTTGCACCTCTGACCTCGTTTAGCGGCACATCGCTACGTCACCCGCATGCCGGACCGGCAAGGGCAAGGTGAACCGCCCCGGCTTTGATGGAGGCGCGGGCCAGGACGGTCGGCGAGTACTTGGCGATCGAGCAGCCGCCGCTGCGACCGGTTCCGCTGGAGGCGTTCGAGACCGGCCTGCTGTTGCCGGTTCGGGTTGATCGCTACAACCAGATCACTGTCCGCACGAACCGGTATTCGGTTCCGGCTCGGCTCATCGGCCGACAGCTGTGGGTGATGCTGCACGCCTCGGCTCTGATCGTCTATGACAGACAGCAGATCGTCGCACGGCATGAGCGGCTATTCGCCCAAGGCGGGCCGCCGCCTGGAGCTGGATCACTACCTGGAGGTCTTGATCCGTAAACCCGGCGCGCTCCCGGGCGCGACCGCGCTGGAACAGGCCAAAGCCGCAGGCAAGTTCACCCCTGTTCACGACGCGTGGTGGGCGGCGGCCTGCAAGGCCCACGGCGACCGCGACGGAACGCGCGCGCTGATCGAAGTGCTGCTGCTGGCCCGCCACCTACCGACCGAGCACCTGGTCACCGGCCTGGCCGCGGCTCTGCGGGCCGGAGCCCCTCACCGCCGACGCGGTCGCGCTGGAGGCGCGCAAAGCGGCTGAGGAAGACCGGGAACCACCCCCTCCAACCGCCGCCGAAGACGCCGGCGACCGACCTGCCGACCAGGATGGCGAGCGTGCTTGGTTGATCCAGATAATGGCCGCCCGCACGCCAAGCTGTACGCCGACAGCAGGGGCGCGGGTGATCAGGAGCGCGGCCGGGCGGTCATCTGGCCACGTCCGCGGTGTCGAGGATGCCGACCCGGCGCAGCCACCACCTCCACACGTCCTCCAAGCCGGGGGAGGCAGCCCACTCGGTCTCGGTGACCTTGCCGCGAGCGTAGGCGGCGGTCCGGTCGGCCAGCGCCTGAAGCTCGGCGCCAGTCACCCAGCGGGCGACGCGCGTCTTGTCGGCGGACGGGGCCGGCTCGCCGGTAACGATGGCGCGGTAGATGGTCCAGTAGTGGCCGGGCGTGCGTCCCTGGCGGACGAGGCGGCAGCACCGGTTGGGCCGCCACCCGCCGGTCACATGCTCCAGTTGGCCGACGGTCAGGCCGGTCTCCTCGGCGACCGCCTCGCGGGCGCGCTCCCCCGGGTTACCGTGGTCGTCGACATGCCCAGCCGTCGGAGCCCAGGCGTGCGGGTACTCGGCCCGTTGGATCAGCAGATACCGGCCGTGCTCGTCGGTGACGATGACGCCGATGGAGGTGTGGTCGCACACGTCGCGGGCGTGCGTGATCGGCCCGCACGCCCAGCGTTCCAGCGGGGACGGCCCAGCGTCCTCCAGAGCGCGCAGCCGGGACTGAGCGGTGGCCCGGTTCGGCGCCCCTGCCGCGTTGCTCAGGCCCATCGCTGAGGCGATCTCGGCGTAGCTGGCTCCCTCTGCTTTCCAGCGGCGCAGCGTGGCGGCCTGGATCGCCTCCAGGCGCGGGATGAGGTCGCGGGCCAGGGCGTGCACGGTCTCCGACATGCGCTGACGCTGGCGGGCGCGGGGCCGTCCATCATCGTGCGGGCCGGGGACAGTGTGGTCCCAGGCACCCGCGCGCAGCTCGGCCATGGCGCGCAGAGCGGTGTCCAGGCCGGCGGCCAGGTGCAGCGCGGCCTCGCCGAGCAGCTCGGTCTCAGCGACGCCGAGCCGCAGGTGGATCTCGGAGCCGCCGCGGGTGGTGATCTGCTCGTAAGACAGGTGGGGGTTGGTCATCAGACTCTCCTTTGTATGAGACATCATCCACTATGTATTGGATTTCATACAGAGTCAAGAGCACTAGGACCCCCGTAGACCTTCAGAATCCCTGAAGGCTCATACCTAGAGAAGTCGGAGCGCCAGCACATAAGCCCAGGTCCTGCGGCTATAGAGGCCGAAGAGACCCAATGAGCTCAAGGGATACTTTTAACACCAGTCCTGCGGCGCCCTCGCATCAGAGCAGTTCAGGGGCATAATCCAGTGGATTTTCCGCATTACTACCGGGGCCCTCACACAGCGTCACCAGAGCCATGCTCCAGACCCACGGTCATGGCTCTCGTTTTGACCGACACTCCAAGGCAGTTGATCAGCGAGTGGCTCTCAAACCGACCAACATATGGCTCTCGGATCCACATTCATAGCCACGCGTCAGGTGCCTACGAGTAGTACTCGCCCCAGCTCTCGCCCGTCCAGTACTTGCCGATGGCGGAGACGTACGAGATGCCGTTCGGCGTCGGGGCCCAGTTACCGGTGTACCAATCGCAGTTGAAGCCGGAGCTGCAGAACTTCGCGTGCACCCGGTGCAACGTCACGCCGCCCAGGTTTCTGGCACACCGCTGGCCGACCCGCTGCCCGCCGTCCTCCTCCAAGAGGATGCAGATGGGTTCCCTCGCGGTGGTGCGCACGCCCGCGTCGGCGGCCGTGCCGAACGTGATCGTGGTGAGCGTTGTGGAGAGCGCCAGGACCAGGGCGGCCTTGCAGGTGAGAGCCTGGTGGAGGCGGTGGATCCGCACAGAGAGGTCTCCTTCGAGGGGACGGTTCGTCTCCAACACCTTGCTATGGACGGTCCCCCGCGGTCATTAGAGTGCGTTACGCGAGCCTCTGCCCGTGATGCCGCAGTGTGATCGAGGGGATTTGTAGCGTTACCGCCAATAGGCGGGTCCGGGTGTGCTGGGA
>NZ_JBEZDO010000049.1:0-47411 GCF_040648355.1 Nonomuraea sp. NPDC049152 | reverse complement strand
GACGCCCGCAAACGACGCACCACGGCATAGCCGAAAACAGCAACCGTCAAGCATGTGGTGGGACAGCGGTGTCAAGCATCTCCCGGGACAGGACACGCCCCTGGACACCCGGCGAATGAGAACTTTCTCTACGTCTTTAAAGCGGTCCGCCTACGGCGGCCCGCGCCGGTTCGATCCCGGCGCCCTGCTGGCCCAGATCCGCCGGGCGGAGGTGACGACCTTCTGCGCGCCGCCCACGGTGTGGCGGATGCTGATAAAGGCGGACCTGTCAGGTAGTCCTGGCCGGCTGCGCGAGGTGGTGTCGGCGGGCGAGCCGCTGAACCCCGAGGTGATCGAGCAGGTCCGGCAGTCCTGGGGGCTGACGCTGCGGGACGGCTTCGGCCAGACCGAGACCACGCTGTCGGTCGGCAACGTGCCGGGCATGCCGGTCAAGCCCGGTTCGATGGGCCTGCCCGCGCCGGGGGTGCCGGTGGTGCTGGTCGATCCCATCACGGGCGAGCAGGCCGAGGAGGGGGAGATCTGCATCGACCTCGGCCGCAGGCCGGTGTCGCTGATGACCGGGTATCAGGGTGACGAGCGACGCCACTCGGAGGCGATGGCCGCCGGTTACTACCACACCGGCGACGTGGCCGCCCGTGACGCCGACGGCTACATCTTCTACGTCGGACGCACCGACGACGTGTTCAAGGCCTCGGACTACAAGATCTCACCCTTCGAGCTGGAGAGCGTGCTCATCGAGCACCCCGCGGTGGCGGAGGCGGCCGTGGTGCCCTCGCCGGACGAACTGCGGCTGGCGGTGCCGAAGGCGTACGTCGCGCTGGCGCCAGGCTGGGAACCGGACAGGGAGACCGCGCTGGCGATCCTGCGTCACGCCAGGGACAAGCTCCCCCCGTACCAGCGGGTGCGCCGGCTGGAGTTCTTCGAGCTGCCGAAGACGGTGTCGGGCAAGATCCGCCGGGTGGAGCTCCGCGGTCGCGAGGAGAAAGCCGCCTCGGACAAGTCCTCGCTCCCGGAATGGCGCGACGACCAGTTCCCCGAGCTGCGTTCCTGAGGACGGGCCCGACCTCCTCCGCGCCCACGCCCCGCCGTCCGTGCTCTAGCGTTCCGCGACGAGCTCCCGCAGGTCCATGGCTCTCGCGACGGCGTGGGCGCCCGCCTCGTTGGGATGGAGTCCGTCCATGAAGACGTAGCCGGTCCTGGGGGTGGCGGGGGCGGCCGGGTCGGCGAGCGCGCGATCCGCGTCGAGCACGGCGTCGTAGGCGCCGCTGGTGCGGATCCACTGGTTGAGCGCCACTCTCGCCTCTTCCACCTCCTTGCTCCAGAGGGGGAAGAGCGCTCCCTTGAGCGGCACGATGGTGACGCCAATCGCCTTGACGCCGCGGGCGTGCGCCGCCCTGATGAGAGCCTGGTGGCCCTCGATGAGCTGACGCACGGTGACCTTCGTGCTGGGCGCGGTGCACGGGCTCGGGAACTGCGGGTAGCCGAGGTCGTTGGCGCCCAGGTGGATGAGCACGGCCTTGACGCCCGGACGGTCCAGAACGTCGCGGCGGAAGCGGGCCCCCGCCTTGTCGCCGAAGCAGGCGGAGTCGTTCAGCAGGCGCGCGCCCGCGATCCCGGCGTTGACGACCCCGAGCCGGCTGCCCGCTTCGATGAGCCGTTCGGCCAGCTGGTCGACGATCCGGGAGTCGGCGCCCTGGCCGATGCCGACGCCGTCGATGAGGGAATCGCCGAAGGCCACCACTGCCCGAGCGGGCGAGGCGACCTCCACCCCGGTCAGGTAGTACCAGGCGCCGGTCGACTGGCTAAAGGCGCCGCCTCCTCCGTCGGACAGGTGGTCGCCGTGCGCGCGATAAGAGGTGGCCGTGGTGAAGCGGTGGAAGGTGGCGGGGCCTGAGCACTCCCTTGATCGTCGGAACGGTCGCGGCACAGAGTGTCCCGGAGAGCGCTCGGCGAGCGGATCGGCTATTCGGCCGAGCCCCCATCCGCCTTTCAGTCAGGTTCCTTCCGCAGGCGGTGTGCCGCGGCGGCCCACAGCCGGGCCGTGCCGCTCCGGCGACCCCAGGCGATCACCGGGGAGAGGGCGAGCATCGCGACGCGACCCGCGGGGCCCGGCTCCGCGCGAGTAGGAGATGTCATGATCCCCGACGCTGGGTTTCCCACCGGGGACGAGGAATGGGGATGGCTCCCGAGCCGGGGTGTACCTGGCTACAGGCTCATGCGCCTCAGATGCTGGGGCGGGTCGACGTGGCCGACTGGGTCATCTCGTCCAGGTGCTCCATCGCCGCCGCCACCTGCACCGTGCTGGGCCGGTGTGGGCGTCCCCGCTGCCAGGGGTGCGGCCCGTCCAGCGGCCGGTACTCCACCCCGAGCGCGTCCAGCCTCCCCAGGTGCCGCTCCAGCCTGGCCATGAAGTCGGAGCCTGCCTCGCCGCCCCACGCCACCTCGGCCAGCGCGCACGTCCGCGGCCAGGCCCGGTAGTCCAGCGCCCGGGCGTCGGGGATGCGCTCGCTCCACAGCTGCCCCTGCAACCCGACCACCCGCTCCCGCTCGCCGGGCTCCCACGAGGCGGGCGCGGGCTCGAAGGAGGCCACGTCCGTCACCGTGATGGCATCCCCGATGGCCATCGGCTCGTCGGGCGAAGCCGCCTCGGCGTAGTCGAAGTACAGCGGGAAGACGGGGGTCGCGATCACCGAGTGTCCCGCGGCGGCGGCCCTGCGGCCGACGCCCATGCCGCGCCACGGCATGACCAGCGTGTCCTGCCGGAGCGCGCCGCTGACGAACGCCTCGTCCCACACCACGGCCCGCGAGCCGCGCTCGGCCAGCACGTCGGCCAGCCGCCGCAGGAACCAGGCGTGCAGCTCTCCCACGTCGGCGAGCCCGAGCGACTCACGGTAGGCGCCGATCTCGGCGGAGGCCTCCCAGTCGTCGAGCACGCACTCGTCGCCGCCGATGTGCACGTACGGCGTCGGGCCCAGCGCCCCGAGCACCTCGTCGAAGATCGTGGTGAGGAAGTCGACGGTCGGCGGCAGCGGCGACAGGATGGCGGGGGAGATGCCCCACCTGTCGAGCACCTCGAACGGCTCGCCCGTCGCCCCCAGCGCGGGGTAGGCGGCCAGGATGGCGCTCGCGTGGCCGGGCACGTCGATCTCGGGGACGACGACGACCTCGCGCGCCCTCGCGTACCGCGCGATCTCGGCCAGGTCGTCGAGGGTGTAGTAGCCGCCGTGCGGGATCCCGTCGTAGGCGGGCTCCTCGCGGCGGTGGTTCGTGGCGGTGCGCGCCCGGTGGGAGGCGACCTCCTGCAGGCGCGGGTAGGCCCTGCTCTCCACCCGCCAGCCCTGGTCGTCCACCAGGTGAAGGTGGAGCCGGTTCAGCTTGTGGACGGCCATCAGGTCGATCACGCGCAGGACCTCGCGCTTGGGCAGGAAATGCCGCGCCACGTCCACGTGCAGCCCGCGCCACGTGTGGGCGGGGGCGTCCTCGACCCGCACGCCTGGCACGACCCACGACTCAGCCGGTACGGCGCTGCGGTAGGTCGCGTCGGGAAGCAGCTGGTGCAGCGACTGCGCGGCGTAGAACGCGCCCGCCCTGCCGCCCGCGATGATCTCGACGCCACGCGAGCCCACGACCAGGCGGTAGGCCTCCTCGCCGAGCGCGGGGTCCTGCCTGACGTCGATCGCGCCGGTGTCGCCTGGGCGCAGGTCGAGAATCGGAAGCGCCCGCCGTACGGCGTCGGCCAGGTCGGCGGGGCCCGAAACGGTGGCCCCCACGGTGAGCTCGTAGGAACCGGACAGCGCGGACAGAACATTCGGGCGAGGCAGCAGCAGCTGGTTCATGCCGCAAATGATGTCACTTCAAGTAGTTTTGCAAACCGTCCGCCAGACCCTGCGCGACCCGCTGCCGGAAGGCCGGGTTCTCGAACTTGGCGGCCTCGCCCGCGTTGCGCATGTTGCCGGTCTCGATGAAGATCTTCGGGACCGTCGACAGGTTGAGCCCGCCGAGGTCGTTGCGGAAGCTGAGCGCCTTCGACCCGATGTAGGTGGAGTACGGCAGGCCCGTCTCCTTCTTGTAGGCGTCGCGCACCGCGAGGCCGAGCCTGCGCGAGTCGTCCACGACGGGGTCGACCGGGCCCTTGATCTTCTTGGGAATGATGACGTGGAAGCCGTGATTGCCGGGCGCCGAGCCGTCGGCGTGCACGGAGATGGCCGCATCCGCCCTGGTCTTGTTGCCGATGGCGGCCCGCTCGGTGATGCAGGGACCGACGCTGTCGTTGTCCTTGCGGGTCAGCTTCACGGTGGCGCCGCGCGACTTGAGGATCTTGACGAGGCGCTGGGAGACGTCCCAGGTGAAGGCGGCCTCGCTGTAGCCGTCGTTGGTCGACGTGCCGGTGGTGTCGCAGGCCTTCCACTGGGTCAGGACGTTGACCTGGCGGTTGATGGCCTTCGGGTTCTTGAAGTTGCCCCCGTTGTGGCCCGGGTCGACCACGATGGTCTTCCCGTCGAGCGGCTTGTCGCGCACCTGCGCGGCGGCGCCTGGCGCGCCCGCGGCGGGCGGCTGGGCGGCCACGGGCGCGGCGACCCTCTCGCTGTTGGCGGTGCTGCCGCACGCGGCGACGGCGGCAAGGCCGCAGAGGGCGAGAGTGGAGGCGGTGAGAACACGCATGCGTTCCAAAATACGTGACGCCGAGGACTCACCAGACGTGTTCGCCGACTTCCTGGCGCTGCAGCAGGGCCGCCAGCTCCCTCGCGTCCTCGGCGTCGAGGCCCAGCACCACGCGCGGGCGGCCCCATGGATGGTCGAGGGAGTGGGCCACGTAGCTGGCCACCGACTCGGCCCCGACGTCCGTTCCCCGTCCCCGTCCCCGTCCCGCGCGCCACTGCGCCCAGGCGCGCTCGAGCTCGGCCGCCGCGCGCTGGGCGCATGACACCAGTTCTGGATCACGCATGACTGTCCCCCGGGTCAGATACAGCAGTGACCCGTCAGAGTTAACAACCGTGGCGGGAGGGCGCCCCGGTGTTTGACCAACGTTTAGGCGGGGCCTGTGCTCCGCCGTACGATCAGCTCGGGGGTGACCTGGCGCAGCCGGGCGACCTTGCCGGGGTCCTGGATCCGGTCGCTCAGCAGTGCCGCCGCCGATCTGCCCATGGTTCGCCTGGGCTGGTCGACGGAGGTGAGGGAGATGTGGTGGACGGCCGCGAGATGGGTGTTGTCGTAGCCGACCACCGAGAGGTCTTCCGGCACGCGCAGCCCCAGCTCGCTGGCCGCTGACAGCACGCCGAGCGCGACGACGTCGTTGGCCGCGAAGATGGCGGTGGGCCGGGGGTCGCGGGTCAGCAGCGCGCGTGCGGTGCGCCTGCCGCCCTCCTCGGTGCAGTCACCGTGCTCGACCATGATGTACGGCGCGAGCGCGTGCCGCCTCATCGCGACCAGGTAGCCCTCGCACCGTGAGGAGCGCGTGCCCTCGATGTGCGCGATGCGCTTGTGGCCTAGGTCGACCAGGTGGTCGATGGCCAGGCGGGCGCCGAGCTGGTCGTCGTCGACCACGATGTCGACGTTGTCGAGCTCGATGTCACGTTCCCCTACGACGACCGTGGGGGTGTAGGAGGTCGCCTCGATGAGGGTTTCGCTGGTCGGAGCGATGCCGAGCAGCACCAGCCCGTCCACCCTCAGCTCCAGGAACGCTTCAACGGCCTCGTCCTCGAAGGCCGGGTCCCACTGGCTGTTGCCGATCAGCATCCTGAGACCGTCGCCGTGCAGGCTCTCCTGCAGGCCGTCCAGGAACTCGGCGTAGAAAGGGTTGTGCAGGTCGGCGACGAGCGCGCCGACGAGATGGGTGCGGCCCTCGACGAGGCTGCGGGCCACGGCGTTGGGCCGGTAGCCGAGCTCGCGCGCGGCCTGGAGCACGGCTTGCCGGCGATGCTCGCTGACGTGAGGGGATCCGCGAAGCACGAGCGAGACCAGCGATTTGGAGACGCCGGCGCGCTCGGCGACGTTGCGGATGGTGGGTCTCGGGCGAGGCAGGGTGTCTACTACCTCGACGACGGACGTGTTGACTGGCGGTCCTGACATGTGTCTCCCCCGCGATGCGTTGGATGGGCACCTGTCTCACCAAACGATCGAGGACGCGGCAGGGTACGGGCCCGAGCGTTATTAGGCACGGGCTCCGATAGTGTGCAGGAGTGACTTCCGGGAAATCCGCAGGCAGCGGCACCCGTCCTGCGCGGCGCAGGCTGAGCGTGGATCGTCGCCGCGAAGAGCTCATGGCGGCCGCCCTGGAGTTGTTCAGCACGCGCGATGCCGAGGACGTCTCGATCGACGACGTCGCCTCGGCCGCGGGCGCGTCGCGCGCCCTCGTCTACCACTACTTCGGCGGCAAGCAGGAGCTGTACGTCGCCGCGCTCAGGAGCGCGGCCGAGCAACTGGAGTCGCGGCTGCGCCCCCAGGGCGGCGGCCGTCCGCTGGAGGACCTGGCGCTGGGGCTGCGGCGCTACTTCGACTTCGTCGAGGAGCACGCGGCGGGGTTCGCCGCCCTGCTGCGCGGCGGTCCCGCCAACCGCGCCGGCGAGGTCGGCGAGATCGTCGACGGGGTACGGCGGCGCCTGTTCCTGATGATCCAGAAGCAGATGAGGGTCGACGAACCGAGCCCTGTGCTCCGCACGACCCTGAGGTCGTGGATCGCCTCGGTCGAGACTGCCGGCCTCGACTGGCTGGAGCATCGCGACATCGAGCGACCGACGCTCGAGAAGATGCTCGTCGACCACATGGTGGCGCTGCTCGGTGTGGCGGCGACCTATGACCAGAGCGTGGAGCGGTTGCTCCGCGACCTGGCGTGACTCGTGGCGGGGTCTCGTCCACCGTGGCCGACAGGCCGTGGGGGACCGTACCGAACGGTGGACCTCGCGCACGCTTCCCGCCGTTGACAGGGGAGGAAGGATGGCGCCGGGCGGGCGGCGCCAACTCCCGTATGCGTCCCCCGACGCGCGGGGAGACTTGACGTCGTCACGCGGGTGGACCGGGCCGTAGAACCAGGCCCACCGTGAACCCCCCTAAGGATCGTGACGACCCCGGACTTACTCCGAGCGCTGCTGCGGAATGCCCGCGAGCAGAGCACGAACCTCGGTCTCCCGGTAACGGCGGTGTCCCCCCAGGGTACGAATCGACGTCAACTTACCCGCCTTGGCCCACCGCGTGACGGTCTTGGGGTCGACCCTGAACATGGTCGCGACCTCGGCGGGCGTGAGCAGTGGCTCGGCCTCGGGTGTACGAGCTGACATTTGTGCGGCCTCTCCTCCGTGTGGACCGGCTCAGCGATCCTGCGACTGCTTGTGCGCGTGTCACGGATGTCCCCCTATGGCCCAGTGCGTGCGGCTTTTCTGGGCCATATGCGGCATCACCCGAAGTGACCATACCGCCACGCAGAGCGATTGGCGAGCCCTTCTTTGACCCACTTGCCCGCCCACGTGGCGATGTCACGCTCGGTGATTCTAGCGACACGTTTCGTGGTATCGCAGTGAAAACGGCAAACTGCTCAGTTCGCAGAAGGCAGCAGCCGCCACACATGACCTACTCATGCAGGTCAGACCGTTGTTTTGGGGCTCAGTTGGCAGATTCCAGAAGTTGCATTGACTTCCACCGCAAGATCACGCGTTGGTACATGGCAAAGGCAAGTTCTTCTTGACCTGTGTCCAGACCGGTGAGGGCGGCCGACAGCTCGGCCACGGACTGGTCGGCCTGCAGCGCCTCGTCGTCCATGAGGTGGACCAGGCCGCCGTAGTCGAGCTCGACCAGCGAGTGGGGGTGGAACTCCTCCAGCCATCTGGCGATGTCCTCCACCTCTATACCGGTGGCCACCTCGCCCACGTGCCTGCGGATCACCTGTAGCGCTCTGGCCGCGCGCCGCCTGGCCTGCGCCATGGAGGTGACGTAGATGAGGTTGCGCCCCGTGGTCGTCGTGGTGTCCTGGCCGTTGGCCGGCTTGCCCAGCACCAGCCACCGCTCGTTGCCGTCGAACGGCACGAACCACGCGGGAGGCACGTTCCACGTCGTCGTCCTGATGTGGGTGCGCAGCGCGGCAGAGCCGCCCTGCCGCTTGTACTTGTCGAAGTCGTCGGCGGTCTGCTCGGCGATCGTCTGCGGCACGAAGCTGTCCATGAGCTTCACAGGAGTGCTTCCACGAAAGTCTGAGAACGCCAGCCACGAGCGCAACCGGCTTTGCCATGGGCAGACGTAGAGGCGATCCTCAACGCGGCGTAGATAGGCGTTGGGGCTCTCCTGGGGCGGAGCGGGGTGAGGAGGCTTCGCGAGCAGCCGCCGGATGGACTCGCCGTGCTCGGCGTCGAGCGCGGTGGCCCTGCGCGGTCGGTCGCGTGACTCCGCGTATTCGGCCCAGGCGGCGCGATCCGACTCGGGGAACGCGGTCAGGGGCTCGTAGACACGAAGGTAAGCGGCATAGGGCAGCACGGTGGCATCGTGTCACGAAGACAACCTGCTTGCACCGTTGTGGTCCACACTAAGGGCCGCCACCTGGCCACTCGTCCCAGCGCGTGGGGCGACGGCATGCCGTACAGGCCTCTACTCTGAGAGGTGATCTCCGCCGCGAAGGTGCGGCGGACCGGACAGGGAGTCACTACCGTGACCGACGTCTTCGGGCAGTCCCACAAGGACACTCATGAGCAGGTCGTCTTCTGCGCTGACGAGCAGAGCGGGCTGCGCGCCATCATCGCCATCTACAACACCGCGCTCGGCCCCGCACTCGGGGGCACCAGGTTCTATCCGTACGAGAGCGAGCAGGCCGCACTGGCCGACGTGCTCAACCTCTCCAAGGGCATGGCCTACAAGAACGCGCTCGCCGGGCTCGACCTCGGCGGCGGCAAGGCCGTCATCATCGGCGACCCCGCCACGATGAAGTCCGAGGCGCTGCTGCGCGCCTACGGCCGCTTCGTCCAGTCGCTGAACGGCCGCTACTACACCGCGTGCGACGTGGGCACCTTCAGCGAGGACATGGACCTCGTGGCCCGCGAGAGCCGCTTCGTCACCGGTCGCACGGTCGCCCACGGCGGCGCGGGCGACTCCTCCATCCTCACCGCGTTCGGCGTCTTCCAGGGCATGCGCGCCTCCTCCTCCTTCGTGTGGGGCACGGCTTCGCTGCGCGGCAAGCGGGTCGGCGTCGAAGGCGTCGGCAAGGTGGGTCACCGCCTGGTCGAGCACCTCATCGACGACGGCGCCGAAGTCGTCGTCTGCGACGTCAACGCCGCTGCCGTCGAGCGGGTACGGCAGCGCCACCCCTCGGTCGAGGTCGTGGCGTCCGCGGCCGAGCTGACCGCGGCCGACATCGACGTCTACGCCCCCTGCGCCCTCGGCTCGGCACTCGACGACACCGTGGTCGCGCAGCTCCGTGCGAAGATCGTGTGCGGCGGCGCCAACAACCAGCTCGCACACGTGGGAGTGGAGAAGCAGCTCGCCGACCGCGGGATCCTCTACGCCCCCGACTACGTGGTCAACTCCGGCGGCGTCATCCAGGTCGCCGACGAGATCGAAGGCTTCAACATGGAGCGCGCGAGGGCCAAGGCGAGCCAGATCTTCGACACCACGCTCAAGATTTTCGCCATCGCGGCCGAGGAGGGTGTGCCACCGGCGGTGGCAGCGGATAGGCTGGCTGAGCGCAGAATGTCGGAAGTCGGGCGAATTAGGGCCATCTGGCTGGGCGGCTGACGCCCCCCGACCATACGACGTACCGAGCTGAGCGCAAAACAGGTACGGTAATAGGCGAACGAGAGACTGACGCCCAAAGTCATGGCGTCAGTGTGTGGTGCGTTAGCGACGAGGGGTCGGGGACGACCCCACACGAGGGGGTCGAGCCAATGGGGCGCGGCCGAGCAAAGGCCAAGCAGGTCAAGGTTGCTCGCCAGCTGAAGTACAACAGCGGTGGCACGGATCTTGAGCGTCTTCGCGACGAGCTCGGAGTCTCTGACTCCAACCACGATGACGACGCCGACGACCTCAACGATGAGCTGGCGGATCGCTATGCCGATTACGCCGATGACTATGGCGACGACGGCGACGACGGGCCGTCCGGGCGTCGATAGCTGATGTGTTGTCGGGCTGAGCCCCGCGGGTGACCCACCCGTGGGGCACTTCCGCGTTTCCGCTCGGATTCCCGAGGACCACAGGACCGCGGTCCCCCCGAAGCCGGGCTTCAGGAGGACCGGGGAGCCGCGCGAGCTAGCGGTAGCGGGCCTGGCCTGTGCCCGCCACGACCTCGCCGAGCACCCACGAGTCGAGCCCTCGCGCCGCGAGCAACTCGATCGCCGCGTCCGCCACCTCGGCGGGAACGATCGCCGCCATGCCGACGCCCAGGTTGAACGTGCGGTCCATCGCCTGCCGCTCGATCCCGCCGTGCCCGGCGAGCACGCCGAAGACCGCGGGCACCGTCCATGACGAACGGTCGAGCAGCGCGTCGAGGTGCGAGGGCAGCGACCTCGACAGGTTGCCCTCGATGCCGCCGCCGGTGATGTGCGCGTAGGCGTGCACCTCGAGCGTGCGGGCCAGCTCCAGGCAGTCGAGCGAGTAGATCCTCGTCGGCTCCAGCAGCTCCTCGCCCAGCGGGCGGCCGAACTCGGGCACCTCGGCGTCGAGGGAGAGCCCCGCCTGCTTGATGACGTGCCGTACCAGCGAGTAGCCGTTGGAGTGGACGCCGGAGGAGGCCAGGCCGAGCACCACGTCGCCCTCACGCACCCTGTCGGGGCCGAGCATCGCGTCGGCCTCGACGACGCCGGTGCCTGCGCCCGCCAGGTCGTACTCGTCCGCGCCCATCGCGCCTGGATGCTCGGCGGTCTCGCCGCCGACCAGGGCCGCGCCCGCGAGGCGACAGCCCTCGGCGACGCCGCCGACGATCTCGGCGATCCGCTCGGGCACGACCTTGCCGCAGGCGATGTAGTCGGTCATGAACAGCGGCTCGGCGCCGCACACCACCAGGTCGTCGAGGACCATGCCGACCAGGTCGACGCCGATCGTGTCGTGCTTGCCGTACTGCTGGGCGAGCATGACCTTGGTGCCGACGCCGTCGGTGGAGGTCGCCAGCAGCGGCCGCTTGTAGCGCAGCAGCGCGGAGGCGTCGAACAGCCCGGCGAACCCGCTGGCGTCGTCGACCACCTCCGGCCGGCGCGAGCGCGCGACCTTGTCCTTCATCAGTTCGACGGCGCGCTCGCCCGCCTCGATGTCGACGCCTGCGGCCTCGTAGGTGCTCACTTGGGCGAACTCTCCAGTACGTACTTGCCGACGTTGTCCTGGTCGATCGGGATGGGGTACGAGCCGTCGAAGCACGCCCTGCACAGGCGCTCGGCGGGGATCGTGGTCGCCTTGGTCAGGCCCTCGAGCGAGATGTAGCCGAGGGAGTCGGCGCCGAGCGACTGGCGGATCTCCTCGACGCTGAGCGAGCCCGCGATGAGCTCGGCGCGCGTGGCGAAGTCGATGCCGTAGAAGCAGGGCCAGGCGACGGGCGGCGAGGAGATGCGCACGTGCACCTCGCGCGCGCCCGCTTCGCGCAGCATGCGGACGATCTGCCGCTGCGTGTTGCCGCGCACGATCGAGTCGTCCACGACGACCAGGCTCTTGCCCGCGACGACTTCCTTGAGCGGGTTGAGCTTCAGGCGGATGCCGAGCTGGCGGATGGTCTGCGAGGGCTGGATGAACGTCCTGCCGACGTAGGAGTTCTTCACCAGGCCCTGGCCGTACGGGATGCCGCTCTCCTCGGCGTAGCCGACGGCGGCCGGTGTGCCCGACTCGGGGGTCGGGATGACCAGGTCGGCCTCGACGGGGTGCTCGCGGGCCAGGACACGACCCACCTCGACCCTCGTCGTCTGTACGCCACGGCCCGCGATCGTGGTGTCGGGGCGGGCCAGGTAGACGTACTCGAACAGGCAGCCCTTCGGGTCGGCGAGGGCGAACCTGCGCGAGCGCACGCCGTCCTCGTCGATCGTCAGCAGCTCGCCGGGCTCGACCTCGCGCACGAACGTCGCGCCCACGATGTCGAGGGCGGCGGTCTCCGAGGCCACGACCCAGCCGCGCTCCAGGCGGCCGAGCACCAGCGGGCGGATGCCCTGCGGGTCACGGGCGGCGTAGAGCGTCTTCTCGTCCATGAAGACCAGCGAGTAGGCGCCCTTGACCTGCGGGAGCAGGTCGGCCGCCGCGTCCTCGATGGAGCGGGTGCGGTCCTGGGCCAGCAGGTTGGTCAGCACCTCGGTGTCGGTGGTGGCCCTGGTCACCCCTGGGGCCAGGCGCTCGGCCAGCTCGGCGGTGTTGATCAGGTTGCCGTTGTGGGCGAGCGCCAGACCACCCACCTCGGTCGAGCTCAACGTGGGCTGCGCGTTCTCCCACACGCTCGAACCGGTCGTGGAGTAGCGGCAGTGGCCGATCGCGAGATGCCCGCGGAGCGTGCCGAGCACCGACTCGTCGAAGACCTGGGCCACCAGGCCCATGTCCTTGTAGACGAGGATGCGGCTGCCTTCGCTGACCGCGATGCCCGCAGACTCTTGTCCGCGGTGCTGCAACGCGTACAGCCCGTAGTAGGTGAGTTTGGAGACTTCTTCGCCTGGCGCCCAGACTCCGAAGACGCCACAGGCGTCCTTCGGTGCACGGTCACGGGGGTCCAGGTCATGGCCCAGTAGGCCGTCGCCCTTCAGCACGTAGTTCAGTTTAGGTTGGCTCCGACTCTGCTCGCACACCCGGGGCCTTGATCACATGAGTTGACCTGTTCGTCCCGTGCTGCGCCCTTCTCGGATGATCTTCTCGCTGAGGTCGCGATTGGCGGTCGAGCCGAGGAAGCTGATGAGCTCGGCGACGTCGACCGGCGTGGAAAGGCGGCCCGACGGCGTCCTGGATGCCAGGGTTTCCAGGCCGGTTTCCAGGCCGTAGGGCAGGGCTCGTCCAGCATGCATTCATCTTGACCTGGACGCTTGGCGCACTGTGACCCAAGGATCGCCACTCTTTTGCCGTGTCGCGCCGTTTTGACGGGCTGTTCCGGGGGAGTGTGGAGGTCCGGCATGCCGACACGTCGGGGGAGACGTAGACCGTGACCACACCTGGAGACCCCAACCACCCTCGGCCGGGCCAGGACCCGCGGGGCGGCGAGCCCTCGGGCGATCCGACCGAGCCCAGCGCCGAGCAGAGCCATTCCGAACCGGAGGCGGCTCCTTGGTCCGACGAGGCGTCCATGACGCCGCATGGGGAGCCGATCGCGCCCGAGCCACCCGCTTCCTCGGGGGAGGAAGCCAGGTGGGGCGGGTCCTATGAGCGTGGGGCCGACGTTCCCGTCTGGCCGACGCAGGAGTCACCCAGGCCTTCCGAGGAGGGCTCGGGGGAGTCGAGCGGGTCGCATTCCACGTGGTCCTCGGCGGAGGCGTCCTCGCAGTGGTCGTCCTTCGAGTCGGAGTGGCCTTCGGCTTCGTCCGAGCAGTCCGCGTGGGGTGCCGGTCGCGGGGGAGAGCCGTACGGCACGCCCACGCCTTCCGAGCAGTCCGCGTGGTCGGGTGGAGAGCCCGGCGACGAGTCCGGATGGCCCGACATGACCGAACCCTCGTCGGCGGAACGGTCCGAATCATCGGGTAGCTACGAGCAGTCGGGCCGGTATGAGCCGTCGGACCGGTACGAGCAGTCGGGACGGTATGAGCCGCCGGAGCAGCCCGGCGAGCCCGAGCGGCCGGTCACGCCCGAGCCGCCCATCGAGCCCGAGCCAGGGGGACCGGTCACCCCCGAGCCGCCGTACACCCCCGAGCCGCCGATCGCGCCCGGGCCTCCGATAGTGCCCGAGCCGCCTTCGGCCCCCTCGCAGCCGGACGTTCCCGAGCCTCCTGGCACACCCGGGCCCGGCCACCCCGACCTGCCGTCCGCGCCCGAGGTGCCGTCGCCGAGCCAGGGCGAGCCGTACGCCGCCCAGCCTCCGGCCGGGGGCGACGCGGACGCCGACCGCACGCAGGCGTTCACCGAGTGGGGCAGGCCGGAGCCCGGCTACCAGGTGCCAGGCTCCACTCCGCCCTATCCCGGTTGGGCCGAGGACGACGAGACCCGCGAGATGTCGCCGCCGTCGAGCCCCTCCAGGTACGACCCGCCCACCCCGTCCACTCCGCCGTACGGCCAGCCGTCGTACCCGGACTCCGCCGACACGAACCCGAGCCACCTCACCGGGACGTCGCCGTACGAGGGGGGCCCGAAGGAATACCCCAGAGACCTCCCAGGCCTCGGCGGCGCGGCCGCCGGTGCTTTCGGTGCCACCGCCTCCGGCATGGGCGGTCAGGGCGAGCCCGCACCCCCGGCTCCCGGAGTCTCACCATCCAGCCCGTACGGCGGAGCCCCGGGAACGGGGAGCACGCCCTACAGCACCTCCCACGGGGAGGCCCCCCAGGGCGGTTTCCCCTACGAGGCGGGCCGGCAGAGCGGCGGCCCCTACGGCGGCCCCCAGGCCGGCGGCTCTCATGGCGGCGTCCCGTCCGGCCAGGGCGGCAACGAGACACCAGGCACCGGGCCCTACGGCACCGGCGCGTTCGGCAGCGAGGCCCCAGGCACTCCCGGCACCCCAGGCACGCCGGTAGGCGGCGAGCAGGCGGGTGGCACCATGGGCGGTCCCTATGGCGGCGCTCCGGGCGGCCCCTACGTGGGCGCTCCGGGGAGCGGCCCCTATGGCGGCGGCCCCCAGGGGCCCACACCCGAGGGAACCGCACCCGGTGCCTTCGAGGCGACCTCGCCTTACGCCGCCCCCGCAGGGGGAGTCGTCTACACGCCTCCGCCCGGCGGGCCTGTCCCGTACCGGGACGCCGGCTGGCGTCCCGCCAAGCCGGGCAGCGGGTTGGCAACCGCCTCGCTGGTGCTGGGCATCGCGAGCCTGTTCCTGCTGCTCGTGTGCTTCACCGGCGTGCTCACCGCCCTCGTCGGCCTCGTGCTCGGCATCGTCGCCCTCTCCAAGGGCGGCAACAAGGGCAGGGCATGGGTCGGCATCGCCCTCAGCGTGCTCACCCTGGCCCTGGCCGTCGGCGCGGCCATCTGGATCTCCAACTACTTCGCCGAGTGCTCGGGCCTGCCTCAGCGGCTTGCCGAGCAGTGCGTGGAGAGCAAGATCCCGTGGCTCAACCCGAACTAGACCGGTAGGTAGTCGGACAGGTCGGCACGGGCGCCGCTCGCGAGAACGGCGCCCTTCGCCATCGCCTCCGACCACGTGATGTGGCCGACAGCCAGCTGAAGCCAGGTGCGAGGGTCGGTCTCGATGACGTTCGGCGGGGTGCCGCGCGTGTGCCGCGGCCCCTCCACGCACTGCACGGCCGCGTACGGCGGGACCCGCACCTCGACCGTCCGCCCTGGCGCCTTCTCCACCAGCCGGTCGAGCAGGTGCCGTACGGCGAAGCGCCCCGCCTCCCGCTCCGGCTTCAGCCCCTTGTCGTAGGCCGCCATGACGGCCACGACACACGCGTCCGGCAGGGCGGAGGCGGGCCCGTCGAAGGGGGGCTCGTCGAGCGCGACCAGCTGGGCGTCGAGCGCGGACCTGAGCTGCTCATAGTCCGGTTTGCGTGGCGGCATTCCCCTATTGTCTCCCAGGAAGGGTTCATCGGCGGGGCGGTCGTCGTTCACCCCGGGTTTCAGCGGTCACCGTAGCGTCCCGGCGGAACGACCGCGTTTATTGATCTGGAGGACCCGTGTCGCACCCGAGCAGGCTGCTGCCGTTGCTCTCGACCCCGCACAAGAGCGGTCGAAGCGCCCTCACTTGCCAGTTCCGCTGCGGCAACGCCTGCGCGCACGAAGTGACGAACACCAGTGACAACACCTATTTCGGTGACATCGCCGCGCAGGCGATGTCGCGTCGTGGCGTTCTGCGCGCGGGCGGCGTGGGAGCCCTCGGAGCGCTGGTCGTGGGCGCGGGTGCCGTACCGGCCTTCGCCGACCCCGAGGCGCTCGGACAGCATGGCGACCACGGGCGTGGACGCCTGGCCTTCAGCCCTGTGGCGCCGAACACCAATGACGCGTTGACCATCCCCGAGGGCTACACCTCGGCGGTCGTGGTGCGCTGGGGCGACCCGGTGCTGCCCGACGCGCCCGATTTCGACTTCGACAACCAGACGGCCGAGGCGCAGAACAAGCAGTTCGGCTACAACTGCGACTTCGTGACCATGTTCCCGATGGGCCGCAGCCGTGCCCTGCTGTGGGTCAACCACGAGTACACCGACGAGAACCTCATGTTCCGCGGCTACTCCGGCGGCGCCACCGCCACCGACGAGCAGATCAAGATCGCGCTGGCCGCGCACGGCGGCTCCGTCGTGGAGATCGAGCGGGTGGGCGACACCGGCCAGTGGAAGCTGGTCACGAGCGGCCGTCGCCGCTATAACAGGCGCATCACCGCGCAGACCCCGATGCGCTTCAGCGGCCCCGTCGCGGGCGACGACCTGCTGAAGACCGCCGCCGACGCGGACGGCACCAAGCCGATCGGCATGCTGAACAACTGCGCGGGCGGCACCACCCCCTGGGGCACCGTGCTGACCGCCGAGGAGAACTTCGACCAGTACTTCGTCAACGGCGACAAGAACGACCCGAAGGTCGCCCGCTACACCATCCCGACCAACGCCGCCTCCAGCAGCCGCAGGTTCGACCGGGTCGAGGAGCGTTTCGACCTGGCCAAGCACCCGCACGAGGCCAACCGCTTCGGGTGGATCGTCGAGATCGACCCGTTCGACCCCGACTCGACGCCGATCAAGCGGACCGCGCTCGGCCGTTTCAAGCACGAGGCCGCCAACACCACCCTGACCAAGGACGGCCGCCTCGCGGTCTACATGGGTGACGACTCGCGCTTCGAGTACATCTACAAGTTCGTCTCCAAGCAGCGCTACATCCCCGGGTTCGACCGGCACAACCGCACGCTCCTGGACGAGGGCACCCTCTACGTCGCCAAGTTCACCGGCGACAGCCCCGCCACGGAGATCGACGGTTCCGGCAAGCTGCCTGCCGACGGCGCCTTCGACGGCTCGGGCCAGTGGATCCCGCTGGTGAGCGGCACGAAGAGCTTCGTGGACGGCATGACCGCGGCCGAGGTGCTGGTCTTCACCCGCGTCGCGGCCGACAAGGTCGGCGCCACCAAGATGGACAGGCCCGAGGACATCGAGCGCAACCCAGTCAACAAGGCCATCTACGTGGCGCTCACCAACAACACCAACAGGACCGCCGCGCAGGTGGACGAGGCCAACCCGCGTCCCTCCAACAAGCACGGGCACGTGCTGGAGATCGTGGAGCGTCGTGACGACGCCGGGTCGACGACCTTCGCCTGGTCGATCCCGCTGGTCTGCGGCGACCCGAACGACGCGACGACCTACTTCGCCGGGTTCGACAAGACGAAGGTCTCGCCGATCTCCTGCCCTGACAACGTGACGTTCGACGCGGACGGCAACCTGTGGATCTCCACCGACGGCAACGCGCTGAAGACGAACGACGGGCTGTTCGTCATGCCGGTGCAGGGCAAGGAGCGCGGATACGTCCGCCAGTTCCTGACCGTGCCCGTCGGGGCCGAGACCTGCGGGCCGATGGTGACCAAGGACCAGCGCAGCGTGTTCGTCGCGGTGCAGCACCCCGGTGAGCTCGACGGAGCCACCCCCGACGCCCCCGCCAGCCACTGGCCCGACGGCGGCACCTCGCAGCCGCGGCCGTCGGTCGCGGTGACGTGGCACTCGCGCGGCAAGAAGATCGGCTCCTAGCTGGTCGCATCTGACCTCGGCCCGCGACCTCCCACGGCCGCGGGCTGAGGTCTCTTTCCGGGCTCAGCCGGATGACGTGTGTCCGACCGCGGGCGCGTCGGCTTGACCTCAAGTTAACTTGAGCCTCTACGGTCGGCCGCATGGACATGGAAGTCACCGCCTGGAACCAGCTCTACGGCGCCATGAACGCCCGCCAGGAGCGGCGCCCCTTCTCGCTGGCCACCCTCCGCAGGATCGGCGGCTTCGCCCGTCCGCACAGGACCCGGCTCGCCCAGTTCCTCGCCCTCAGCCTCGTCATGGCCGCTCTCGCGGTAGCCGCCCCCGTCCTCGCCGGCAGGGTCGTCAACGCGATCGTCAACGCCCAGCCCCTCGACGTGGTCGTATGGCTGGCCGTCCTCATCGCGGGACTCGCGGTGGCCGAGGCGGGTCTCGGCCTGCTCACCCGCTTCCTTTCCTCCAGCATCGGCGAGGGCCTCATCCTCGACCTGCGCACCGCCGTGTTCGACCATGTCCAGCGCATGCCGATCGCCTTCTTCACCCGTACCCGCACCGGCGCCCTCGTCTCCCGGCTCAACAACGACGTGATCGGCGCCCAGCGCGCCTTCACCGACATCGTCTCCAGCGTCGCGGGCAACGTCGTCACCCTGGTGCTGACGCTCACCGTGATGATCGGCATCTCCTGGCAGATCACCGTGCTGGCGCTGCTGCTCCTGCCCGTCTTCGTGCTGCCGGCCAGGCGGATGGGCGGCCGGATCGCCAGGCTGCGCCGCGAGGCGGCCGACCACAACGCCGCCATGGGCACCCAGATGACCGAGCGGTTCTCCGCCCCAGGCGCGACGCTGGTCAAGCTGTTCGGCCGCCCCGCCGTCGAGTCGGCCGAGTTCGCCGACCGGGCCCGCAGGGTGCGCGACATCGGCGTCCGCACCGCCATGACCCAGTCGCTGTTCGTCACGGCCCTGACCCTGGTCTCGGCGCTGGCCCTGGCCCTGGTGTACGGCCTGGGCGGCTTCTACGCCCTTGCGGGGCAGCTCGATCCCGGCTCGGTCGTCGCGCTGGCTCTGCTGCTGACCAGGCTCTACTCCCCGCTGACCGCGCTGGCCAGCGCCAGGGTGGACGTGATGAGCGCCCTGGTCAGCTTCGAGCGCGTCTTCGAGGTGCTCGATCTGGAGCCGCTCATCAAGGAGAAGCCCGACGCCCGCGAGGTGCCCGAGGGCCCGGTGTCGGTGGAGTTCGACGGCGTGCGCTTCGCCTACCCCTCGGCCGACAAGGTGTCGCTCGCGTCCCTGGAGGAGGTCGCCGCCCTCGACTCCCGCGGCGGGGCCGAGGTGCTGCACGAGATCTCTTTCCGCGCCGAGCCCGGCCAGATGGTCGCGCTCGTCGGCTCGTCGGGTGCGGGCAAGTCCACGATCGCCCAGCTGCTGCCCAGGCTCTACGACGTGGACGAGGGCGCGGTGAGGCTGGGCGGGGTCGACGTCCGCGACCTGACGGCCGACTCCATCAGGGACACGCTCGGCATGGTCACCCAGGACGGGCACCTCTTCCACGACTCGATCAGGGCGAACCTGCTGCTGGCCCGTCCCGAGGCCACAGAGGAGGAGATCTGGGACGCGCTGCGCAGGGCGCGGCTCGCCGTCCTCATCGAGTCGCTGCCCGACGGGCTGGACACCGTGGTCGGCGAGCGCGGCTACCGGCTGTCCGGCGGCGAGCGGCAGCGGCTCACCATCGCCCGCCTGCTGCTGGCCCGTCCCAGGGTGGTGATCCTCGACGAGGCGACCGCCCACCTCGACTCCACCTCGGAGGCGGCGGTGCAGGAGGCGCTCGGCGAGGCGCTGGACGGCAGGACCGCGATCGTCATCGCGCACCGGCTGTCGACCATCCGCGCGGCCGACCTCATCCTGGTGGTCGAGGACGGCCGCGTGGTGGAGCGGGGGACGCACGCCACGCTGCTGGCCGAGGGCGGCAGGTACACGGAGCTGCACAGGACTCAGTTCGACGCGCCCGCCATCGCGGCCTGAGCCGTACGGCGCAGCGAGTAGAGGCTGACGGGGATGCCCACGGCCACGATGATCGCGGCGATCACCAGTGTGGACTGGTAGGCGGCGAGGAAGTCGGCCTCGGCCTGCCTGGCGTTGAGGATGGCGCCGAGGACGGTGATGCCGAGCAGGCCGAACACCTCGCGGGAGACGTTCAGGACGCCGGAGGCCACGCCTGCCCGGTCCGAGGGGAGCGCGCCGAGGATCATCGTGGTCAGCGGGACCAGCATGCCGCCGCCCAGGCCGTACAGCAGGAACCAGGGCAGGACGTCGAGGTAGCCGCCGCCCGCGCCGACGAAGGAGATGCCGAGCACGGACGTCGCCATCAGGCCCAGGCCGAGCGCGACGGTGCGGCCGTTGCCGAGGAGGCGGGCCAGGCGCTGGGCCTGGATCGCGACGGTGGCCATGAGCAGGGCCATCGGGACGAAAGCGGCGCCCGCCTCGACGGGGGAGAAGCCCAGCGAGTTCTGGAGCCACAGGGCGCTGAAGAAGTAGATGCCGAAGACCCCGAACGACCACAGACCCATCGCGAGCGTCCCGCCGGTGAACACTGCGGTTCCTGAAGAGGCTCAGGTCGATCATCGGCTCGGCGGACCTGGCCTCGACGACGGCGAAGGCGATGGCGGAGCCGACCGTGAGGGCGGCGAGCGGGAGCGTCCATCCCTCGATGAGCGCGTAGGTGAGGGCGAAGAGCGTCACGGCGGAGGTGGCCAGTCCAGGCAGGTCGAGCCTGCGCCGCACCCGCTCGGCGTCCGGCTTGATCGCCCACACGGCCAGCCCGAACGTGGCCACGCCGATGGGCGCGTTGATCAGGTAGATCCAGCCCCAGTGCAGGTTCTCGCTGATGAAGCCGCCCGCCGCAGGGCCGAGCGCCATCGACAGCGCGCCCGACGCGGTCCAGATGCCGACCGCGGTCCCGCGCTCGCGCGGGTCGCGGAAGGTCGACGAGATGAGCACCAGCGCGGTCGGGGTGAGGAGGGCGGCGCCCACACCCTGGACGGCCCGCGCGGCGATCAGCGTGCCGCCGTCGGCCGCCAGCCCCGCGCCGAGCGACGCGAGCGTGAAGACGGCCAGCCCGGTCAGGAACGTCCTGCGTTTGCCGAGGACGTCGGCCAGCCGCCCGCCGACCAGCATGAGCCCGGCGAACACGAGCATGTAGCCGGTCGCCACCCACTCCAGGCCCGACAGCGTCAGCCCCAGCTCCCGCTGGATCGTCGGGAGCGCCACGTTGACGATGTTGTTGTCGAGGTACGTCGTAAAACTACCGAGCGTAACCGCGGCCAGCGCCCACCATCTCATGTCCATGTCTCCTATACGTCGTACTTGTACGCCGTATAGTTGAACTCGTACGGCGTATAGTTGTCAACCGTGATGGGAAAACTGACCGCCGAGGCCATCGTCGGCAAGGCGCTGGAGATCGGTGACACCGAGGGGCTCGACGCGGTGACCATCAGGCGTCTCGCCACCGATCTCGGGGTGACGCCGATGGCGCTGTACTGGCACTTCAAGAACAAAGAGCAGCTGATGATCGGCATGGCCGACCACCTGATCGCCGGATTCGCCCCCAAGGCGGCCGACGAGCGCCCGTGGCAGGAGCAGCTGCGCGATCTCGTCCTCGGGCTGATCAGGGTCCTGCGCCGCTACCCGTGCGCGAAGAACCTGCTCGAACAGATCGACCAGACCGCCGTGCCGAGCTTCCTCGCGGTCTGGGACCGGGCGCTCGGCCTGGCCTACTCAGCCGGTTTCAGCTCCGAGGAGAGCTGCCTGATCACCAAGTACCTCCTGCAGAGCGCCATCTCCATCGCCGACGCGCCCGTCCACTTCAGGCCTGGCCGTACGCCGGAGGAGGTCGCCGAGCTGGTCAGGGTCAAGCGGGTGTCCCTGCAGACGCTGCCCTCCGACAAGTACCCGAACCTGGTGGCGATGGCGCGTCCCATGGTCGAGGGCCTCGGCGAGGAGTTCTACGACGGCTTCGGCGTGGATCTCGTGCTCGGCGGCATCGCCGCGCTGGCCGCCCGTCGATAGGCTGCGTGGCATGACGTTCCAGCTGGTCTGCGAGATCGAACCGCCCACCAAGCCCGACCTCACGCACGTCCGGCACCAGATCGGCACCCTGGGCAAGCTCGCCCATTCCTTCCTCATCCCCGACAACCACATCGGCAGGGCGACGGTCTCGAGCGTCGCCGTCGCGCACGAGGTCCAGGCCATGGGCGGGCGCAGCATCGCCTGCCTCAACTCCCGCGACCGCAACCTGCTCGGCCTGCGCCGCGACCTGCTCACCGCGGCCGCCTACGGCGTGGATCAGTTCCTGTTCGTCTACGGCGACAAGCCCACGAGCGGCAACAGGACCAGCGACCTGACGGTCCGCTCGATGATCGACGAGGCGCGGGAGTTCTCGCCTTCCTTCCGCGTGGGCGCGGCGGCGGGGCTGCGGCCGCTTCCGGCGTGGAAGCGCTCGGCCGACTTCCTCTTCGTCCAGGTCAGCTTCTCCCTCGACACGCTGCTGAGGTGGCGCGAGGCGAACCCCGTCGACGTGCCCGTCTACGCGGGGGTGATGGTGCTGGCCAGCCAGACCCATGCCGAGCGGCTCGCGGCGACCATCCCCGACATCGACATCCCCTCCGAGCTGGTGGAACGGCTGGGCGGAGATCGCATGGCGGGTGTGGAGGCGGCCTGCGAGCAGGTCCTGCGCGTCCGCGACTCCGGCGCCTTCGACGGGGTCCACCTCATCCCCGTCGCCCGCTACCGCGACGTCGAATCCCGCCTCCACGCCACCCTCTGACGCCGGCGGCGGCCGGTCAGTCCCAGCGGCGGGCGTTGCCGGCGTGGATCCCCTGATCCTTGATCACACAGAACGGCAGCCCCGCCGGATCCCGCATCACCCACCACTGCGGGGCCTGCCGTACGCGGGTCGCGCCCAGCGCTTCCAGGCGCGCGACCTCGGCCTCCAGGTCGTCGGTGTGGAAGTCGAGGTGGACCCTGGGCTCTCCGTCGCCCAGCCGCTGCACCAGGAGCCCGAACTCCTGGCCGGGCAGCATGCCGCCGTGATACTCGGGGTTCTGGGGAATGCCGGGCAGTTCGTGTCCCGTCGCGCCTCGCCAGAACGCCAGCTCCTCGTCGTGGTCGCGCTCGGGCACGTCGATCACGGCCAGGTGCAACCTGCTGTGGTGCGTCATCTACCCTCTTCCCGTGCTGGGCGGGCCGGCGATCTCGTCCTCGCCGCGTTCCGCCGCTCATCGTACGGCGCGGGGGCTCCTGGCCAGGGCCGCGAACAGGGCGCCCGCCAGCGCCACGCCGAACAGCACGCCGTACGTCAGCCGGAAGCCCGACATCAGCTGCTCCACCGCCACCGGCGACAGCCTCGACAGCGTCCCCGCGTAGACCTGCGCACGCAGTGAAGGGGAGACCGCGCTGGTCAGCACGCTCAGCGACAGGCCCACGCTGATCACGATCCCCACGTTCATGACCATCAGCCTGAAGCCGTTGACCACCCCGAGGCTCCCCGCCGGCAGGGCGCTCATCACCTGCGTGGTGTTGCCGGTCAGGAACGTGCCGCTGCCGCATCCGGCCAGGAAGAGCCCCACCCCGATGATCCAGTACGGCGTGCCCCCGCGGGCCGTCGCCATCAGGACCGCCAGCCCCGCCGCGCTGAACAGCGAACCCCCGATCGACAGCGCGTACGGCGAGACCCTGCGCCCCAGCGCGCCCGCGATGGGGGAGGCGAGCGCCATCCCGACCGGTACGGGCAGCACGCTCAGGCCCGCGGTGAACGCGTCGACACCACGAGCCGCCTGGAAGTGCAGCGCGACCACGAGGATCAGCGCCGCCCTGGCCAGCGCGTTGCAGAACGAGGCCAGGTTGGCCCAGAACAGCATCCGGCCGCCGAACAGCCGCAGGTCGAGCACCGGATGCGACGCCCGCCGTTCGACCAGGAGGACGAGCGGCGCCAGGACGGCGGCGACCACACCGCCCACGATCACCACGGGACCGCCGTTACCGATCTCGGACAGCGCCAGCAGGAACGCGGTGAGCGCGGCGAAGATGAGCAGGTTGCCGAGGGCGTCCACGGGCTCGCGCGGGCCCCTCGGCATCCTGCGCAGCGTGAACACTCCCCACAGCAGGGCGATCACTCCCGCGGGGACGTTCACCCAGAAGATCCACTGCCAGCCCGCCGCCTCCGCGATCAGGCCGCCGACGGTGGGTCCCGCGAGCTGTGCGATCGACAGGGTGCCGATGTAGACGCCCATGCCCTGGCTGAGCCGGTCGGGCGGGAAGGCGGCGGTGATGATGACGGTCCCGTTGGCCAGGATCATCGCCGAGCCGATCGCCTGCAGGACCCGCATCGCGACCAGGAACCAGACGCCGGGGGCGAGGCCCGCGAGGAGCGAGGCGACTGTGAAGAGGGCGAAACCCGCCAGGTACACCTCCCGCCTGCCGAGCAGGTCGGCGACCCTGCCGAAGAAGACGAGGCTCGCGGTGTTGACGAGCAGGAAGGACAGGAGGATCCAGCTCGACTCGAAGGGGGTGGCGTGGAAGTGGCGGACGACGGCGGGGAGGGCGACGTTGAGCGTGCTGCCGGCGATCCCGATCAGCACGAGACCGAGGCTGGTCACCGAGCAGACGCGCCAGGCGTACCTGAGTCGAAGGGCGTAGTCGGGGGAGACGGCGACCATGCCTCCCACTATGACGTACGACGTACGTCCGTTTTCAGCGGGCCCGTTTGCGCAGCCCCTCCAGGTCGTGGATCACCACCCGCCGCCGCCCGGTCTCGATCAGCCCCCGGTCCCGCAACGTCCGCAGCGCCTTGCTCACCGCCTCCCGCGACGCCCCGGTCCATCCGGCCAGCTCGTCCTGTGACAGCGGCAGCGCAACCCGCAGCCCCGAGTTCGTCTTCTCGCCGTACCGTTCGGCCAGCTCCAACAGCCGAGTCGCCACCCGCCCCGTCGTGTCGAACGCCCCGTACTCGATCCGCTTCCTGTCAGAGTCCCTCAGCCGCTCGGTGACCAGCCGCATCAGCAGCACCGCCACCCGCCCGTGCGCCTGCAGGAACCCGGCGAAGTCACGGACCACCACCCCTCCGACCGGCTCGAGCGCCGTGACGGTCGCCGATCGAGGGGAGCCGTCGATGGCCGACATCTCGCCCACCAGCCCGCCGGGACCGCGCACCGCCAGCACCACCTCCGTCCCGCCGCTGGTGTGCGAGGACACCTTGACCCGCCCGTCGAGCAGCAGCAGCACCCAGTCGGACGTGTCGCCCTCGGTCATCACCACCTCGCCGCGCTCCCAGCGCCTCGGCCGTCCCGCGGCCTTCAGGGCCTGGGTCTCGTCTGGGGTGAGCATGGACAGGAACTCTCCGGCCTCTGCGGTCATGATCTGATTATGCGGGGCAGCGCGGTCAACACGTAGGCCTCCACCTCCTGCGCCTTGCCCTTCAACCGCAGCGCCCCGAGCGGCGCGGCCGTGACACCGTCGCCGAGTTGGGCGAGCGTGGTGGCGCCGATCACCACCGTGCCGGGCTCGGCCATGCTCTCCAGCCTGGCCGCCACGTTCACGGCGTCGCCCATGGCGTTGAAGCCGCGCAGCTCGGGGCTGCCGATGTTGCCGACGAGCGCCATGCCGGTGTTGATGCCGACCCTGAAGGTGGGCCATCCGTCGGCGGCGACCTCCAGGGCCGCCTCCTGCATCGCCAGCGCGGCCCTGCACGCGGCGAGCGCGTGGTCCTCCTGGGCGGCGGGCGCGTTGAAGAGCGCGAGCAGCGCGTCGCCCACGAACTGCACGATGGTGCCGCCGTTGTCGAGGATGCAGGGCACGGCGGCGGTGTGGTACCGGTTCAGCATCTCGACGATCTCACCGGGCGTGACCCGCTCGGAGAACGTGGTGAACCCCTTGAGGTCGGCGAACAGCGCGGTCAGCTCGCGCAGCTCACCGCCGAGCGCGGCCTGCCCAGGATCGGCCAGCAGGCGGTTGGCGACGTCGGGCGACATGTACTGCCGGAACAGGGTGTCCAGCTCGGCATAGAGGCGGGCGTTCTCCAGCGAGATCGACAGCTGGCTGGCCAGGGTCGAGGCCAGGGCCTCGTCCTGTGCGGTACGGCCGAGCGGCACCTCGAGCGCGCCCGCCAGATGGCCCTTCACGGTGAGCGGGTAGGTGATGAGCCCTTCCCGCCTGATGGGCGTGATGCCGCTGAAGACGTACTCGCGGGAGCCGATGCTCACCTTGCCGTCGGCGACCAGGCCGATGCGGACGTCGCCGTACGCTTGCCGTACCCGCTCGAGGGCGCCGGTCAGCAGGTCGGACTCGGCCAGCCGTACCTTCGTCTGGGTCCCGACGTCGACGAGCGCCGCGAGGCGCTCGGACAGTTCGCGCTCGCTGGCCAGCGCCTCGCTCGCGCGGTCGAGGACCGCCGCCTGGCCCTCGGTGAGCTGGAACCGCCCGGCCAGCCGTACGGCAGGCAGCTTGGCGCCCCTGCGGACGTGCTCGACCAGCTCCTCCAGCGCCTGCTCGTACTGCGCCTGAATCCTGACGACGGTCGCTGACAGCGCCACCGAGTCGAACAGGCCCGCGCTCGACCCTTCGCGCCTGAACTGCAGATAGGCGCTGTAGGCGACGAAGACGAAGGCCAGCGTCAGCAGGATGTGCCACTCCCACCACGACAGGTGCCAGTTCAGCTGGGACATGCCCGCCAGCATGGCCTCGGCCAGCAGCGCGTAGGCGGTGAGCAGGCTGATCAGGATCGCGGAACGCCGCCTGCGGTGCAGAAGGAACATCATTATGCTCGCCGAGACGAACAGCACCAGACCGGGCACCGAGAACCAGCCGAACCACGGGATCGGCAGTGTGGCGGGCGGTCTGCTGAGCGGGGTCAGCCCGGGGATGAGCGAGGCGATGCCCCACGCCACCATGATTCCCAGCAGTAAGGCCCTGATCAGGCCCTGTGCCGCGAGCACGGACCTGGCCTGTCGCGCGCCGAGCGGGAACGCCGAGGCGAACGCGAAGACCGCCGCGATCGTCAGCCCGACCTGCTGGCCGATGTCGAAGCCGAGCGAGTGGGTGTCGAGGATGATCCGCGGCGTCGACAGGCCGTGCAGGAGGAAGAATCCCGCGCTGCTCAGGAACACCATCGAGACCAGGAACAGCCGCGCGTCCTCCCGCTTGCGCGCCGCCTCGCTGATCATCAGGCCGAGCACGACGTTGATGCCCGCGACGACGAGGATCATCCAGAAGTGGCTGGGGTTGTGCTGCCACCTCACGTTGATCCCGCCGGGGTCGGCGAGCAACAGCCACAGGCCCAGCAGTGGCAGGATCAGGTGAATCGCCCACACCACCGCTCTGACGGGCTGGGTGGCGGGCGGGAGGTAGGTGTTCACGGACGATTATCCCCACGCCTGGGTGAAAACCAATGCGTCGATTTACGGGTCCGGTTCCCGTCCTGAAGCTGACCAGCGGTCAACCGCATATGTCACCCTCTGTTTCGTGACATACACGTTATGTGCCCGTGTAACCCTGTGGAACGGTTGAAGCGTGAACCTCATGCACAACATGCGCAACATCTGTTCCTCTGGAAGGAAACCCGTGGCAATCAAGGTTCGCGGTGGGCGCGCGCTCACCCTCGCCACCGTCGGGGCGCTCGCCGCTTCGCTGTTCACCATCGGCGGAGTCGCCACCGCGTCGTCGGCCGCCAACGAGGTGCACGCCTGCGTGCACAAGAAGACGCGCTACGCCCGCATCGTCAACCCGTCGACCCCGTGCAGGAAGACGGAGGAGCGGGTGCTGATCGGCGGCGGCTCGTCGCCCAACGGCCTGGCGGGCACCCGCGAGCAGGGTCCCCAGGGCCCTGCGGGCCCGAAGGGCGCCGACGGCAAGCCTGGCGTTCAGGGCCCTGCCGGCCCGAAGGGCGAGGACGGCAAGCCCGGTGTCCAGGGTCCGAAGGGCGAGGACGGCAAGCCCGGCCAGCCGGGCGCGAAGGGCGACCAGGGTCCCAAGGGCGACCAGGGCCCCAAGGGTGAGACCGGTCCCCAGGGTCCCGCCGGCAAGAACGGCATCGACGGCAAGGACGGCAAGGACGGCCAGCCGGGCAAGCCTGGCGAGAAGGGCGAGAAGGGGGACAAGGGCCAGACCGGGGCGACGGGTCCGCAGGGTCCCGCGGGTCCCCAGGGTCCGAAGGGTGACAAGGGCGACGCCGGCGGCATCAAGTCGATCGTCGTCGTCAGCGACTCCTTCAGCGGCAAGTCCGGCTCGGTGTCCTGCCCGTCCGGCGCGGTCGCCACGGGCGGCGGTTTCTCCGGCGTCAACGGCACCGTCACGACCAGCGCCCCGACGGGCTCCGGTACCCCGACGGGCTGGAGGGTCGAGCTGAGCGGCGGCTACAACGACTACAGCAGCTCCTCCCAGCCCACCCAGGGCACGGAGAAGACCACCGCCTCCACCCAGACGAGTGGTGGCAGGGGCGGCACGGTCTACGTGATCTGCGCCAAGTAGCAACGCCACAGGGGCCGGTACGGCATGCCGTACCGGCCCCTGTGAACTCCGTACCTCAGCCGAACAGCGCGGGCAGCGTGGCCGTGTGGACCTCGCGGAGCTCGGAGACGGGCACCTCGAGGACGCCCTCCACCGCCAGGGCGTCGCCGCCGGTCTCGCCGAGCCCGTAGCAGGGCACCTCGAACGACGCGCACAGCGCCGCGAACTCCTCGAAGTGCTCGGCCTTCACCGCGACCAGCGCCCTGGCCGACGACTCGCTGAACAGGTCGACGAACGGGTCGCCGGACAGCGCGACCTTCGCGCCGACCCCGTGGGCCATGCAAGCCTCGGCCAGCGCGATCGCCAGGCCACCCTCGGACAGGTCGTGCGAGCCCGCCACCAGCCCCTTGGCGGCGGCGGCGACCATGACGGAGGCCAGGCCCTGCTCGGCCACCAGGTCCACCTCGGGCGGCAGGCCGCCGAGGTGGGCGTGGGCGACGTGCGCCCACTCCGAGCCGCCGAACTCGTCGCTGGTCTCGCCGAGCAGCGCGACGCGCAGCCCCGCCTCAGTGAACCCCGAACGCACCCGCTTGGCGACGTCGTCGATGACGCCGAGCACGCCCACGACGGGCGTCGGGTGGATGGCCGCCGCGCCCGTCTGGTTGTAGAAGGACACGTTGCCACCGGTCACCGGGACGCCGAGGGTCCTGCAGGCGTCGGCGAGCCCGCGCGTGGCCTCCGCGAACTGCCACATGACCTCGGGGTCCTCGGGCGAGCCGAAGTTGAGGCAGTTGGTGACGGCGAGCGGCTTGGCGCCCGTCACCGCGACGTTCCTGTACGCCTCGGCCAGCGCCAGCTGGGCGCCCGCGTAGGGGTCGAGCCTGGCGTAGCGCCCGTTGCCGTCGGTCGCCAGCGCGATGCCGCGGGTCGTCGGCGTCGCCCCCTCCATGACCTCGGAGATGCGCAGCATGCCGGCGTCGGCGGGCTGGGCGAGCACCGTGTTGGAGCGGACGTACCTGTCGTACTGGGAGGTCACCCACTCCTTGGAGGCCAGGTTGGGCGAGCCGAGCAGCTGCAGCAGCGTGGCCCGCAGGTCCTCGGGGCGCGGCAGCTCGACGACCTCGTTCAGCGCGGCCTGGCCGGCGGGCTCGTTGAAGGGCCGCTCGTAGACGGGGCCCTCGTCGGCGGCGGTGCCCGGCGGGATGTCGACGATGACCGAGCCGTCCCAGGTCATCACGAGCCTGCCGGTGTCGGTGACCTCGCCGATCACGACGGCGGGCACGTCCCACTTCTCGCAGATCGCCATGAACGCCGGAATGTCGGACGGCGTCACCACGGCCATCATCCGCTCCTGCGACTCGCTCATCAGGATCTCCTCGGGCCTGAGCGAGGAGTCGCGGAGCGGGACCAGGTTGAGGTCGACGTGCATGCCGCCGGTGCCCTTGGCGGCCAGCTCGGTGGTGGCGCAGGAGACGCCGGCCGCGCCGAGGTCCTGGATGCCCACGACCACGTCCGCGGCGTAGAGCTCCAGGCAGCACTCGATGAGCAGCTTCTCCATGAAAGGATCGCCCACCTGTACGGCAGGCCGCTTCGCCTCCGACTCGTCCTCGAACGTCGCCGAGGCGAGCACCGAGGCGCCGCCGATGCCGTCGGGGCCCGTCGAGGCGCCGAAGAGCACGACCTTGTTGCCGGGGCCCGGCGCGGTGGCCAGCTTGATCTGGTCCTTGCGCAGCAGGCCGACGCAGAGCGCGTTGACCAGTGGGTTGCCGATGTAGCAGGGGTCGAAGACGACCTCGCCGCCGATGTTGGGCAGGCCGAGGCAGTTGCCGTACGACGAGATGCCCTCGACGACGCCGGGCAGCACGCGCCTGGTGTCGGCCTGGTCGGCGCCGCCGAAGCGCAGCGCGTCCATGACCGCGATCGGGCGCGCGCCCATCGACATGATGTCGCGGACGATGCCGCCGACGCCGGTCGCCGCGCCCTGGTGCGGTTCGACGTACGACGGGTGGTTGTGCGACTCGATCTTGAAGGTGGCGGCCCAGCCGTCGCCGATGTCGACGACGCCCGCGTTCTCGCCCATGCCGACCAGCAGCGCCTCGGACTCGGGCGCCTTGGTGGCGAACTGCCGCAGATGCACCTTGGACGACTTGTACGAGCAGTGCTCGGACCACATGACCGAGTAGATGGCCAGTTCGGACGAGGTGGGACGGCGGCCGAGGATCTCCCGGACCCTGTCGTACTCGTCCTGCTTCATCCCCAGCTCGGCGAACGGCATCGCCTCGTCGGGCGTGTCGGAGGCCCGCTTCACGGTGTCGAGGTTCATGCGTTCACCAGCTTCTTCAGAATGGAGGTGAAGAATCCGAGGCCGTCGGTGCTCGGCGCGCCGACCAGGTCCTCGACCGCGTGCTCGGGGTGCGGCATGAGGCCGACGATGTTGCCCGCCTCGTTCGAGATGCCCGCGATGTCGTTGAGCGAGCCGTTGGGGTTGCCGCCGAGGTAGCGGAAGACCACCTGGCCGTTGGACTCCAGCTGCTGGAGCGTCTCGGCCGAGGCGACGTAGCGGCCCTCACCGTGCTTGATCGGCAGCACCAGCTCCTGGCCCGACGCGAAGTCGCCGGTCCACGTCGTGGCCGTGGACTCGACCTTGATGCGCTGGTCGCGGCAGATGTAGTGCAGTGAGGCGTTGCGGGTCAGCGCACCGGGCAGCAGGTGCGCCTCGCACAGGATCTGGAAGCCGTTGCAGGTGCCGAGCACCGGCAGCCCACCGCGGGCGGCGGGGATGAGCTGCTCCATCAGCGGGGCGAAGCGGGAGATCGCGCCGCATCGCAGGTAGTCGCCGTAGGAGAAGCCGCCGGGCAGGAAGACCGCGTCGACTCCCTTCAGATCGTGGTCGCCGTGCCAGAGCGGCACCGCCTCCGCGCCCGCCAGCCGTACGGCACGGGCTGCGTCCTGGTCGTCGAGAGTTCCTGGAAACGTGACAACGCCCACACGGGCAGCGCTCATGACTTTCGTCCCCTCCGGAGGAATGCGCACGCCACGCCACCGTCTCATTGTGTGGACGGCGGTCTGCGGCGGTGTCTCCAGGGTATCGGCTGCCGCCCGGTGCCCTCTCGCGGCCCTGCGAGCGTCCTGTCAGGGAACGGGTCGCAGCCGCCGGAAGTGGCCGGGGCCGCCCTCGGGCCTGCCGGGCCGGGGACTCAGACCGCGGCGAGCTCGCGGGGGCGGGCGCCTTCCTCGTCGTCCCACGCCAGGTGCTTGCGCAGGTGGACGGTGGTGCCCCGGCCAGGCGTGACGCCGAAGGAGATCTCGTCGACGACCGAGCGCATGATGAGCAGGCCCCGCCCGTTCTCGGTCTCGGGCGGCGGGTAGTGCAGCGGCATCGACGGCAGGCCACCGCCCGCGTCGGCCACCTTCACGTCGCAGCGGCCGTAGCCGATCGACGCGCTCACTTCGTACCTGTTGGCGGGACCGCCGTGACGCACCGCGTTGGAGCAGGCCTCCGACACCGCGAGCAGCATGTCGGAGATGCAGCTCTCGCTCACGCTGAGTGAGCGCATCGCGTCACCTAGCACTCGTCTGACCATCGGGATGCCGATCGCATCCCGCGGCAGCGCCAACGAGAACTCAATATCCACCGGACCCCTCCGGGCGCCAGAATCTCACCTGGAGTAGGTTTCCCCGTGAAATCAGGGCTAACCGCAAAATCACCTTGTTGTTATTTAGTGTTGGTAAGCCCGTGGGATTGTGGCACGGCAAAACCCGGCTTTAAGCCGTTATGGGAATTTCCGAGGGTCGAATGTGCTGTTCTAGCCCTCGACCCGCACGGTGTACTCCTCGATCACCGTGTTGGCCAGAAGAGTCTCGGCCATCTTTCGGACGTCCGCAAGTGCGGCCTCGTCGGCCTCGCCCTCCAGCTCGAGCTCGAACCGCTTGCCCTGACGCACCTCGGAGACGCCGGAGAAGCCCAGGCGCGGCAGCGCGCGGGCGATGGCCTGGCCCTGCGGGTCAAGGATTTCCGGCTTGAGCATGACGTCGACGATGACGCGCGCCACGGCGCTCCTCCTGAAGGTGAAGTTCGGGTTGCGGCGTTCAGCCTAGTGCCCCACCCGTGATGAACAGGCCCCGACCCCACCACCCGGAGTCGCGGTCGCCGTACCTCGCGCTCCCCTCAAACCCCCGAAACCCGAGGAACCCCATCCGCGCCTCACGTCCGCCCGGATCGACGTCGCCCTGAGGTCTCGGGCGGTTCCAGCCAGGGAGGCCTGACCCTCGAAACGGGAAGGTTCACGGACGATCCACCGGGAACGGGGAGGGCATGGGGCTTGCGCGTAGGGCTGTGACCTCTGCCACGATGTCCCCAAACGCGTACGAACCACCACCAGATGGCCCGTACGCCGGAAAGGCCGGGAAAAGCATGGCAATCCCAGCGAACCGGCCCCGATCGCACAGGAGTGGCACGTGACCGTCGACGCCTCTCGTGGTGCAGAAGCACCTCCAGAGCTCGTCCAGTTGCTCACCCCCGAAGGGGAGAGGGTCGAGCACCCCGACTACGACATCGACCTGACGCCAGACGAGGTGAGGTCCCTCTACCGCGACCTCGTGCTCGTCCGCCGCATCGACCTGGAGGCCGTCGCCCTGCAGCGCCAGGGCGAGCTGGGCATCTGGGCCTCGCTGCTGGGCCAGGAGGCGGCACAGATCGGCTCGGGCCGCGCCCTCACCGACGCCGACATGGCCTTCCCCACCTACCGTGAACACGGCGTCGCCTGGTGCCGCGACGTGGACCCGGTGAAGCTGCTGGGCCTGTTCAGAGGCGTGAACCACGGCGGCTGGGACCCCGCCGAGCACAACTTCCACCTCTACACGATCGTCATCGGCAGCCAGACCCTCCACGCGGTCGGCTACGCCATGGGCATCCAGCGCGACGGCGCCAACGCCGCCACGATCGCCTACTTCGGCGACGGCGCCACCTCCCAGGGAGACGTCAACGAGTCGTTCATCTGGGCCAGCGTGTTCAACGCCCCCATCGTCTTCTTCTGCCAGAACAACCAGTGGGCGATCTCCGAGCCACTGGAGAAGCAGACGCGCATCCCGCTCTACCGGAGGGCGTCAGGCTTCGGCTTCCCCGGCATCCGCGTGGACGGCAACGACGTCTTCGCCTGCCTCGCCGTCACCAGGAAGGCGCTGGAGGCCGCGAGAACCGGCCAGGGGCCGACGCTGATCGAGGCGTTCACCTACCGGATGGGCGCCCACACCACCACCGACGACCCGACCCGCTACCGGGTGGCGAGCGAGCTGGAGGCGTGGAAGCTGAAGGACCCGATCGAGCGCCTGAAGGCGTACCTGTTCAAGAACGAGCTGGCCGACCAGGAATTCATCGACTCCGTCGAGGCCGAGGCCGAGGACCTGGGCGCCGATCTGCGCAGACGCTGCCTGGAGATGCCCGACCCCAAGCCTCTCGACATCTTCGACCACGTCTACAGGTCGTCCCACGCGCTGATCGACGAGGAGCGCGCCCAGTACGCCGCTTACCTGGAGGGCTTCGAGTCATGACCATGCTGACCCTCTCCAAGGCGATCAACGAGGGCCTGCGCAGAGCGATGGAGGACGACCCCAAGGTCCTCATCATGGGTGAGGACGTCGGCAAGCTCGGCGGCGTCTTCCGCGTCACCGACGGCCTGCAGAAGGACTTCGGCGAGGACCGCGTCATCGACACGCCGCTTGCCGAGTCGGGCATCATCGGCACCGCGATCGGCCTGGCCCTGCGCGGCTACCGGCCGATCTGCGAGATCCAGTTCGACGGCTTCGTGTTCCCCGCCGCCGACCAGATCATCACCCAGCTCGCCAAGATGCCGCTGCGTTCGCTCGGTGCCATCAAGCTGCCCGTCGTGGTCCGCATCCCGTGCGGCGGCGGCATCGGCGCGGTCGAGCACCACAGCGAGTCCCCCGAGGCGTACTTCACCCACACGGGCGGTCTGCGCGTCGTCGCCTGCAGCAACCCCGCCGACGCCTACTCGATGATCCAGCAGGCCGTCCGCAGTGACGACCCGGTGATCTTCTTCGAGCCCAAGCGCCGCTACTGGGAGAAAGCCGACGTCGACACCGCCACCACCGACTGGTGGACGCCCTTCGACCGGGCCTCCGTCGTACGGCAGGGCAGCGACATCACGCTGCTCGCCTACGGCCCGATGGTCAAGACGTGCCTGGAGGCGGCCACGGCCGCCCAGGAGGAGGGCCGCTCGATCGAGGTCGTCGACCTGCGCTCGCTCAACCCGCTGGACTTCCCCACGGTCATGGAGTCGGCGCGCAAGACCGGCAGGGTGATCGTCGTCCACGAGGCGCCCGTCTACAACGGCTTCGGCGCCGAGCTCGCGGCGAGGATCACCGAGTCGTGCTTCTACCATCTGGAGTCGCCCGTGCTGCGGGTCGGCGGCTTCTCCACCCCCTACCCGCCGTCGAAGCTGGAGGAGCACTATCTCCCCGACCTGGACAGGGTCCTCGATGCCGTCGACCGTGCCTTCACCTACTGAGAGGGGGACCTCGAATGCGTCGTGAATTCAAGCTCCCCGACGTGGGAGAGGGCCTGACAGAGGCCGAGATCGTCCGCTGGCACGTCAAGCCGGGCGACAGTGTCAAGGTCAACCAGATCGTCGTCGAGATCGAGACCGCCAAGTCGATCGTCGAGCTGCCGTCGCCGTGGGCCGGTGTCGTCGCGGACCTGCTGGCGGAGGAGGGCCAGACGGTCGACGTCGGCGTGCCGATCATCGCGGTCGAGACCGGCGAGCCCCCTGCCGCCGGTACGGCGCAGCCCGGCCCTTCCACGGGCGCGGCGGAGGCGGTCGGCCCGCACGAGGAGTCGGCCGAACGGCTCGCGGCACTGGCCGACGACATGGTGCCGCGACCGCCCGCCGAGGGAGCCGTCGAGCCAGGCGCGCACGGCGGCCCCGCGCCCAAGGAGGAGCGCACACCCGTCCTGGTCGGGTACGGCGTCAAGACCGGCGCGGCCAAGCGCCGCCCCCGCAAGACCACGCACTCCGAAACCGCCCCTGAAACCGACACCACCCGGCCAGGCGGCCCCACCGGGGCGCAGGTGAGCGCGGGCACCGTGGCCGACCCCGAGCGAGTGGCCGTCCCCGGCCACACCCCCACCCAGCCGCTGCCCGAGCCGGTCCAGCAGGCGCAGGCGACCGGCAGGGTGAGCGTGCTCGCCAAGCCACCGGTCCGCAAGCTGGCCAAGGACCTGGGCGTGGACCTGACGGCCCTGCGGGGCACGGGTCCCCAGGGCTCCATCACCCGCGACGACGTCCACGCCGCCGCCCAGGAGCCCGAGCCCCAGGCGGCGGAGCCCTCATGGCAGCCCGCCGCCCCCCGGGAACTGGAGGAGCGCATCCCCGTCAAGGGCGTGCGAAAGATGACCGCGCAGGCGATGGTGACCAGCGCGTTCACCGCTCCGCACGTCACCGAGTTCCTGCAGGTGGACGTCACCGAGACGATGGCGGCCGTCCAGCGGCTCAAGCAGCTGCGGGACTTCGCCGAGGTCAGGGTCTCGCCCCTGCTCCTGGTGGCCAAGGCCGTCCTGGTGGCCGCCCGCCGCTACCCGATGATCAACTCCACGTGGGACGAGGCCGCCCAGGAGATCGTGGTCAAGCACTACGTGAACCTCGGCATCGCCGCCGCCACCCCGCGCGGCCTGGTCGTGCCGAACGTCAAGTCCGCCCACGCGCTGGACCTGCCAGGACTGGCCAGGGCGCTGGGCGAGCTGACGGAGACCGCCAGGGCGGGCCGTACCCAACCGGCCGAGATGGCGGGCGGCACGATCACGATCACCAACGTGGGCGTGTTCGGCGTCGACACCGGCACCCCGATCCTCAACCCGGGTGAGGCGGCCATCCTGGCCTTCGGACAGGTCAGGGACGCGCCGTGGGTGGTGGACGGGCAGCTGGCCGTCAGGAAGGTGACCACGCTCGCGCTGTCGTTCGACCACCGGATCGTCGACGGGGAGCTGGGCTCGCTGTTCCTGCGAGACGTCGGCGCCATGCTGGAGGACCCGCTCCGCATGCTGGCCTGGAGCTGAGACGGGCGCCGGAAGGCCGACCGGCGCCCGGAGCTGACCAAGGGCGGGCGCCGGTAACCGGCGCCCGCCCCACTACTAGGCTGATGCCATGATCCGTCACATCGTGCTGCTGACCTGGACCGACGACGCCACCGACGAGCAGAAGGCCGCCGTCGAGAAGGGCCTGGCCGCCCTGCCCGCCGCGATCCCCGAGCTGCGCCGCTACGACCTCGGCAGTGACCTCGGCCTGGCCGCCGCGGGCAACTCCGACTTCGCCATCGTCGCCGAGTTCGACTCCGTCGCCGACTACGAGGTCTACCGCGACCACCCGCAGCACCACGCCGTCATCAACGAGCACATCGTCCCGATCAAGGCGGGCCGCGCCGCCATCCAGTTCGAGCTCTAGAGCTGAGCCGTACAGCCGGCGCACCTGGGCGGCGCGACGGGCTGCCGCACGTCGGTCCAGCCCGCCTTCCTGACGATGTCAGTGCTGTACGGGGCGCCGTCGGGCGACTCCCGCTGAACGCCGACGAGCTCGCCCGTCGTGCGGTCGATGACGATCCGCGTCCCCCCGGAGAACGCGTGGCGGCGACAGGGCCGCCCTCCAGCGGCACCACGACCGCCACCGCGCCGACCACGAGCGCGACGGCCGCCGCGGCGAGCATCAGACTTCGGGCGGATTGTTCTCCCTGTGCATGAGCCTGTCCTCGGAGGTGTGCCCGCGCCGCGGCGCCAGGACGATGCTCAGCACCACGCCCACGCCACCGACGATCATGAAGATCACGCCGATTCTGTCCATGTGGACGGCGCTGCCGAAGACGTCGGGTTCGATGGCGAATCGGAGGATGGCGCCGAGCGTGAGGAAGAAGATGCTGACCCCGACACCCATGACGACCTCCGGAGGGTAAAGACCGCGTACGGAGACGGTCATACCCCCCTGATGACGATCACACCCTCAGGCATGACACGTCAGTGGCCGACCGCCGTTGAAGGTGATCATGTCGAGGACGGCGGCCGCCAGATCCACGTCGCCGCCCGTCGCTTCGGCGTAGGCCCTGTGCAGGTTGCCGACGATGCGCTCGCTGTCGGTGAGCGTGCCGTACTCGCCGAGATCGGTCTGCCTTGCCAGTTCCAGCGGAGACAGGCCCGCCGCCATCCCCGCCTCCGCCCTCTCCCGGACGAACCGCAGGTACCCGCGCACCGTGGAGATCGCCGAGGGCCCGCAGACGTCGCCGTGGCCGGGGACGATCGTCTCGGCGCCGAGCGCCTCCAGCTGGTCGAGCGCCGCCAGCGCCCCGGCCACCGAGCCCATCAGCACGAACGGCGTGCCGCCGTTGAACACCAGGTCGCCCGAGAACAGCACCCTGCGCGAGGGGATCCAGACGTAGGAGTCGTTGGTGGTGTGCGCGGCGAACCCGACGTGCCTGACCTCGCAGCGCAGGTCGTCGGAGTAAAGGGTGACGCCGTCGGTGTAGGTGAGGAACGGCGGCACGGGATCGAGCGTGCCCCACTCGACATCGGGCGACCACGCGCCCAGGTAGGCGGGCACCCCGTCGGCGATGATCTGCTCGCGGGTCCGCTCGTGCGCCACGATCGTCGCCTCGGGGAACAGGTGGTTGCCGAAGGTGTGGTCGCCGTGGTGGTGGGTGTTGACGAGTGTGGTGATCGGCCGGTCGGTGACCTTGGCGATCGCGTCGCGGTAGGCGCGGGTGCGGCGCTCGGTGGAGCAGGCGTCGACGGAGATGACGCCCCTCCGCCCGGCCATGAACCCGGTGTTGTTGATCCACCAGCTTCCGTCGGGCTGGATGTAGGCGTAGACGCCGTCGGATACCTCTTCGACACGAGGGGACATGCCGTGACGGTATCCCGGTTCGCGCCCGCCATGGAAGCGGAAGACCGCCCACCCGGAGGGGTGGACGGTCTTCTTGACCTGCCGCGGGAGCAGGTGGTCTAGAACGCCTCTTCCGGCAGGTCCATCAGGTCGAGCCCGGTGCTCTCCAGTACGGCCAGCTCGGCCGCGATGCGCGGCAGCACGGTCGTCGCGAAGAACGACGCGCCGGCCACCTTGCCCTGGTAGAACGCGTCCTCGCCCTCGTCGAGCCTGGCCAGCGCGATCTCCGCCTGACGCAGCAGCAGCCAGCCGATGACCAGGTCGCCCAGCGCCAGCAGGAAGCGCGTGCTGTTGAGCCCGACCTTGTAGACCTCGCGCGGCGACTCCAGCGAGCCGAGCGCCCAGCCCGCCATCGTGTCGCCCATGGCCTTGACCTCGGCGGCGGCCTTGGCGAGCAGCTTGCGCTCCTGCTTGAGCCTGCCGTTGCCCGCCTCGGAGGCGGCGAAGGCGTTGATCTCGGCCAGCAGCGAGCCCACCGCCGCGCCCTGGTTGCGCAGGATCTTGCGGAAGAACAGGTCGAGGCCCTGGATCGCGGTCGTGCCCTCGTACAGGGAGTCGATCTTCGCGTCGCGGATGTACTGCTCGATCGGGTAGTCCTGCAGGTAGCCCGAGCCGCCGAGCGTCTGCAGGGAGCGCGAGAGCAGCTCGTAGGAGCGCTCGGAGCCGACGCCCTTGACCAGGGGGAGCAGCAGGTCGTTCATCGCCTCGGCGTGCTCGTCGCCCGGGTTGATCAGCAGGGTGTCCTGGAAGGTGGCCGTGTAGAGGACCAGCGCCCGCATGCCCTCGGCGTACGACTTCTGCAGCATCAGCTCGCGCCGCACGTCGGGGTGGTGGGTGATGGTCACCCGCGGCGCGGACTTGTCGGCCATCTGGGTCAGGTCCGCGCCCTGGAAGCGGGACTTGGCGTACTCCAGCGCGTTCAGGTAGCCGGTCGACAGGGTGGCGATGGCCTTGGTGCCGACCATCATCCGGGCGTGCTCGATCACCATGAACATCTGCTTGATGCCCTCGTGCACGTCGCCGACCAGGGTGCCGATCGCCGGGTGCTTGTCGCCGAAGGTCAGCTCGCAGGTCGTGGAGACCTTGAGGCCCATCTTCTTCTCGACGTTGGTGACGTAGACGCCGTTGCGCTCGCCGAGCGCGCCGTTGTCCAGGTTCACGTGGTACTTCGGCACCAGGAACATCGACAGGCCCTTGGTGCCCGCGCCCGCGCCCTCGGGCCTGGCCAGCACCAGGTGGAAGATGTTGTCGGTCATGTCGTGCTCGGCGCTGGTGATGAAGCGCTTGACGCCCTCGATGTGCCAGGTGCCGTCGGGCTGCTGGATCGCGCGGGCGCGCCCCGCGCCGACGTCGGAGCCCGCGTCGGGCTCGGTCAGCACCATGGTGGCGCCCCAGTTGTTCTCGATCGCCAGCTCGGCGAACCGCTTCTGGTCGGGGGTGCCGAGCTTCCACAGCGTGTAGGCGAAGTTGGGGCCCGCGGCGTACATGTAGAGGGCGGGGTTGGCGCCGAGCACCATCTCGGCCGCCGACCAGGCCAGCGTCCGGGGGACGCCAGGCCCGCCGAGCTCGGCGGGCAGGTCAAGGTGCGCCCATCCGCCCTCGACGAGGGCCTTGAAGGACTTCTTCACCCCATCGGGTACGGTCACCGTCGACGTGGCTGGGTCGAAGACCGGCGGCGTGCGGTCACCCTCCTCGAAGGAGTCGGCCAGCACACCCTTGGCGAGCCTGTTGACCTCGTCCAGGATGCTGCGGGCGACGTCCTCGTCCACTTCCGAGAACGGGCCGTTACCGAGGATGTCGCGGCGGCCGAAGACCTCGAAGAGGTTGAACTCCAGGTCCCGCACGTTGCTCTTGTAGTGGCCCATGGCTGCTCTCTCCTAGAACCCGGGGGCGTTTAGTACTGGCGAGTAACCTTACTCGTAATGCTACCCGCGGGTAACCTCTGCTAAGCACTTACCCTCGACACATGAATGCCGAGGCGTTGAACGAACGGTGGCGGCAGAACCTGGAGTCGTGGGCCATTCCGCCGGAGATCCTGGCGAAGGCGCCCGTCGACCCATGGGGGCACTCGCCCGCCCGCTTCGCGGCCAGGACCGACCGCGCGCTGGCCGAGCCGGAAGGGCCGACAGTGGCGAGGGTGGCCGAGGCGCTGCCGGAGGACGGGACACTGCTGGATGTGGGGGCAGGGCTTGGCGCGGCCTCCCTCCCGCTGGCCGACAGGATCGGCGAGCTGATCGCCGTGGACACCTCGGCCGCGATGCTCGCCGAGCTCACCGTGCGCGCCGACAAGGCGGGCGTCGGCGTGACGACGGTCGAGGGCGGCTGGCCGCAGGTCGAGGCGGAGGTAGGGAAGGCCGACGTCGTGGTGGCCGCGCACGTGGTCTACAACGTGCCCGACCTGGCCGTCTTCCTGCGCGCGCTCGACTCCCACGCCACCCGCAGGGTGGTCGTCGAGCTGTCGCACCGCCATCCGATGAGCTGGATGAGCCCGCTGTGGGAGCACTTCCACGGTGTGCGGCGCCCGGTCAGGCCCATCGCGGAGGACGCGGTGGCGCTGGCCGCCGCGCTCGGCTTCGAGGTGCGGGTGGAGGAGCGGGAGGCGCCCATCGAGCGCTTCGCCACGATCGAGGAACTGGCGGACAGCGTCTGCCATCGGGCCTGCCTCGACCCTTCACGGGCGCCCGAGGTGGCCGCGACGGCCATGGAGATGGGCATGTGGCCCGTGCCCCGCGACCGCTGGGTCACGCTCTGGTGGAATCAGAACGCGACCTGACGCCGTTGTAGGGATTGAGCGACCCGCTCCCGGACGAGACGCGCCGTACCCGGAACGCCAAGACGACGCACCCCTACGACAAAGGAGTGCACGTGGCTTGGGTCATTCTCGTCGCCGCCGGCCTGCTCGAGGTCGCGATGGCCTACTCGCTCAAGATGAGCGACGGCTTCTCCCAGGTCTGGTGGGCGGTGAGCTTCCTCGTCTTCGCCGTCCTCAGCTTCGGCGCGCTCGCGTTCGCGCTCAGGAGCCTGGAGGTCGGCACCGCCTACGCGGTGTGGACGGGCATCGGCGCCGTGGGCACCGCCACGCTCGGCATGCTGCTGATGGGCGACGACGTCTCCGCGGTCAAGCTCGGCTCGATCGCGTTCATCCTCATCGGCGTCGTCGGACTCAACCTCGCAGGAGCAGGCCACTAGCCTGGTTTGACGCGTCGCAGGTGTGGCGATTGGGTGGGCCCATGATTGAGATCCATGCCGTCACCATCGACGCGGCCGATCCCTACGAGCTGGCCACGTGGTGGAGCAAGGCCACAGGGCTGCCGCTATGGGGGGAGTGCGAGCCCGGAGACACCGAGGTCGCGATCCGCACCCACCAGGACCCGTTCCTGCTCTTCATCAAGGTGCCCGAGGGCAAGAGCGTCAAGAACAGGGTCCACCTCGATGTCAACGGCACCGAGGGAAGCACTCGCGACCAGGAGGTCGAGCGCCTGCTCGACCTCGGCGCGAAGGTCCACGAGGATCACCGCAACCCTGACGGCACCGGCTGGGTGACCATGCTCGACCCCGAGGGCAACGAATTCTGCGTCTGTCGCTCGCAGGCAGAGAAGGACACAATGTCCTCGTGAGCGAGCCCAGTGCCTCAGCGTCCATCGAGATCGACGCCCCGCCCGAGAGGATCTACGAGCTGCTGACCGATCTGGAGGGCATGGGCGCGTGGAACGCCGAGTGCGAGCGCGCCCGCTGGATCGGCGAGGTGCGCTCGGCGCGGCGCGGCGCGAGGTTCCGCGGCAGCAACCGCAACGGGTCCCGCCGCTGGTCGACCGTCTGCACGGTGACCGCGGCCGATCCAGGCCGCGCCTTCGCCTACCACGTCCGCGCCGTCGGGGTGCTCGACATCGCCGTCTGGCGGTTCGACATCACCCCCAGCGAGACGGGCTGCGTCGTGGAGCAGAAGACCTGGGACACCAGGGGGAGGTTCATGCTGGTCGTGGGGCGGCTCGCGACCAACGTGGCCGACCGGGCCGCCCACAACGCCGCCAACATGCGCCGCTCTCTCGAAGGGTTGAAGCGCGTCGCCGAGAGCGGCTAGCGCGCCCTGCCCTTCATGGTGAGCGTCAGGATGCCCGCGATGAGGTACACCAGCGCGCCGCTCCACAGGGAGTCCCACGCGGCGCCGAAGATGCCCTCGCCGTCGAGCACGAGCTGGACGGGGTAGCTCAGCACCGCGGTGATGCCCGCGGGCAGGAGCGCGAACTTCCACGGGTGCCGCAGCGACCAGTTACGCGCCTGCCTGGTGACCCTGTCGCCCTCCTCCGGCTTGGCGACCGCGCCGATGGCCGCGATCAGGGCGAACAGGCTGATGCCGAGGCCGAGGGCCCACGACAGGTCGGCCGACCCCGTGATGGCGCCCATGCCGAAGCTGGCGGCGGCCACCGCACCGCCGCCCACGGCGGCGGCCTTCCAAGGGGCGCCACGGAGCGCGGCGCCCGACAACGACAGTTCTTCGCGTCGAGAGAGCTCGTTCATGTATCCAGAGTGCCGTTCGGCACCCCTTGTCCACATCGGGGAATCACCCTGAGAGTCCCCCGATGCCGACTGCCATGATGCGGGCATGCCGGAATTCACTATTGAGCGGCTTGGCCGCGACGACGCCGACCGCCTGCGCGCCCTCAGATTGCGTGCGCTCGCCGACGCCCCTGACGCCTTCGGCTCCACCTACGACAAGGACGCCGCCCACCCGAGGGAGAAGTGGGTCGAACGCCTGACCAACCCTGACTCCGTCTGGTTCGTGGCGGTGGGCGACGGCCGGGACGCCGGGCTGATCTGCGGTCTCGAGGAGCACCCCGGTCACGTGCATCTGCTGTCGATGTGGGTCGCTCCCGAGGCCAGGGGCACGGGCCTGGCAGGGCGGCTGGTCGACGAGGTCGTGGCATGGGCCCGCGCCCGCGAGGCCGAGGAGATCGGCCTGTGGGCGGTCGACGCGAACGCCGCCGCCCGCGCGCTCTACGCGCGCAAGGGCTTCGTGCCCAGCGGCAAGGTCATGGCGCTGCCGTCCAACCCCGGCCTGATGGAGTCGCACTACCTGCTCTCCCTGGTCTTCCGTACGGCACGCGCCGCCGACGTGCCCGCCATCGTCGCGCTCATCGTCGACGACGCGATCGCCGCCGCCAGGACGGGAGAGTACGGCGACGACCACAGAGCCGCCTTCGAGGCCATCGACGCCGACCCCAACAACGAGCTGATCGTGGCGGAGCTGAAGGGCGAGGTCGTGGGCACCATGCAGCTCACCTACATCCCCGGCATCTCCCGGCGCGGCGCCACCCGCCTGCAGGTCGAGGCGGTGCGCGTCGCCGGGCACCTACGCGGGCAGGGATGGGGCCGCAAGATGATGGAGTGGGCGCATGCCAAGGGCAGGGCCCGCGGTTGCGCGATGGTGCAACTCACCTCCGACAAGCGGCGCGACGACGCCCACCGCTTCTACCGCTCCCTCGGCTACGCCCAGTCACACGAGGGGTTCAAGCTCGAGCTCGACTAGGTTGTCGTGGTAGACGGCGCCCCTGCCCATGTCGGCGTCGCGCTCGTCCACCACGGCGTTGGGGTTCGACCCGCCGATCGTGTGCTTGGGCCATCTGCCCTTGGGGCTGGCCACGACGCCCTTGGCCACCCGGTCGCTGACCTCCAGGTCGGCGAGGAAGTAGCCGTTGTGGTTGACCACCCTGACGCGCAGGCCCGTGGACAGGCCTCTGGCCCGCGCGTCGGCGGGGTTCACCAGGACGACAGGATCCTTGGCCCTGCGCAGCAGCTCCGGGTTGTTGCCGAACGTCGTGTTGAGGAAGGTGTGCGCGGCGGGCGTGATCAGGGTCAGCTTGTCGCCTGCCGTAAGGGAGGAGAGGGAAGGCACGAAGGCCTTCCCGCGCGGGGGGAAGCGTAGCCTGCCCGACGGGGTGGGGAACCCCTCGGCGAACGGCTTGAACGGCGACGGGTAGCTCATCCGCACCCAGCCCTCCTTGCGCAGGCGGTCGAGCGTGACGCCGTCGAGGGACGGGTGGCCGCTGGACAGCAGCTCGGCGGCCAGCTCCAGGTCGGAGTCGTACAGCGAGGGCTCGGTCATGCCCATGTGGGCGGCCAGGCGGCGGAAGGTCTCCGTGGTGGACAGCGCCTCGCCCGCGGGCGCGACGGCGGGCTCGTTCCACATCAGGTACATGTGGCCGTACCCGGCGTGCAGGTCCATGTGCTCGGTCTGCATGGTGGCGGGCAGCACGATGTCGGCGTAGTCGGCGGTGTCGGTGGGGAACTGCTCCATGACGACCGTGAACAGGTCCTCTCTCAGCAGCTGCCGCCTGATCCTGTTGCTGTCGGACGTGGAGCCCATCGGGTTGGCCATGTAGACCCACAGGCACTTCACGTCGTCGAGGCCGGAGGCGAGCCGGGTCATGAACCGCGTCTTGACCGGCTGGGCCAGCAGGTCGTTGCGGCGGTCGATGTTCAGGTGGACGTGGTCGCTGGTGGAGTAGGCCACGCCGCCGCCCGGATGACGCCAGTCGCCGGTGACGCCGGGAATGGAGGCGATCGTCCGCATGGCGGTGCCGCCGCCCGCGTGCCGCTGGATGCCCATCGTGGCGCGGATCGCGGTCGGGCGGGTGTGCGCCAGCCTCATCCCCAGGCTGTGGACGGCCTCGGCGGGGATCCCCGTGACCTCTGCGGCCCGCTCGACGGGCCACTCCATGATCTCGGCCCTGAAGTCCTCCCAGCCCTCGGTGTGCAGGGCGAGGTACTCCTCGTCCTGGGCGTTCTCGGACAGCACCACGTTCAGCAGGCCGAGCGCGAGCGCGGCGTCGGTGCCTGGCCTGATCGCCAGGTGCTCGTCGGCCTGGTCGGCCGTCCTGGTGCGGATCGGGTCGATCGCGACGACGTACGCCCCGTCGGCGCGGCCGTCCTGGATGAACTTCCACAGGTGGTGGCCGCTGGTCAGCGTGTTCGTGCCCCACAGGATGATCAGCTTGGACTGGGCGAAGTTCTCCGGGTCCATGCCGCCCGCGGTGCCCTGGGTGCGCGACAACCCCAGGCTGCCGGCCACCGAGCAGATGTTGAGCACGTGCTTGGAGGCGCCGAGCACGTTCCAGAACCTGCGTCCAGCCACACCCTCCGAGCCCTGCAGGTAGCCCAGTGATCCCGTGCCGAGATAGGGCCAGATCGCGTCGCCGCCATGCTCGTCCACGATCGCGCGGAGCCGGGTGGCGATCTCGTCGAGCGCCTCGTCCCAGGTGATCCGCTCGAACTGGCCCGAGCCCTTCGGCCCCGTACGGCGCAGCGGATACAGGATCCTGTCGTCCGCCCTGGTGTGCTCGAGATAGCGGTTGACCTTCACGCACAGAGCGCCCCGCGTGTACGGCTGGTCGGGGTTGCCGCGCATCTTCACGGCCTCGCCGTCCCTGACGGTCACCACCCATGAGCACGTGTCCGGGCAGTCAAGCGGACATGCCCCCAGAACTCGCAGTTCACCCGACATGGCATCGAGTGTAGGCGCAGCGTCCCACGCGGGGACGCCGCGCCTGCGAGGGTCAGCTCAGCGCCTTGGGCACGTCATCACCGTGAGAGGCCTTGGCCCTGGTGGCGATGCCGGGGGCGTGCGGCCCGTTGATCGTCGAGGAGTCGTAGGCGTAGGTGCCCACGAGCGTGGCGATGGCGTCGGCGTTGACGTCGAGCGCCGTGTCGTTGATGTTCTTGATGGTGTCGCAGGCCTGGTGGTAGCACCGGTCGTAACGCTCGCCCGCCGTACCGCCCCACTTGGTCACCTCGTCGGGCGTCTTGCGCTGCTCCGCCCCGGTGAACAGGCCGCCCGCCGGGATCCCGACCGCGATGAACGGCCCGTAGTCGGAGCGGCCGTCGAAGTCGGTGCCCTTGTAGGCCAGGTTGCGCGAGGCGTAGAACTGCTCGAAGTACTTCTCGATCTGCGCCGAACCCTCGGGGCCTGGGCCCGAGCCCACGCCGTCGGAGTCGTCGCCGTCGTAGACGTGGTAGACGAAGTTCGGTGAGGCGATCATGTCGAAGTTCAGGTAGAGGGCGATGTTCGCCTTCTCCTGCTCGGTCAGGTTCGCCACGTAGTGCTCGGCCCCGAGCAGGCCGAACTCCTCGCCGCCCCAGAAGGCGAAGCGGACCTTGTTCTCCGGCTTCGACTTGGCCATCTGGAGCGCCACCTCCAGGATCGCGCCGACGCCCGAACCGTTGTCGTTGATGCCGGGGCCGTCCTCGACCGAGTCGAGGTGACCGCCGACCATCACGACGTTGTCCGCGCGCCCGTGCCGCGACTCGGCCAGCACGTTGTACGACTCGTAGGTCTTGATCTCCGTCTCCCACGAGAACGTGAACCCGACCTCCGCGCCTGGCGTGGCCGCCAGGTCCCTGCCCTCCCAGAAGCTGGTGAACAGCACCGGGATGTCCTGCGGGCCGCCCAGGTCGGGGTTGACGTCGGCCTCGGTACGGCCCGCCTGGCCCTCGTTGAACAGCACGACGCCGGTGGCGCCCGCGGCCTTGGCGTTGGCCACCTTCACCGCGAAACTGCAGGTGCCGCGCTGGATCAGCGCGAAGTTGCCCGCGGTGAACCCGGCGAAGTCGGCCGCCTCACAGCCCGAGGTGGAGGAGTTGGGCGTCGGACCCGGCGGGATCAGCACGTCGACCGGCTGGATCTTGGCGGAGAAGCTTCCCTCCGCGGTGTGGCCCGACGGCACCCAGTCCAGGCCGAGCGCGTAGACCTTGGGGTTGGGCGTCTTGCGCTCGAAGACCGGCTTGGTCTTGAACTCCTCGTTCTCGAACGTGAACTTCTGCGTCGAGACCTGGTACCCGGCCAGACGCAGCAGCGTGGCCACGTAGTCGCGCGATAACTCGAAGCCGCGCGTGCCGTCCACGCGGGTGTTGCCGTTGGCCTTGCCGATCAGGTCGAGCACCTTGAGGTGGTTCTTGACGTTCTTGCCGTTGACGGCCTTGACGAGCTTGCGGACGGAGTTGTTGTTCGGGTCGGCGTGCGCCGTACCCGCTGCTGCCAGAGGCGCGATGAGGACGGCCGTGGCCAGCGCGGCGCTGAGCAGGCCCTTCTTCCGGCGATGACTCATGAGACTCCTCGATAACGGTTGGTCCCCCGAGAGCACGCGACCGGCGGCCCGCGGACAGGTCCGCGGGCCGCCGGGGAGGGGTAGCTGAGGGGCGGCGTGTGGGGGGGGGGGGGGGAAGGAAGATGGGGGGGTTGGGGTAGAGGGTGGTGTTGGGTG
>NZ_JBEZDO010000048.1:0-55173 GCF_040648355.1 Nonomuraea sp. NPDC049152 | reverse complement strand
GCCGTCCACGACGCGACCACCGGGGACCTGCGCGCGCTTCTCATGGACGGGCACCACCTCACCGACGTCCGCACCGCCGCGGCGGGAGCGGTGGCCAACCGCCTGCTGACCCGGCGGGACGCCGCCACCATGGCGGTCCTCGGCACGGGGACCCAGGCGCGGCTGCAGGTTCTGGCCGCGCGGGCGGTACGCCCGATCGAGCACGTGGTCGTCTGGGGGCGGCGCGCGGACGCGGCGCTGGCGCTGCGTGCGGCGCTCCTGGAGGTCGACCCGCCGCTCACGGTGTCGGTGGCGGACCACCCCCGCGACGCCGTACGGCAGGCCGACGTGATCGTCACCGCGACCGGCAGCCGCCGGCCCATCCTGGAGGGCTCCTGGCTACGGCCTGGACAGCACGTCACCGCCGTCGGCGCCGACGACGGCACCAAGGCCGAACTCGACCCGGCCTGCTTCCACCGCGCCGACGTGCTGGCCGTTGACAGTAAGGAGAGCACCCCGCTGCACGCCGCGGACGTGCTCCGCGCCGAGGCTGGGGAGCACGCCGACTTCCGCCTCGTCACCTGCCGTGAAGATCTATCGGTAGGTAACTGTGACCGCTCATAAGCTCACCGCCGACGAGGTGGCGCAGCTGAACTTCTCGCAGATCGTCGGATTCGTGAATGAGCCCAACATGTGTTCAGGGGGCGCGGCGACGCTCCGCCGCATCATGCGGGAGGTGCCGGGGCTGCACCCGGAAGATCTGTAGCCTTCTGGCAGCACATGGCAGATAGGTGGCAGAGCGAAATCAGCCCCAGATACCGGACAGGTGCGCGTCAAGGGGGAGTACGGGATGGAGATCCGGCTGCTGGGGCCGCTGGAGGTGCGCGACGCAGGTGGCACGCTCGTCCCCGTCACCTCCGTCAAGCAACGCGTGGTGCTCGCCGCGCTGGCCCTTCGGGTCCCGCACGTGGTGTCGGTGGAGGAGCTGGTCGACTGCCTGTGGGAGGACCGGCCCCCGGAGACCGCACGGGAGACCGTGCGCAGCCATGTCACGCGGTTGCGTAAGGCGCTGTCGGCGATCCGGCCCACTCCCTTGGTGACCCGTGCGCCGGGCTACGTCCTCGATGTCCCGACGGACGCCATCGACCTGCACCAGGCGCAGGCGCTGCGCGCGGAGGCGACGCGAGCGGCCGGTCTGGGGGACATGGCCGCAGCCGCCGCCCTGTTGACCGACGCGCTGGCCCGGTGGCGCGGTCCGTTGCTCGCGGACGTCGACTCCGCATTGCTGCGCTCGCTGCACGTCAGGGCGTGGGAGGACGTCTGGGTGCAGATGATGGAGGCGCGGATCGACGCCGATCTGGCGCTCGGGCGGCAGGACGCGCTGCTGGGGGAACTGCGCTCCCTGGTGGCCGCCCACCCTCTGCGGGAACGGTTCCGTGGTCAGCTGATGGTCGCCCTCGAGGCGTCAGGACAGCGCGCGGAGGCCCTGAGGGAGTACGGCGAAGCCTGGCGCACGCTGGTCGACGAGCTGGGCGTCGAGCCTGGGGCGTACCTGCGTGAGATCCACCAGCGGATCCTCGCCGCGGACGCCGCCCGGCCCGAGCCGCCCCAGGAGCCGGCGCCCGTGGCCGTTCCCGCACTGCTGCCCCTTGACCTGTACGGTTTCACCGGCAGGGCCGAGGAGCTGCACCGGCTGGACGCCCTCATGGACATGGCCGGCGAGCAGCCCACCACCGTCGTGGTCACCGCCGTGTCAGGCACCGCGGGAGTGGGCAAGACGGCTTTGGCGGTGCACTGGGCCCACCAAGTCCGCGATCGTTTCACCGACGGGCAGCTCTATGTGAACCTTCGCGGCTTCGACCCCAGCGGGTCGCCCATGGCGCCGACGGAGGCGTTGCGCGGCTTCCTCGACGCCCTGGGCATGCCCGCGGACCGTCTCCCGGCCGGGTTCCAGGAACAGGTCGGCCTGTACCGCAGCCTGCTCGCCGGGCGTAGGATGCTCGTCCTGCTGGACAACGCCCGTGACGCCGAGCAGGTCCGCCCGCTGCTGCCGGGCGCACCCGGTTGCCTGGTGGTGGTGACCAGCCGCAACCGGCTGCCTGGCCTGGTGGTCACCGAGGGCGCGCACTCGCTGCCACTGGACCTGCTGCCGGTCGCAGAGGCCCGCCGGCTGCTGGCCGGTCGGTTAGGCCTCGAGCGGGTCGAAGCCGAACCTGACGCGGTGGAGGAGATCATCGCCAGGTGCGCGGGGCTCCCGCTGGCGCTGGCCGTGGTGGCCGCCCGCGCCGCCACGCACCCGGACCTCCCGTTGGCTGCCCTCGCCGCCGAACTGCGCGAAGCCGACGGGGGGCTGGACGCGTTCGACGCCGGCGACCCGGCCACGCAGGTGCGGGCGGTGTTCTCGTGGTCCCACCACGCCCTCGGTGCCGAGGCGGCGCAGCTGTTCCGGTCGCTCGGCCTGCATCCAGGCCCCGACCTCGGCGTAGGCGCGGCGGCGAGCCTCGGAGGCGTCCCGGTCACACGGGTACGGCCGCTGCTGGCCGAACTGGTCCGCGCCCACCTGATCACCCAGCACACCCCGGGCCGCTACGCCCTGCACGACCTGCTGCGCACCCACGCCACCGAACTCGCGCACGCCCACGATCGCGACGAGGAACGTCTGGCCGCGCTGCACCGGATGCTCGATCACTACCTGCACACCGCCCACGCCGCCACCCGGCTGCTCAACCCGCACCGCGAGCCCATCTCCCTGGACACTGCCCCGCCGGCGGATGGCGGCGAGAACGTCGCCGACCCCGAGCAGGCGCTGGCCTGGTTCACCGCCGAGCACGCCGTCCTGCTCGCCGCGATCCCCTATGCCTTCGCCGCCGGGTTCGACGCGCATGCCTGGCAGATCGCCTGGTCCCTCACCGACTTCCTGGACCGCCAGGGCCGCTGGCAGGAGCAGGTCACCATCCAGGAGATCGCCCTGAAGGCGGCCTGCCGAGCCGGTGACACGGCCGGGCAGGCCCATACTCACCGCAACCTCGGCTGGGCCCACGCCCGGCTCGACCACCTCTATGACGCGCACGCCCACTTCCTGCTCGCCGTCAATCTGTACGGCGAGCTCGGCGACCACATCGGCCAGGCCCACACCCACGGCAACATCTCAGGTGTGCTCGAACGGCAGGGGCGCTACCAGGACGCGCTCGCCCACGCCCAACGCGCCCTCGAATTGTTCAAAGCCGTCGGCCACCGGACCGGCCAGGCCAGGGCGCTCAACGCGGTCGGCTGGCGCCATGCCCTGCTCGGCCACTACGACAAGGCCCTCGACCACTGCCATCAGGCACTCACCTTGCACCGGGAGAGCGGCGATCGCTACGGGCAGGCCAACACGTGGGACAGCACCGGGTACGCCCATCACCAGCTTGGCCAGCACGAGCGGGCCATCACCTGCTACCAGCACGCCCTCGACCTGTTCCGCGAGGTCGGCCACCGCTATCACGAAGCCGATACGCTCACCAGGCTCGGCACCGCCCAGCTCGAGGCTGGGCGGGCCGACGTCGCACGCCGTACCTGGCAGCGGGCTCTGGACATCTTCGACGAGCTCGGCCACCCGGACGCCGACCGGATCAGGGCCAAGCTCGCGAGGTGAGCCCTAGACCCACCACATCGTCAGCGCCTCCATCGGTAGCGACCGGCCGGTGGTCCCGATCATGTACATCTTGCTGTAGCCGGTGCGGTAGGTACCCGTGTCGTACTGGTCTGTCCACCCGATGTTTCTGGAGTGCGCCTTGCCCTTGATGTAGCTCCCATTACCGTTGCGGTAGTAGAACAGAATCGCCTCCATCGGGGCGTTCATCCCCGTGGTGCCGATCTGGACTGTCTTGCTCGGCTTGGCGCACTGGAAGGTGCTGTCCCATCCGTAGTGGGAGCGGTAGGCCTTGACGCACAACTCGCCTGCGTTGACCTTGAACCGGACCGACTCCAGGTTGAGCGACCTCCCAATCGTGCCGCCGACGGCCCCGTCGCACTGCCAGCCCATCCAGCCGACGTTCTGCACATGAGCCTCGTAGCAGACCTGGTCGGCTGCGGCCCGCGCCGGGCCGGTCGCGGCGAACGTGGCCGTGACCGCCGAGCCAACGGCGACGAGCGTGCGAATCGTGTTCTTCAGCATGTGCCCCTTCTTCTCTCGTCCGTGCGCCTGACGGGTAGGACCGGCAGCGACGCGCCCGCCAGCCTGCCGATCGCACGTGACAAACGGATGGCAGATCGCAGACAGGTCCCGGCAATGGTGGGGACTGCCCGGGCTGAGATGCAGAGGAGAGCGGAGTGCCTGTAGCGCGTCAAACACCTTTGCTACCGCATCGAGCTGCGGTCTGGCCCAGCCTTCCCGCGGCGACACGATCACGCCGTGTGCCTCTTCGCCTGCTCTATCCACTTACGGTCCGCGTGTTCGGCTGGCTGATGCTGCTGGGCCGTAGCCAGGCTCGGAAGGACATGCAGGAGCTGAACTGCGAGTCGGTGGTGTACAGGTCGAAACCGCTCGCTCGCTTCGGTCTTGGATCCGCAGCGGAACGTCGCCACATTGGTGAAGCGCACGTTCATCGGGAACGCGGTGCCGTGGCCAGCCGGATGCCGGGAATTTGCGCGGCGGTGAACGACGAGACGGCGTTGATCGTGGTCTGGTTCGAACCACCCGCCGAGTACCAGGAAGACCCGCTGCCCTGCAGCTCGACGCCGTCGGGGATCTCCAGCGGGGCTGATATCTGGTATTTCCCGTTCGGGAAGAAGACCACGTCGCCCGGCGCCGCAGCCTTCAGCGCGTTCTGAATGGCGGCGGTATCGTCGGTACGCCCGTCACCGGTCGCGCCATACTCCGGTGCGGTGACATCCAGCCAGCCCAGCGCCGTCCCTGATCCCGCGGCTGAAGCCGTACCGGTGCCGGCAACGGAGATGACGCCAAGGCCCGCACCGGCCGCAGCCGCTCTCAACAGATTTCGGCGAGTTCTCACCAGAATTCTCCTATTGACGATCAGAGTTACAGATGTCCGGGTGCGTCTGGCAGGCGCCAGGCCGGAGCGGCGGAGCATGACGCCTGCTCGATGGCGGCTCCCGCGGCGGTGCTGCCGTCCTTGACGGCGACGCACTTGTAGGTGCGGACGGACATCAGCTGGTGCCCCTGGTTCAGCGGGCGCAACTCGAAGCGCTGGTCGGCGCTGTCGGCCGCGCAGGCGCGCCGTACCAGCGTGTTGCCCGCGCCGATGGTGAGGCACTGGCCGCTGGGAGAGTCGGCGATCTGGTACACCTTGGGCGCCATGCGCCGGAACAGCAGCCGCTGGTCCGCGCCCCCGCTGCAGGCGGCCTGGGTGAGCTGTGTCGTCAGGCATTTGCCGGAGTGGCCGGCGGTGGAGGCCGAGGTGAAGTCGCGATCAACCAGTACGGCCTGCATCTGGGCGTAGGCGGGCTTCTTGGCCAGGTCGGTATCAAGCGGGTGGGCCGCACCCCAGCCGGGCACCACGGACGGCACCCAGGAGTAGCGGTCGGTGACGCTCCACACGGTCAGCGACACGCACCGGCTGACAGCCACGCACGCGGCGGTGGTCCGGCGGTAGATCTCGGCTTGGGCGGCGAGTTTGCGTTCGTCCACCGGCATCTTGATCCGCACGTCCAGCTCGGTGACGGCCACGTCGACGCCGAGTCCGGCGAACAGCTCCAGGGTGCTCTTGAGCTGCGTCGGCAGGATCGTCTCCGGCGTCGGGTCCTTGATCAGGGAGTGGGTCTGGAACCCGACACCGTCGATCGGCACGCCCTGCGCGCGCAGGTCGCGCACGAGGTTGTAGAGGCCGGCCCGCTTGGGGTTGCTCCACTCGGCGTTGTAGTCGTTGATGTACAGCTTGGCGGAGGGGTCGGCGGCCCTGGCCCAACGGAACGCGTCGGCGATGTAGCCCGGACCAAGACGCTTGAACCAGATGGTCTGCTTCAGGGAGCCGTCCTCGGCGAGAGCCTCGTTGACGACGTCCCAGACCGCCACGCGTCCGGCGTAGCGCGTGACCGTGGTCTCGACGTGCTGTCGAAGCGCGGCGCGCAGCTCCTCGTCGGTGAGCGAGCCGTTGCTGATCCAGGTGGGCAGGGCGCCGTGCCAGACCAGGGTGTGACCGCGGACCATCTGGTTGTTCTGCTGGGCGAAGGCGACGACGGCGTCGGCCTTCTCCCAGGTGTGCACGCCGGGTTCGGGTTCGAGATTGACCCACTTCATGGCGGTCTCGGGGGTGACGCTGTTGAACTCGTACCGAAGCTTGTCGCGATAGCCGTTGTCCATCGCGAGGCCGCGGTCGTGCACGGCCGCCCCGATACGCAGGTTACGCGCCGCGGCCAGGGTGCGCAGGGTCACCTCAGCCGCGGTAACGGGGGCGGCGCAAACGAGAGCCGTCGCCGCGGCGAGGGCCAGCGCGACGAGGCCGCACGTGGCCCTGGCAAGAACATTCACCCATCCGGCCTGGACCAGGCGCCTATGATCGTTGGGATCGAGTGGCACGGTGTCTATGTATCGCATTTCGTTGTGATCTCTCGGTGATGTCTGGATGTCCAAGGCGCGAGCCGAGGCCGCGCAATAGTTGACCGTGTCGAGGCCGGGCCAGTCGCGCGTCGCCGTAACGAAGTCCGGGGAAAACAAGCCACTCCGTGCCCGAGTCCTGGGTGGCGCTGCTGATGGTCCCAAGGGCGCGGACCGCCGAGTTGCCGTTCCCCAGATTGAACCGGGGCCGCCGCTGTCGCCGCCCAGCAGGCTGTACCCAGCTCGCTTCGCCGAGATCAGGTCGTTGTTGCATGCTATTGACCGTCTTCCGCTGGCCGTCCATGCACTTGACGTAGCCCCGGAGGAGCGCCTCCACACTGTTCCCGGCGCGCATCGCGACCTCCGGGACCAGGCGGCACGGCCTCCTCTCTCTTCGACGCGGCCCTGCCACAACCTCCCTCGACTCAGGCGACCCGCTCGCCATCGCACGGGAGGACGCCCGCGAACGCGAGCTGCTCCAGATGATCGCCCCCACACCAGGCTGGTACGGGGGTTCTCAGGGCTACTTGCGGAGATATTCACCTGATGACGTTGATCCCGAAATCGACAGCGGCGGTGTAGAAGTCCTGGAACAGCAGACGGTTGCTGTTGGCGCCGGAGATGATGCCCTTGGCGATTACCGACGAACCCGTCCCGTCGCCCCAGAAGACCGAGAAGACCGGGCCGCCGCTGTCACCTTGCTGCGATCCGGGGTACCCGTCGGCTTGCACGGCCTCGAACTGGTCGGTGTAGCACTCGCGGGTGCCGTAGACGTCGGTGGCGCAGTAGCTGTAACTGCCGCCGGAGAGCACCTTGTAGTTACAAACCGCGCCGCTGCGGGCACCGGAGTGGCATAGGTACTCGCCGGGATAGACCGCCTCCCATCCTCTGACTTGCTTGTCGAAGCCCGAGTTGGTGTTGATCGGGTTGGGTCCCATTCCACCGCCATCGTAGATGCGCCCCTGCTCGTTCCCCCGGACGTTGCCCCTGACGAGCAGCAGGTCGTGGGAGACGTGCTCGGCGTATCCGGTGCCGATCCAATCGCCCGCGCCGTCGTACCAGCTCTCGCCAGCCCGGCCGCAGTGCCCGGCGGTGAGGATGCCGTCCACCGAGTCGACGGTCACGGCGAATCCGGCGGTGCAGATCGCGCGACAGGACCAGGAGCCGGTGGAGCACCGGACGGTGTCGCCGCCCACGATCTGGGCGCCGCCCCACCAGGGTTCTGTGTCATTATCGCGGGAGGTGAAACGCGGGCTCTCGGACTGCTCGATAGTCACCGGGACGCTCACAGCGAACGTCTTCGGTGTTGCGCTCCTGGCCGCCGGGCTCACGCCCACGGTCAGCCCGGAGCCGTCCGTGCGAACCGTCACAAAGGTGATCTCGGTGTCGGCGCGCATCTGCTCGCGAATCGGCGCCGCTGCGGCCTTTAACTCGGCCTGGGAGTACGGCGCGGCGGCAACGCGTACCGCCGCCGCTCGCCTGGCTTCCGCAATGGCGGCCCTCGGTGCCCGCCCCTTCCACCACACCTGCACGAAGCCGTCCTCAAGCGAGAGCCCCGCGAAACCGGTGTCGCCCCGCCCCGCGCGGGCGACCGCCATCACCTTCTCCGCCGCCCGCTTGAGTGGCTCCTGCGCCCGCATCTTGGCCTGCAGTTCGGGCGGGATGGAACTGAACGGCGCCGGCTCGGCGACGGTTCCTCGCCGACTTGGCTCCGGCCCGGAGCCAGCGGCCGCGGATTGCACTGTCACGAACGGCAGGGCCAGTAAGACCGCAGCGACAATTGATCGTTTCCTCATCTATCTCCGATTCCTTTCGCTGGTGGCGGTCCGCGCAGTTTTCAGACCTGTATCGCGTCGTGCGGTCCGCCGGGCTGTAGCGTGCCGCCTGGGCATGGCAGATGGATGGCAGCCCGCTGGCAGCTGTTCGTACGGGGGAACAGGAATGGAGATTCGGCTGCTGGGTTCGCTGGAAGCGCGTGATCGACAGGGTGTGCATCCCGGTGACCTCCGCCGAGCAGCGCGTGGTCCTCGCCGCGCTGGCTGTTCCTCCGGATTGCGGGTGCCGAATATCCATCCGCGCAGGTCGTAGGCATGATGGGCGATCTCGGGCCGGCGGGTGTCCCGAGCGCTCCGGTGAGCGGCATGATGATCGGTTGTGGTGCTGCGCTTGGCCTACCTCATGGTGATGAATGCCTTCTCGCTCCTGCGCCTACTGTCCAGGAGCGATCACGACAAAGACATCGAGATTTTGGTTCTGCGGCACCAGCTGACGGTGCTGCAACAGCAGGTGACCAGGCCCGTGTTCACGCCGGATGACCGGTTCATGCTCGCTGGGCTGCTCCATCGCCTGCCGATGGACCAGCTGCGGCACCTCATGTTGCTGTTGCTGCCGGAAACTATCCTGCGGTGGCGTCGTGATCTGCTGCGGCGCCGTCACGCCGTGGCCGGCGCATCGCGGCGGCGTGGACGGCCGCGCACGGTCCGCTCCATCCGCGTCCTGGTGTTGCGCAGCGATCAACGAGTACCGCCGAGCCGCATAGTCGGCCGGAGAAACACCAGCTCAGTCCCTACGCGCGAGTTTTGACGCGGTACAGGGCCCGCCAGGTCGGCCAGGACCTGCAGAAGACTGCCTCCGACCTGGCCCGGATCGCCGCCCGGCCGCAGGACGCCTGTACTGTGCCGTGGGGCGTGTGCCCCGAGCACGGCAACACCCTGACCGCCAGCGGCGGCACCACCCGCTGCACCGCCGCGGGGTGCGGCCGCGCCTGGGGTTACAACCGCGACACCGCGCCGTGCGCCGAGCCCGCCACCCACCGCCTGGTCGACGCCGAAGGGACGGAGGCGCTGATCTGTGACGGGCACGCGATCGATGCCCGTAACCGGCTGGTCGGCGGCCGTATCGAACCTGTGCCAGATCGATGACGTCGAAGTGGCCGGTCCCGGTGAGCGTGACGCCGGCCTGGTTGTCCCGGTTGTTGGCCCAGATCAGTCTCGCGGGCTGAGGCACAGGCTCTCCAAGAGGTAGTCGAGAAGGCCGTGCGGCATGATGATCGTCCGTGCTCTTTCGCCTTGCCCGACCCCGCCTCTGGAGATGTGGCGGCTGGGCGTGTGCGTTCTCAACCGGATCACCTCGGCCGACGGCTCGCGCTGCGCACGTCCTCCTCCTCGTGGAGTACGTCAGCCAACGGCTCTTGGGATCCTGATCCCAGACCGAGTTCGATCGCCTGGACGAGGATTCATTGCGATCGCGTACCTACATTCATGACGTGATGGTTGAGGAAATCCACGGCGGCCGGGCGAAGCCCGGTCGAGGGCGACGATGGTGGCGGGTGCTGCGCAGGATCACCGGCTGGTGTACTGTCCTGATCGCGTTGATGGCTGGTGCGGGATTCGGCTATGAGTCAATCGCCGGGCAGCACGACGGGGAACGCTTCCGCGCGCCTGGGAGGTTGGTGCGCGTGGGCGCCCAGCAGCTCCACCTGAACTGCTCTGGAACCGGCAGTCCCACAGTCGTGCTGGAGGCGGGACTGGCCGAGTCCAGCGCGAGTTGGGAGGTGATCCAGCGCGAGCTTTCCGGCGGCCACCGTGTATGTGCCTATGACCGGGCGGGATACGCCTGGAGCCAGGACGGCCCACCGCCGCGTACGGCGGCGCAGGCGGCCGGGGAATTGCACGCCCTCCTCACCGCAGCAGGAGAAGCTGGGCCGTATGTCCTGGCCGGGCACTCCTACGGGGGCAGTATTGTACGGGTCTTCGCCGATCGCCAGCCGGATCTGACCGCCGGTCTCGTGCTGATCGACGTCACCGATGAGAACGCCGTCCAAGCCCTGCATATGTCCCGACCACTGCTCGCCGCGCAGTTCACCGTCAATGGGCTCCTGGCACGGGTGGGGCTGCTGCGACTGTTCAGCGATGCCCTGGTGCCCCCCGATGCCACCACCGCGGCTCGCGCCCAGGCACTTGTCGTCTACGGTTCCAGGAGCATGGAGGCCGCACGGGCCGAGGCTTGGGCTGCCTTGGACAGTGCCGCCCAGGTCCGAGGGACGGTCCGGCCGGGAGCGTGGGGCAACCTGCCGGTGGTGGTCATCATCCCTGCTTACCAGCCCGCGGCCGCCGTTGAGCAAGCCAGGCGCCTTGCCGCGCTGTCCAGTCGCGGCCAGTTCCTGATCGCCGCGACCAGCGAGCACTACGTGCAGCACGCCCAGCCCGACCTCGTCATCGATGCCGTCCGCGACGTCATCGCCGATGGCACGCGGTCCAGATCGCGGTAGGCACGCCCCCGACGCAATGGGATCGGTGCGGTGCTCGGGGTCGTGCAGGTAGCAGGCGCAGTCGGTCTCCTGCCCGTCGCACACCTCTCCGGTGGGGTCGATGACGCGGTGCGTGGGGGGGCTCGGCGCACGGGGCGATGTCGCGGCTATAGCCCCGCGTGCGGCCGCACCCCGGCGCACGGCAGCGGGTGGTGCCCCGGTCGCCAAGTGGCGGCAGGCCGGGTTGCCCCTCCGGTCAGTGCCCGGCCATGTGTCAGAGTGCAGCATGCGCAAGTACGTCATCATGGGCGTCCAGGGCAGCGGCAAGGGAACCCAGAGCACTCTGCTCGCCCGCGACCTCGATCTGGCACACATCAGCGTCGGCGACATCTTCCGATGGCACGTGCAAAGCCACACCAAGCTCGGGGCTCAGGCCCGGCGCGTGATGGCCGCCGGGGAGCTCGTCGGCGACGACCTGGTGGAGAAGGTCGTGCGTGACCGGCTGGAACAGCACGACTGGAACTACGGGTTCATCATCGACGGTTTCCCGCGCAACCGCCGCCAGGCCGAGTTCTTCCTGGAGAGCTACGACATCGACGGCGTCGTGCACCTCGACCTGCCCGAGGAGGAGGTACGGCGGCGCGTCCTGGCCCGCCGCCTGTGTGCCCGCTGCGGCATGGACTACAACCTCATCGCCCATCGCCCCAAGGAGAGCGACCGGTGCGACGTGTGCGGCGGCGAGCTCGTGCCCCGGGAGGACGACACACCCGAGGCACTCGCCAGCCGGCTGCGCGACTACCACGACAAGACGAACCCAGTCCTGGACCTGTTCCGCCGCAAGGAGTACGTCGTCACCGTCGACGCCAGGCCCGAGAAAGTCTCGGTGCAGCGCGAGATCCGCGCGCGTCTGGGGCTTCCGCCGTACGAGCCGTGATCACGCGCCCGCACACCTGGCCGGCCTGTTCGGCCACGGCGGCGCCGCCGGCTCCTTCGCCCATCCGCTCTCCCACACGATCGGCTGGGCCGACCCGCAGGCCGCCACCACAGGCTGGCCCGCATAACGGCCGACCGCATGCCTTGGACAGCGTCACCTGCAGGGCGTCTCCGCTCGAAGGAGCACCCAAGGGCGTGTAGGCGGTGTCGAGGTTGCCGTCGACGGTGGCCGCCACGTCGCCCGCGGGCGTACCGCTCGCGGTGAGCCTCGTCTCGTCCTCGTCGAGGGTGTCCACCGCGAACTCGCGGACGACCAGCCGCGGGTTGGCCCGCCCCCGGCCTCAATCGGCGACGAGCCGGACCTGGTCCGCCTGCTCGCGCTGGCGACGCAGCTCGTAGGTGCCGGGCGCGATACCGGTGAACGCGTGTTCGGGGTGCGCGAGGTAGGCGGTAGCGCCCTCCTCGACGGTCAGCACGCCAAGCACCAGCGCGCGGCCGGACTGGTCAGGGCTGAAGAACGCCGCGCCGGTCGCGACCAGGAGGTGGGTGTTGGCCTGGGCCTGGCCGCGGACGACCGGGACGCCGGAGGTGGGGATCGGGGTACGGGCCGGCTCCCTGGTGACCGGCACGACGGCGACATCGCCCTGGAACTGCAGGCCGGACAGGATGGGGATCTCGGCCTGCCGGTCGAGGTGCTCGTCGACGGTGACGCCGAAGGTGGCGATGGCCTGCTCGATGGTGGGCATCTTCTCGGGGCTCCTCAAAGGTCAGGATCGGCGCTGTGCCTGGGCGTACTGGGCGGGGGTGAGGCCGTAGGTCCAGGCGGCGGCCTCGATGGGGTCGGTGCAGTCGGCGGGGACGGTGAGGCCGAAGCGGCGGCGGGTGCCGTCCCGCTCGACGGTGCCGTTGGTGCACAGCAGGACGCGCACGCTCGTGGGGTAGACGCCCGGGGGGACGTCGTGCAGGGTGAGCGTCTGGCCGGGGTTGCCGGGGTCGGGCGCGGCGGGCCCGATCTGGGCGAGGCGGGCCTCGATGACGAAGCGGTCCCAGCCGCGGCGTTCGATGGCACAGCGGCGGATCTCGGCGTTCGGCTCGCGGATGATCTCGTCGGCGGTCAGGGTGTCGTCGATGACGGCCCGGGGGACGTGGGTGCCGTGCCAGAAGTACAGCCCGAACCCGTCGACCCAGGCGACGGCGGGTCCGTCGGGGCAGTGGAGCCGGCGCCTGGCCAGGTCGCCCTCGCCGACCTGCTCCCGGCGCAGCTCGTCCGGGGGCGGGCAGAGCAGGACGAAGTCGCGGAACGGCCACCACCACCAGGCGGCGGGCGCGGACCGGTGGCCCGCCAGGCAGGCCCGCCACAGCAGGCGGATCGCGCCGCGGATCGTGTCCTGCCGCACGCCGCCCACCGCCGCGTCCACCGCCGATCGCACGACCGCGTCCGCGGCCTCGGTGACCGCGGCCCGGGTGCCGGTGAGCGTGCCGCGCGGCGCGGGGTCCGCCGTCGCGGCGATCTCGGCGTGCTGGGCGGTCGCCGCCGCCCCGTGCACCGGATCGCCCGCCACGCCGTCCGCCGCGGCCTGGACGGCGTCGCGTACCACCCGCCCGATCGTCTCGCCGGCCGTGCCGTCCACGGCGCGGTGGACCGAGTCGAGGATGCGGCCGTTGCGGTGGCCGGTGGCCAGGCAGGCGGCGATCGGTGCGGCGAACGCGCCGACGAGCGGCGAGGGCACCCACACGACCCGCTCCGGGAACGGGACCCCGATCTGCCGGTAGCAGGCGCGGGCGGCCAGCTCGAACGCCTGCCTCCCCTCGGCGGGGACGTCCTGCTCGTCGGTCGCGGGACGGGCCGAAGCCGGTGCGCTCACAGTGGAGACCTCCCATGCCGGCGGCCTGGCTCCGCCTCAGGACGCCGCGATGTATACCGTGCCGCGCGGAGCTGTCCACGCCCGCGATCATGCGTCCGATGGGCCGAAACGCCTGCGGGCAAGGTCATTTCGGCGATAGTTTAACGGGGCTTTGTCTTGACATGTCAATGATGATCCGTACATTCGTTCGAATGGAAGTCATGGTCATCGAGGAAGCATTGCGGGCTCGTCCCGACGACTTCGCCGCGTGGCACGCGTACAGCGACCGGCTGCTGCGGCAGGGCGACGCCAGAGGCATGCTGATCCGCCTTGAGCAGCGCCTGGCACGCACTCGCCCCGCCGATCGGCCGGCCGTGGAGCGCGAGATCGCCGACCTCGTCGCGGAGCACGAGGACCGATGGGACGACGGGCTGCCGGGCAGGGCGCGGGTGCGGTCGCGCCGGTACGGCTTCGCCACGGAGGTGGCCGTCGAGTGGTCGGACGATGTCCGCGAGGTCGTCGAGCAGGTGCTGCGCGCCCCGTTCGTCACCACGCTGAGGATCACCTCGAACGCGGCGGCTGAAGAGGACTGGGACGACGAGGACGGGGACGACGACGAGGAGTGGTACCTGGCCGTGGACCGCGGCGAGCTGCGCCCGGGCCGCCTGGACCTGCGAGCCCTCGCCGGGCTGGACCTCGGGCGGCTCACCGAGCTCGACCTGTCCTACCTGAGCGTCGGCTTCGACGGCGCCGAACTCCTCGCCGCCCTGTTCGCGTCGGACCGGTTGCGGGCACTCGACCTGCGGTACTGCCGCATCGCCGACACCGGCCTGGCGGCGCTCGCGGCCTGCCCGCACCTGGGCGGGCTGCGCCGCCTGCACCTGCAGCGCAACAGGGTGACCGCCGAGGGCGTGCGGTCGCTGCACAGGTTCACAGAGCTGACTGAGCTCGACCTGCGCTACAACGACCTCGGAGAGGCGGGCGGGCAGGCGCTGCTCGCCGCCCCGTTCGCCGGATCCCTCACCCGGCTGTGGCTGTACGACTCTGATGTGGGCCAGGACGGCGTGCGGAAACTGGCGCAGGCCGCGAATCTTCCGCCGGGGCTGCGGAGCATGTGGAGGTGCGTGTGAGCATCGAACTTCGGGACCGGTTCTTCGCCCTGTCGGCCGGGGACGCCCCCGCCGAGGAGGTCGCCCGGTATCGGGCGGAGGTGGACGCGACCGACGCCGGACCGGCTGCGACGGTGGACGGGCTGGAGGTCTGCTGGCATCCATCGGCGCGGTTCAAGGCCGTGCGCTTCATCGACGCCGAGCTCATCGACGAGCAGGTTCGGGAGCTGTTCGCCCGGCCCAGCGCGGACGCGCCGTACCTGGCTGCCGTGTTCGCGGATCCGCACGAGCTGTCGTTTCGCACGTTCGAGAACATCGTCCCGCTGGACCGCCTCCTCGAGGCCGTGCCGCTGGAGATGGAGCTGACCGGGCGGACGGAGCACGCCGAAGGGGTGGTCTCGTTCTCACTGCGCCTGCCGGAGCAGGCCCGCGACCGGCTGGCGCGGCTGGACGGCATGAACCTGTACGTGCCGCCGCTGAACGCCGCCTCCCGGGGCGGCGAACGGTTCATCTTCCACTCGGCGCTGCTGGCCGAGGCGTTGACCGCGGCGGTGGCCGACGCGCTGCCGCCGTCCGTGGCGGAGGGGTTCTCGCACGTGAACCCGGTGTTCCGGTGCAACGGGTTCGAGCCCGGTGACGCAAATTTCCACCTGCATCGGGACACGCCGTACTACGACGCGACGCGCCGGCACATCTCCCGCTACACGCTGCTGCTGTACCTGACCGGCGGCACGGGCTCGCCGGCGCTGGACCTGGTCGGCGGCGCCGCGCTCGGCGAGATCGGCGCCTTCACGTGTGTGATCTTCGATCAGCGGTACGAGCACGAGGGCGCCCCCTACCGCGACGGCCGCAAGGTGTTCCTGCGTACCGAGCTGATCTTCACCGCCGGCGAGGTCACCGAGGCGCCGGAGATCGGCGCGCTGTTCAGCAAGGCGTGCTACCTGACCGGCGAGAGTGTGTTCGCGCCCGAGCTGGCCCGGCACGCCGACGCGTACTACAACCAGGTGGCCGCCGCCCACTGGGACGGCTGGGGCGAGAGCCTCGCCCGCGAGACCTTCGTGCACAAGGAGTTCCGCGGGGTGCACTTCGTGACCAACGGCTACGACTTCTGGTTCCCCAGGACCGACGCGCTGCAGCCAGCGGAGTGCGCGGCCATCACCCTGCTCGACTACTTCAACTGCAAGCTCGGCGACACCGCGTTCCGCGCGCTGTGCCGGACGGAGGTGATCGAGGCCGAGGATGCCGGCTGGATCCCGGAGTTCCTGCGGGACAAGCACGGCCACTCGGTCATGACGCGGGTGGACAAGTCCGCGTTCTTTCCCGAGCCGGAGCGGCCCCACGGCGCGATCTGCTGCCCGTTCCACACCTCCGGGCAGTTCGACCCCACGCGCTTCGACGAGGTCGTCAAGCTCTACACCGACGCCCAGTCCTTCGCCCAGGCGCACATCCTGCCCGCACCGATCCTCATGCTCGGCGAGGACGTGGCCCTCGACCCGGACCGGTTCGTCATCCAGGACGGCCTCATCCACGTGCTCGGCAAGAACGCCCTCACTCCGGTAAACTTCGCCGCCTGCTGGAACGACGAATCCATCCCCGAGGACTACGTGGTCGTCGCGGCCAAGGTCGGCGTGGAGCAGTTCCTCGTACCACCGATCATCTACAACGAGTCCGCCGGCTGCCGCCACCTCAGGTTCGACTTCTTCCGCAACTCCTGGATGGTCGGCCACCAGCGGGCCACCATCCCCGTTCCCAGGATCACCGAGCTGAGCTGGGCCGATCCCGAGGACAGCCAGGCCTGGCGGCGCGAGGTGGACGACTCCCTCATCGACGACGAGCACCCGCTGGAGCCCAGCGACCTGTGGGACGACGAGGAGGACGACTGGGACGACGAGGACGAGGACGAGGACCAGGAGTGAACGGCCGGGCTCCGGCGGCAAGGACGGTGACTTTCAGACGGACGACGTCAGAGCGATGGCCGAAATCTGTCGCGCCGTCTCAGCCGTGATCGTCCCGTTCTCGACCGCCGAGGTCGTGCACCTGGCGCGGCTACTGCCAACAGCCGGTCGCCTGCGGCTGTTCGTGACGCCGGGCACGTTGCTGCGCTGGCATGCCGATCTGGTGCGGCGCCGGTGGACGTTCAGACGCCATAAACAAGGCCGACCTGCCACACGTCCCTCCGTGCGATCGTTGGTCGTTCGGATTGCCCGGGAGAACCCGCTATGGGGGTATCGACGGATCGCCGGGGAACTCGCAGGGCTGGGACACCGGGTCGCTGCCTCCACCGTGTGGCTCATCCTGAGGAGCCGGCATCGACCCCGCGCCGCGCCGCACGGGGCCGACCTGGAGGGAGCTCCTGCGCGCACAAGCCTCCGGCATCCTGGCGTGCGACTTCTTCCACTGCGACACCGTGCTGCTCAAAACGCCTGTACTGCCTGGTCGTCATGGAGATGTCCACTCGGAGAGTGCATGTCCTCGGCGTCACCGATCATCCCACCGGGCAGTGGGTCGCTCAGCAGGCCAGGAACCTGATGATTGAACTCGAGGATCGGGTCGAGGGCTTCCGTTTCCTCATTCGCGATCGGGATGCGAAGTTCACCGCGGCGTTAGACGAGGCTTTCACCAGCACGGGCATTCGGGTCCTGAAGACACCGCCTCGGGCTCCGCGCGGGAACGCCTGCGTTCGAGCGGTGGATCGGCGGCCTGCGCCGGGAGGTCCTCGATCGGGTGCTGATGGTCAGCGCTCGACATCTGCGGTCGGTACTGGCCGCGTACGAGGCTCATTTCAACGAGCACCGCCCCCACCGATCCTTGGGCCAGGCCGCTCCGCTACGAGCCTTGCCCGACCCGGTTGAGGCCGATATCAAGGTCATCCGCCGTGATCGCCTCGGCGGGCTGATCCACGAGTATGCGCAGGTCGCTTAGGGTGGCCGAGTTTCCGGCACCCACACGATAGCCGACGGGCTTGCTTGCCGGCTACGCTTGCCCAGGCGTGCCTCCCAGGAGGCGCGCCTGCGGAAAGGACATCAGCCTTTCGCCTTCGCGATTGAATTCATCCATTCTCGACGCCTGTTCACGACGAATCGAATCCGTTCATCGCTTCGCAACACGACTTCCATGCCGTTCGGCACGATGGCGAGTGTGTTGACCGGTGTCATCGAGGCGATCTCCTCGAGCGGCCATGCCCAAACACCCGCTTGAATGTTCACGGAGTGCGAACGGAAGACCAGCCATTTACTGGTCAACCAGAGACGGCCACCCACAGCCTCTATGCCGCGCCACAGATTTGCGGCACCTTTGCGAAGTACGGCCTCGTCGGGCGTAGCGACAATATCCGTGTTCTGGAACACCTTGACTAGTTCTCGTTCATCCATACGGTGTCGCTCCCTCTATTTGTCTAATAGGTCGTCTACCGATGCCCGCTCGTCCTCCGCACATTTACCCCGATCTCGCAGCTCAGCCACCCAGCCATGCTCGCCTCTCAATAAGGGCGGCACCAGCAGACGGGGTCGATTGAAAGCATTCACGCACGCATGCAGGAGTGCCGCAGGCAGGGTGAGGGCGAATATGATCCACCCAGCTGCCTCCATCCATGTAATCTCGAAAGAGAGTCCCAAGACGAGAAAGAACGGACCCGCTGTCAAAAAATTGCACGACAACACGTGAGGGAGGAAGCTCCGTGGATGTACATCCATCCGAAGTATATTCAGCTCTGGCACCCACCAAGATCGAAGGATGCCGGTACGCCATAAATGAGGCAAGCGGAGAATGTCCCACGCCGCCATGAGCCACATTCCTAGCAGCGCAGAAAACAGCCACGCCTTGCCCCAGTCCAAGCTAGCTCCCAGAGTCACCCTGAGCGTTTCATGACATGTGAACGAAGGGTTGGCGAATCAAGTTCCAGAAGCCGCGTGGATCATGCTTGTTTCGGCCCTCTAGGTAGTAGTAGTGCTTTGTTAGGTCGGCAGGACGGCGAGGGCCGCTGGCAGCTGGCCCAACGACGCTCATAAGCGCGGCAGGTCATCGCACGTCATCCCAGGCCATCGAGCTCATCCTCCAGCCGGCGGGCGTCCGTACGAACTGGGTGGTCTTGCGGCCGGAGCCCTCGAACCACTCTCCGTTGAGGAAACCGGACTTGCGGTACTCGCTGAAGCGGTGCGCGATCGACCCGAAGATCTCGGTCCGCTCGGCCACCTCCCATTCGGTGAACTCGGTCAACGTCCCGTCGGTCAGGATCTTCTCCCGAGGCTCGATGAACGCCTCGAGGTCGTAGATCACGGGCTCGGCCCCGACGTTCTTGATGATCGTTCCTTCTGGAATGAACACCTCACGGATGACGTCGAGGTTCGGCCGACGCCGGCCGGTGTTGGTGAACGCGCCGAGGAAGGCGCGCGTCAGCTGGTCGAGCTCGGGCTTGACGTCGGCGCCCGTTCTATCCGGTTGGACGGATTGCGGCCATTCGGTGGCGAGCACGGACCAGACCTGCTTGTCGTGCCGGAGCCCGTCGGCGCCCGGGACGGATTGCCGCAACGTGCCGTCGAGGCTCATACCCAGTCTCTTGGCCACGTTGATGCTGCGCACGTTGCCGGACAGGGTGCGCCACTCGACGCGGCTCAACCCGCGCACCCGGAAAGCCCAGTCGATCATCGTACGGACCACCTGGGTGATCAGCCCATGTCCCTCCGCGGCGGGCTCGAGCCAGCAGCCGATCTCGCATACCCCGAGGGCGGGGTCGAAGTCGACGAACATGGTGCCGCCGACGAGGGCGCCGTCGAGCCAGATGCCGTACAGGCGCTGCCGGTCGGCGGCCTGGCCGTCGGCGTAGCGCTGGAGCACCACCCGCGCGGCGTCGAGATCGCCCGCGACGAAGCTCGTGCCCACCCAGGGGGCGATGTGCGTGCGGGCACGGTCCAGGTGGGCGAAGAACTCTTCGGCATGATGCGGCTCGAGCGCACGCAGCTCGGCATTGCCACGCAGCGGGGTGGCGAACATGGAACCCCCATTCACATAACGGATGTTTTGCGAACGTATCCTGTCGTCATGCCACGCCACAAGGGAGATCACGACGCCCGCCGCCGCGACGTGTCAGCGGCCGTGTGGCGTGTGCTGGCCACGTCCGGGTTCGGCGGCCTGACCCTGCGCGCGGTCGCCACCGAGATGGGCGCGACGACCGGACTGCTCACGCACTACTTTCCGAACAAGAAGGACTTGGTCGCACATGCGTTGACGTTGCTGGACGAGCACCGTGCGGCACGGCCGAGACGTACCGCGCCCGAAGGGCTCGCCGCCCTGCGCGCGGTGCTCATGGACACCCTGCCGACCACACCGCAGGCCATAGCGGACAACCGGATCTGGGTCAGCTCGTGGGACGCCGCGCTGGCGGACCCGGACCTCGCGGCCGGGCACGCGGCCCGCTACGCGCGATCACGCGAGCGAATCCGCCACCATGTGCAGGCGGCGCAGCGCCTGGGGGAGCTGCCACCGTCTGATCCAGACGAGATCGGGGCGGCGATCCAGTCCTTCGCGCTCGGCCTCATCGTGCAGGCGCTGTTCGACGCGGAGGAATTCCCGCCCCAGCGGCAGATCCGCCTCCTCGACGACTACCTGGCCACGCTCGCCACCACAGCCGGGGATCTGTAAGCCACATGTGTCGCGGACTACTTCGGCCTCATGTCACGGACAGACGGGCAACTTGCGTCTGGGGGGCGTCAGTACGTGACGTAGGAGAGAGGCGCAACGATGAGCACAGGGCACGGAACACACCGCGTTCTGATCCTGGGGGCGGGTTGCGCGGGGATGGCCGCGGCGATCCAGCTGATGTCCCGTGACATCGGACCTTGAGCTCTTGTCATCGAAGGCTGAGTGGTCAAGGGCGCCGGCTGGTCACAGGCGGGCGATCCACTCGTGGCCCGTGAGGACGTCAGCCCCCCTGGCCGGGAAGACGCGGTTGATCAGGAAGTCGTGCACGTCCGGTTCGCCATCGGCGCAGGCGTCGCTGAGCACGGTCACGCGGTAGTCGCGGTCAGCGGCGTCGTAGAGCGTAGCGGCGACCATCGCCCCGGTCGCAACACCGGTCAACACGATCGAGTCGATGCCCTGGGCGCGCAAGAGCCGATCGAGGTCGGTCGCCGCGAACGCGCTGGCGCGGCGTTTGAGGACGACGGCCTCGCCCGGCAACGGCTCGATGCGCGGGTGTACGAGCGTCTCGGGGGATTCTTCGTGGAACAGCGTCCCCGCCCCGAGCAGGCCGCTGATGAGCTGGTTTCCCCCTCCCACATCAAGTCCTGAGGACCGGAGCGCGAAACGTATGAAGATCACCGGAATTCCGGACGCCCTGGCCGCGGGCAGAACCCTTTCCATGACGGGAAGCACGCCGGCGGCGAAGGGGTAGTTGTCGACGATGCCCGCCTGCAGGTCGCCGACGATGAGCGCGGTGGTGGTCATACGGATTCCCGTCTGTACGGCGCGCCATCGGCCATCCTCCACGGTCGTAGCCTTGGCGTTGTTGTGGTTGATCTAGAACGACGATAGCGGGACAGATTCGCGTATGGACCATAGGCCGCGTCGCAGGCAGCTTGGGTCTTTGGTCGCACTATCAGGCTCTTTGTCCACCGCACCGGCCCTGACTCGCTCCAACCTCGATGGCACGAGCTCAAGGTTCGGTGTCACAGGACAGCTGAGTGCCGCGTCGCAAGTCAAACTGTGACGGTCCTCACTGTGGCTGGCGGAGAACACGGTCGTGATCCTCCGGTCGGCTGGTGGGTGCTTGTCCGAGGAGGCTGAGGGACAATGGGGGTAACCTGCTGCGGCTTTCTGGGCGGTTGCGGTCTGGGCTTGGGTCTTGGCCAGCCGGTAGGAGTGGGTGCCGGTCTCGACGATGTTGCCGCCGTAGGTCAGGCGATCGACGATGGCCGCGCAGAGTCGAGGTTCGGTGAAGGTCATCGAACATCAAGGCGCCCAGGATCAGTGGGCTGCCCGGAGGCCGGCGCGGCCCAGAGTGCGGTAGGAGTCGAGGTGCGCGGAACTCATGTCCCCCAGCTTCCTCCGGAAAGGCGGTACGGCGCTCGGGCTCACGGCGTTGCAGTGCCTGACCGGTCGGCCGAAACTCGGCCTGGCCCCGTTCCATATCCGCCCTCCCGGGCGCGGAGTGGCTCGGCGTCCAGTAGGACGAAGAGAATCGTGCAGGGCTTGTCGGAGCGGTTGTCCCAGGCGTGGCTGGTGCCTCGCTGGACCAGCACGTCGCCGGCACGCATGAGAGTCTCGCCACTGTCGAAGACGCTGTAGACCTGCCGTCGATGACGTAGGCGTAGTCGAGTGATTCGGTGCGATGGATGTACGCGGCCGCGCCTGATTCGCGCGGCGGGAACTCGACCACGCGTAGCACGCTGCCCCGGGCCGGGGGCGCCAGCGACACCCCGGGTCCGACCGGGTCAAGGTAGGGGTCCGCGTTGCTGGGGCGTCCCTCGTGCAGCCAGAGGTTGGTCACGGTGGCGTTGGCGGTGATCTCGACGTGCGGACATTCGCGGTCTTCGGCGACGGTGGATCGTTCGTCGCGGTCATGGCCGGTGACGATTCTTCGAAATGTCCGCATTATCGGACCTCCGTCCCTTTCCGCTGCCAGAGAATGTAACTTCCGAGCGATTCGCCGCCGATCTTCATCGGCGGAGTGTCGAGTTTCAGCGTGTCCTCGCCCTCGAAGACGCATGTTCTGGTGAGGTCGGTACCGACGAAATTCGGGAATGTCGCGATCTGTACGTGATGGACAACCGTCGCGGTTGGCTCGTCGACCTCGTAGGTACCGGCGTACGAGATGATCGAGCGGTACGCTTCGGCCCGTTCCTCTTGCGTGCCGCCGTCGAGCGACCCGTCGGCGAAGGACGCTCGCTCGGCGAGATCGCGGAGGCAGCCGGGTGCAGCGCGCGGACGATCAGCAGCGCGTTCCGGGAGAAACTCGGGACATCTCCGATGGGTTACGTCCGCAACCTCCGGCTAGACCGGATACGCCACGACATACTGTCGACCGATGACCGGATCGGAGAAATAGCGTATCGCTGGGGCATAACCCATCTTGGCCGATTCGCAGGCGAGTACCGTTCGCGGTTCGGCGAGCTTCCGTCGACCACCGCCGCCCGGAGGTAGTTCCCACAGTCCTGGGGCAGTCCGTGGGCGAATCGCGATCCGTCCTGACTGCCCGACGCATCCCTGTGGGCTCCGGCTGATGTCGAGCGCCATCCGGCAGTCCTTGAGACCGAAGGTTCGGGCGATGGCGTCGATCAGCTCGACGTGATCCTCCAACCAGCGAAGAGGCCATCAACGGGCACCGGGCCTTCATCGCCCGCCGCCGAGCCTTGCGGCCCAGCGAGGAATACCGCACCCCGACCGACGAGGAATGGGACGAGTCCCTCGGTCATTTTGAGCGCCGCAAGCTCGCACTCGGCGATTGCGGCAGGGCATACGGGTCGAGTCGCATCCATGAGCACAGCTGCTTAACCGAACTGATCTTGAAGGAGGGTTCAAGGTCATCGAGAACCTGTTAGGTGACTGAACGTGGCCGCAACAGTCTTTGATGGCCCGCCGCTCGGCGTGTCGCGGCTCTTGCGGATTTCGCGCAGCATCATGGGACGGAGTCTGCTCAGCGATGGCACGTCACCTCGTTAGCCGTCGAAGCGGGCAAGGTAGAGGTCAGCCAGCTTCGGCGGAGTCGAGATGGCGGGTGTCACCGAGGTTGACGACCGTGCGGTTGTGGAAGTAGTCGTCTTCGCGCAGCGTGGTGATGCTGCCGGATGGCACCCGGAAACTGGCATGACCGACCGCCTTGATCGGCATCTTGATCCAGGACGTCACGACGAATGTCAGGGAGCCACCGTGCGTCACGATGATCTGGTGTTTGCAGGGGCTCTGCAAGATCTCGTCCATGGCCGCGTAGATGCGCTGTGCCCACGCCGCCTTGGTCTCAGCACCCTCCACGCCCTCGTCGTGTTCCAGCCGCTCCCCGGCAGCCGGCGGCGGGATGAATCGCTGGTCCAGCCATTCCTGTGGCCTTCCCCCCGCTTCTCCGTAGGATTTCTCCCGCAGTCTGCGGTCCAGGATTGGTTTCACGCCGAACAGCTCGGTAACCTTCTCGGCCGTTTGCCGGGTGCGTTGCAGATCCGATGAGAACAGCTCCACATCGGCGCCGTCCGGGATCTGGGCCCGCAGCGCCTGGGCAATGGAGGCCGCCGCGCTGAGGCCGGCTGGCGTCAGCTGCGAATCATGCCAGCCGCCGACGACCCTCTCGACGTGGTGCGTCGCCTCCGGATGGGTGACGACGTAAATGGTGCGCATGAGTGAGCTCTTCCTGTAGGGGGCTGTTCTTGAGTGATCTTAAGAGTGCTCCCCGAGCTCTCTGAATTTCGGCGATCACGGCTCTGTCGCCGACCGTGGTCACGGGATGTCCGCGGCGATGGTGCAATCCGACAACGTGGGCGAAGTACGGCATCCCCAGGTGGATGGTGATGAGCCGCGGGCCGCGAGGTCGTCGAGCTGAGCGAGTTTCTGTCGTGTGACCGGCGAGGCTGATTTGCAGTCCCTCGACCTCGCCGAGCCAGCCTTCTCGATCGGTCTCGGCGGTGCGGGCGATCAGGTTGTCGCGAATCTCTTCCAGGCGTCCTGGCTGTTTTGGGTCCGGCCGTAGAAGTGAGCATCTATTACAAGGCCAACCGAACTGATCGTGGTTGTCCGATCCGTTTCCCGGTTGCAGGTTGGCAACTCTGCGTGGCGACAGTTCTTGGGCTGGTGTTCTTCTCGGCGTGTCACGTGCTGCTTCCGGTCGAGCGACCGACGGACCGGCGGATGTCGGGCATGCCGAGGCTGGCGGTCGTGCGAGCGGCTGCCTCTCGCATGGCCTGGAGCTTCTGGTCAGCGGTGGCGAGGGTGGTCTCGATGGCGGCGACTTCACCGAGCCAGCCTTGATCCTTGGCCTCGGCGAGACGGTCGATGAGGTTGGCGTGGATCTCTTCGAGTCGGGGCTTCTGAGCTGGGTCAACGCGAAGGAGGGGGCATCTGACGCAGGCGTTTTCATGCACGCAAGGGGTTCCGAAGTCGCGGCCGCATACTCCGAGCGCGACCTTTCTCAGCTCGAAAACGCGTTCAATGAGAAAACCCCCACGAAATGTCTCAAGGCTGACGAAGCTGAAGCGACCGAGTCCGAGACGAGCGTGCGGGTCCGGGTGGTGCTTCGCGACGTCTGCCCGAGACGTGAGCGCACGCTGCTGGAGAAGTGGCGGGAGGAGTTGTGGCCGCGTGCTTACATCGGTACCGGCGGGGTCGTTTTTGTGCCCGTCACGCTCGACCGGCCCTTGGGGCGCAGGAAGGTCGTCGACGAGGCGGGTCGCGAGATCCGGGTCTGCCTGATCATGGGCTCGCGATTGAAGACCATGCAACAGTGCCTGAAGTAGCGTGTGGGTGCCGAATACCTGTCATGTCATGTGACCTGCTGGTATTCGTGGATGAGTCCGCCGACTCGGTCGCGCCGGAGAATGCATAACTGGGTGTTCGGTGGTGATGGAGCCGCGCGGGCACTGGCTTCTGGCGATCGTTGTTGAAGCGTCCGGTGGGGTCGATGCCCGTTGTGGTGGTCGATGTATTCGGTGAGGACGGCATGGGCGTGGTGTTTGCCTCCTGGGGCAACTCGGATACCGCCGACATCACCGTCACCAACGTCTCCGGCCTGACCACCCTCCTGGAAACCGCCGCTGGTGAGGTGCCCAGCAGGTTCCGGACAGTCGGCTACATAAGCTGACAGAGAGTCTGGAAGAGGTAAGTACGTGACGAGGCGTCGTAGGCAGTTCTCGCCCGTCGTCCTCCTCCTGATGCGGCGCGTTTCAGGGCATGGGAAGGGGGTGATCGCGGCAAAATGATCGCTCGTAGGTCTATCGCCTGGCCTACCTGACCGTCTTAACCGTTTGCATCCGAACCTAGGCGCCCAGCAAGATCAAGTATGACGGTGACGCGCGATGTGCACGCCTGTTACGGGCAGGACAGCATTCGTAGCCGGCTGCGCGAAGGGCGTAGCCGGCTGGAGTTCTGGCGAACTCGGGGCCTGTGACGCCTTCCCGCCCCCGCTCAGTCAGGGGGCTCATCGTCGTCATGGGGATCTGTGGGCTCTGCGCTCTGCTCGCCCTGGGCTACCAGCTGAGTTGGCTGGTAGCCCAGAACGACAGAACCCCCGCCGGGTTCGCGCTGGGCCTGGCATTGGCGGTCGTCTTGGCCTATGCGCCGGTACTCGTCCTGTTTATCGCCGCCGTCGCTCTGGACCGGCGAAGGCTCAAACCGTGGCCGTATCTGGCCTTCGTGTTCGGGTGGGGTGCGGGGATCGCTGCCTTCTTCGCTGTCGCTTCGCAGAGTTGGGCTGCTGCCGATCTCCAGCTGTATTTCGGACTGGAGGCGACGACCGCAGAAATGGTGACCAGTGTGGTGCTGGCACCACCGACGGAGGAGGTCTTCAAGGCGACTGCGCTCCTCGCGCTGCTGTGGCAGGGCAGGCGTGTGATCGCTTCGCTGACCGACGGCATCGTCTACGCGGCCGTGGCGGGCCTGGGGTTCGGCGCCACGGAGAACGCCCTCTACTACCTCATACCGATCATCCGGGATGGAGCGGAGGAAGGGCTGGCCTTCGCCGCGGTGCGCGGCCCGGTGATGCTGTTGATGCATCCGCTCTGGAGCTCGGTGATCGGGCTGGGTGTCGCCTGCACGCTCGCCGCTCGTGGCAGGGCGAGGTACCTGGCCATGGCGGTGGGCTATGCGGGAGCCGCCCTCCTGCACTGGCACTGGAACTACACGGTCGACAGTGCGCCCGTATCGCCAGCCGGGGCTGAGGTATGGAGCAGGATGGCAACCTGGATGGTCGGGATGGGGAGGGTCTATCTCCTGGAGTTGCTGGTCTTCGGTGCACTGATCGCCGTGACCGTGCGGGAACGGCGGCGGCCGGCCGCCACGATCAGCCGCTAGAAGGGACCCGCAGCGCGGGCCGCGCCCTCACTTGAGGACTTGTCCTTCCCGCTTGTTCTGCTTCTGTGGCGTGTCAGGTGTCCGAGCAGCCATGCCTGCAACAGCCCGCCGCCCAGGAGGATCAGCCAGTACAGGAAGGGCACCATCCATCGGCTGTCGATGGGAAAACCCTCCAGCGGTACAAGCCCGAGCAGCCACCAGATCGCCGCGCTCAGGGGCAGTCCCACGAGGGCCGGCGGCCAGAGCGCGACGCTGTCCTTGCCACAGACAAGAGAGCTTAGGACGACGACAGACGAGATGATCACTACGCGGGCATACATCTATGCGATCCAGGATGCCCCCAGCATGCTGTTTCCAAGGTCGCGAACCGATCGTGACATCGCCCCTCCTTTCGTGTCTTGCTGAATCCGTCCACTCGCCCCGCCTCGAAGGAGACGCCGTGAGGTACCGCACTGATTTACGGTGCCACTGGCTATATGGGCGGGGTCTGGCCAGGCGGGCAGTGGCGCCAGCCGCTATGCAGCGAGTTGGTAGAGCGCCGCCGCGGCGATGAAGGCGAAGAGGAGAAGGCCGGCGCCCGCTGTGACCTGCACGCCACGCTGAGGCGAGTTCGGCCGGATACCTCGTGCAAAGAGCACGACCGCGCTCAGGAGGAAGGCTCCGGCTGTCACCGCGAACCACAGCTTCGCACTAGAGGGCAGTGGCGCGCTGATGGTGACCTGTAGAGCATCGACGAGCAGGAGCGAGAAGACCCAGGCGGCCGGGATCGCGCCTACCATCAGCCAGTTCGACCGGACTGCCGTACCCATAAGTGCCCTGACGGCGACGCAGGCGCCCACACCGAGCGCCAGCGATAGGGCCAGCGAACCGAGGTAGTCGGCCAGGTTGTCGGTGATCGGGACGATCCGCTGCCAGGAGACCAGGTCGTCGCTCACCCAGTTGGCGCTCACCCACCCGGCATACCAGGCAGGCAGCAAGGACAGAGCTCCCAGGATCACCCCGACGATGACGGCGGCAATGGTGCGAACGATTCTGCTGTCGGGTTCGGGCATATCGAAGTCCTTCACGTGATCGCCCCCCGAGGAGGCCGACACAGGGTACGGGCGGCGACCACCGCGCCGAGACCACATGCAGGTGGTGCGGCGCGGCGGTTGGCACGGGATGTTGGGATTGTCAGTTGACGTAACGGTATGTGCGGTAGGAGCGGGTGACCGGAAGCAGGCAGTGCAGGCCCTTCATCTGATGCGTGAAGACGCGAGTGAAGGGCTTGCTGCCCGAGCGGAACTCGCTCAGCACACTGGCATCAAAGCCGGGATCGTTCAGGCTCAGGCCGAGGGTGTACTTCCAGGTCAGGTCGGTGGCGACCGCCTCGGCCGCCTGCCGGTCGGTGAGGTCGCCCACCCGCTGCAACACCGTGATCAACGCCAGCCGGCCCGGCGACCAGCCCGGCCTGCCCTCCTTGCCGAAGGCGCCTGCGAACGGCTCATCGGCGAACACCTCGCCTAACTCATCGCGCACCCGGACCGGCAACGGCACCTGCCGCCTACCCCGGTAGATCGCCTGGATCGCGGCAGCGACCTCGGGTGTCGGCTCCGGCCACGGCCTGGGCCGCGTCGACATCACTGCCTCCATCTACCCCGCAGCCGGGACGGAGAGCGACGCCTGCTGCCACAGCGGGAATGATCTAGGACAAGCGCCATCACCGCACGAGTTAACCAGCAGGGTCGTACAGGCGTACTTCTTGCGCCACCGTAGGCCTTGGCCACGCACACGCCGGCTGTAGTACCGGCGCCGCCTCGAAGAGCCGGGCGGCAGCAGTTTCGAGCACGGCCGCCAGGCGCACCGCGTTGATCAGGGTGGCGTCGGCGTGTGCGGCGCGGTGGGCGTCATGGCCGGCGTGTCGGGCGTTCCGTCGTGGGCGGGTCTCAGAGGAGGAACTGCTCCAGCAGTGGCGCCAGGACGTCGGGTGCCATGTCGTGTGGTGCGTCCACGCTGTGGCGCCGTCCATGAGTCAGCAGGTCGGTGACCGTTTGTGCGGCGTCCCGTCGCCAGGCGGCGCTGTGCGTGCCGTCGATGACCAAGGTGGGGACGGTGATGGCGGCGGTCCAGTGCACGGGCAGGGAGAAGTCGCCCATCACGGCTATGTCATAGGCCAGGGTGTGGGCCATGGCTTCGAGGTTTCGCCACTGGGGAGCCGAGCGCATCGCGGCGATGACCTCGGCTGGCATCTCCACAGCGGTGGTCAGGAAGAGTTCGACCGCGTCGCCTCGGCGATCTGCCCGCACGAGCTTGTCGAGCTGTGCGCTGAAGTCCAGGGGTATGGCTGTGCGGGCGCCGTCGAGGATGAAGGGCGGCTCGATCAACACCAGCCCGGTGATCGGCACGCCGCGCGCAGCCGCGTCGGCGACAAGGACGGCGCCTGAGGAGACGCCGAGGGCGAACGCGGCCTCGCCGGCCTGGCCGAGGACGGCTGTCAGGTCCTCGATCTCCCGGACGACCGTGTACGGCCTGGCGTCCCCGCTCCCGCCGCGGCCGCGCCGATCATAGGTGATCACGGTGAACCGCGGAGCTAGCCGTACGGCCAGCGGGGTGAAGTCCGTCCGCTCGTTCAGTGCGCCGCCGACCAGGATGAGTGGTGGGCCTTGGCCCCATCGCTCGACGGCAATAATCGTGCCGTCGAGCGAGGTGACGGTGGCCTTCGATCCGCCATGCGGGGTGCTCGTCGCCGGGCGCGGCTCACGGTAGAGGTCGCTGGCCTGGATGAGCAGGCCGCCGTGCCCGTAAAGCCGTGGCTCGTTACGGTGTGTCAGTTCCTCGTAATAGGCGACGTACTGCCTGCGGGTCTCCTCGAACTCGCCCGAGTCGAGCAGGCGGTCCAGGCAGAAGGCCCGTACGGTTTCCAGGAGCCGGTACCGCGAGCCGGTCGTCCCGGTCAGCGGCGAGACCAGGGAACGGTCGACGAGGCGGGTGAGCAGGTCGGCGACGTCGCCGGGGCAGATCGCCTCCGCCGCCTGCAGGCTCCACGCGTCGGGGTGGATGGCCAGTCGGCGCAGCACGGTTCGTTCTGGCTCGGTGAGCAGGTCCCAGCTCCATTCGATCATGGCCTGCAACGTCCGCTGCCGGTCCGGCGCGCCGCGACGGCCGGTGGCAAGCACCCGGAAACGATCGTCGAGACGCGTGGCGAGATCGTGGATCTCCAGGGCGCGGACGCGGGTCGCCGCCAGTTCAAGCGCGAGGGGCAGGCCGTCGAGTCTCCGGCAGATCTCCACCACGGCCGGGGTGTTGGCGGGAGTGAGCTGGAAGTCGGGCTTGGCAGCGGTGGCCCTGGCCACGAACAGCTGGATGGCGCTGGATCGCGCCACGGCGCCGGAGTCAGTGGCCGAGGACGGCAGGCCGAGCGGCGGCACCGGCCACACCTGCTCGCCGAGAATGCCAAGGGGTTCGCGGCTGGTGGCCAGGATCCGCAGATGCGGAGCGGCCCGCAGCAGCTTGTCGGCCACTGCGGCCACCTGCTCTACCACGTGCTCGCAGTTGTCCAGGACCAGCATGCGCTTGCCGTCGGGCTGGGTGAGGTTCCGGATCGCCTGGAGGAGGTCCTGCTCACCGGCGGAGGCGTCGAGGGCGGCCAATTCCACCAGCCAGGCGTCGTTTAGATCCCGGGCGACCTCCAGGGCCAGGCTGGTCTTGCCCACGCCACCCGGCCCGGTGAGCGTCACGAGCCTGCCGCTGCGCAGGCGGGCCCGAACATGCTCCACTGCCGCGGCCCGGCCGATCAACTCGGTCATGGCGGCGGGCAGATTCGTCTGAGCCGACGCTTCGGCCGGTACTGCGGCCAGCGCGGGATCCTGGCTGAGAATCGCCTGGTGGAGGCTGACGAGGTCGGCGGCGGGGTCCAGGCCCAGCTCGTCGGCCAGGCGGGTGCGGAGGTCATGGTAGGTGTCCAGCGCCTGGCTGTGCCGTCCTGACCGATACAACACGCGCATGTAGACCGCGCGCAGGCGCTGCCGTAGCGGATGTCCGGCCACGACCTCGGCGAGCTCGGCCGACAGCAGGTGGTGCTCACCCAGCTCCAGGCGGGCCTCGGCGTGCTCCTCGATGACGACCATCCGTTCCTCTTCGAGCCTGTCGATGGCCGCGCGGGCGAAGGGCGCCTCGGATACGTCGGCGAAGGCCGGGCCCCGCCACAGCGCCAGCGCGTCGGCGAGAAGCGACCCGCGGGTACGCGGCTCGGCGACTGTCCGCGCACGCTGGGCCAGCCCCCGGAACCGGCCCACGTCCACCGCGTCGGCGGCTACTCCCAGCACGTAGCCCGGCGGCTGGGTCACCACCAGGTCCCGGCCTCCCGGCTCCGCCTCCTCCAGCGCCCGCCGTAACTGGGAGACGCGGGTCTGCAGGGTGCTGGTGGGATTGACCGGAAGGTCATCGCCCCACAGATCGTCGATCAGGGCGCTGATCGACACCGGGCGGCCCTCTCCCAGGAGCAGACCGGCCAGCAGGGCACGGACCTTCGTGTCGGGAACCCGAACCAGGACACCGTCATCTGTCCAGACGGCAAGCGGACCAAGCACGCCGAATCGCATGCCTCAGGCTAGTGGTTCAAGGTCACCGGAAGTAGTTCTGAAGCCGTTCTGAAGCCTCCGCCGACAAGCTGTGGACATCAGCAAGAGAGACGGAAGGAACCCCGAGATGACCGCCATCACCGCAACCGCCCGCCGCACCGACTGTTCGCCTCAGGCCCGGATCACCAAGTCCCTGCTGGGCTGGGGGGTGCTCGCAGGTCCGCTGTATGTGGTCGTGACCGGCGTGCAGTCACTGACCCGCGACGGGTTCGACCTCACCCGGCACCCGGCCAGCCTGCTGGCCAACGGCGGCTTCGGCTGGGTCCAGATCGCCAACCTCATCCTGGCCGGTCTGATGACCGTCGCCGCCGCGGTCGGAATGCGGCGGGCAGTGCGGGCAGGCAGGGGCCGCGTCTGGGGGCCGCGGCTGGTCGCCCTGTACGGCGCGGGCCTGATCTTCGGCGGGATCTTCCGTGCCGACCCGGCTTTCGGATTCCCGGTCGGAACGCCCGACGGGCCCGGGCCGGTCAGCTGGCACAGTCTGCTGCACTTCGTCTGCGGCGGGATCGGATTCCTCGGATTGATCGGCGCCTGCCTGGTGTTCGCCCGCGCCTACGCCGCCCTCGGTCGCCGTGGATGGGCGATCTACAGCGGGGCTACCGGGATCGTCTTCTTCGCCGCCTTCGCCGGGATCGCCTCCGGCCCCGGGAACGCCGTCATCAACCTCGCCTTCACCGCGGCTGTGGTGCTCGGCTGGGCCTGGATCTGCGCCACCTCCGCCCACCTGATGCGACAGGCGGCCTAGGTCATGCGATTCCACACCATCGTCCTGAGCAACGGCAAGACCGCCACCGGGATCGAAGTGCCGGCCGAGATCATCGAAGCCCTCGGCTCCGGCCGGCGGCCGAAAGTCCGCGTCACCATCGCCGGCCACACCTTCCGCAGCTCGGTGGCACCGATGAACGGCACCCATATGCTCGGCCTGAGCGCCGACGTCCGGCAGCAGACCGGCGTGGCGGCCGGCGACACCATCGAGATCGACCTGCAGGTCGACACCGAACCGCGCGAGGTCACCGTTCCGGCTGACTTCGCAGCGGCCCTCGACCGCGAACCGGAAGCCAGGAACAACTTCGACCGGCTGTCCTACAGCAACCGCCGCGCCCACGTCTTTTCGATCGAGGGCGCCAAGACCGACGCCACCCGCCAGCGGCGCATCGACAAATCCGTCTCCACGCTGGCCGCCGGGAACATCCGCTAACCAGCCCAATCCCACCCGCATGGCCCCGTCCAGCACTGCCAAACGAATCGGAAGAGATCATCATGAGCTTCGTCACCTCCCAGGACGGCACTCGCATCGCCTACGACAGCATCGGTTCAGGCCCGGCGGTCATCGTGATCGGCGGCGGGCCAGTCGACCGGACAGCCGAGTCGCCGCTGGCCACACTGCTGTCCGAACACTTCACCGTCTACAGCTACGACCGGCGCGGCCGCGGTGAGACCGTAGACACCGCTCCGTACTCGGTCGACCGCGAGTTCGACGACCTCCAGGCCCTGATCACCCAGGCCGGCGGGTCCGCGATGGTCTACGGCACCTCCGGCGGCGGAATGATCGCGATCCAGGCCGCCGCCCGCGGCCTGCCCATCACCAAGCTGGCCCTATGGGAGGTCCCTTACATCCTGCCCGGTACACGCGAGCCCGTCCCCGCCGACTACCGCGACCAGCAATACGCCCTACGCGCAGAAGGCCGCTTCGGCGACATGATGGAACTATTCATGGTCAAGGCCGTGCTCATGCCCGCCGAGTTCGTCGAAGGCATGAAGGCCGCTCCGTTCTGGGAGGCGATGGCGGCCGGGGCGAGCTGCCTGGCCTACGACGCCGACGTCGCCGCAGACTTCGCCCTGCCCTGCGAGGTGCTGAAGTCAATCACCATCCCCACCGTCGTCATAGACGGCGCGACGACCCCCTGGATCACCGCCGCGGCCGAGGCGATCGCCGATGCCCTGCCCGACGCCCACCGCACCACGCTGCACGGCCAACCCCACAACGTCGACGCGGCGGCCATCGCCCCCGCCGTCGCCAAGTTCTTCGGAGCGAACCGATGAGGAAGATCGTCGCGCAGCTCTTCGTGTCCGTCGACGGTGTCATGCAGGCGCCTGAGAACTGGCACCTTCCCTACTACGATGAGCGGATGGCCGAAGTGGTCGCCGAGCAGTTCCACCAGTCCGACATCCTGCTTCTGGGCAGGACCACCTACCAGGTGTTCGCCGGCTCCTGGCCAGAACACGGCAGCGAAGTGCCGCTCGCGGACCGGATCAACACGATGCCCAAACTGGTCGCCTCCACCACCCTGAACACCGTGGCGTGGCAGAACAGCACCCTGATCAGCGGCACCGTCGCCGACGAGCTCACCAAGCTCAAGCAGCAACCCGGCCGCAACATCACCATCGCCGGCAGCCCCACCTTGGTTCGCTCACTGCTGCATGACGACGTCCTGGACGAACTCCAACTGCTGGTTCACCCGGTGGTTCTCGGCCACGGCCGGCGCCTTTTCGAGGAGGACGACTTGAACAAGTCACTACGCCTGGCCGGCTCTGAGGTCTTCAAGACCGGTGTCGTCCACCTGACCTATCAGCCGGCGGTTCCCCAGTAGAGAACATCCCTCGTAGCCGGTATCCCGCAACGGGATACCGGCTACGACAGCGTCATCATGTTGTTCGACGCCAAGCCAGGCTGGCCGTCTACCCCCGCTCACCTCCGAGTTTATGTCGATGACGTTGCTGCGGCCGTCGAGCGAGCCGTCACCGCTGGCGCGCGTGTGGTGACCCGCCCGACCATGCTGGCGTTCGGCGAGCGTGTCGCCCGTTTGAGGCGGCGGACCGTGGCCGCACCGATGCCCGAGCAGCCGCCGGTCACCAGAGCGACCCGCCTGGCTAGCGGTCTGCAGGCGGGCATCCGGCGCAGCTTGGCCCGGCGCGCCCCGGTTCCTGCCGCCGGGCGACATACCCGCCAGGATCGCCGCCGAATGCCGCCGCACCGGCCAGGAGCCGCCCGCCGATCGCGCCGCCGTCGTTCGCTGCGTGCTGGAGAGCCTGGCGCCGGCCCATCGGGCCGCGCTGCGCCGGGCCGCCGAGCTGTCCGGCCACCGGGTCGAGGTGGTTACTGGTGGGCGGCGGCTCCAAGAACGCGCTGCTGTGCCAGTTCACCGCCGTCGGCCATGACGCCTGGGCTGAGGCTTCCGCTCTGCCGAACTCCCATAGGTCTTGAGCGGAGAGCAGCGCCCTCCTAGATCGCGAGCCGATCCCTGCCTTCCAGCCTTTCTCCCCCGTCGCCGAACAACCAGACGCGCGATCCGGTGTTGATGTCGGTCGGGTAGCCCGGGTCGAACTCCACCGCCGCATCCAACCGAGCGACGGCGTCCGCAGGCAGGGTGACGTCGAGGGCGCCCAGGTTGTCCTGGAGTTGCTCCACGTTGCGCGCGCCGATGATCGGGTGCACCGCGCGGGATCGGGTGCGCGTCCAGGCGATCGCGACCTGCGACGCGGTCACGCCCAGCTCCGCGGCGACCTCCCGTACGGCACGCGCGGCCTGATGGTCGCGCGGGGTGAGAGACGCGGAGTTGATCCTGGTGCCGGTCGGGATGCTCCCCGAGTCGGTGTACTTGCCCGAGAGCACGCCGCCCGCGAGGGCCCCATAGGTGGCCACGCTCATTCCGTAGGCTTCGGCCATGGGCAGCAACTCCCGCTCGATGTCGCGCTTGAGCAGGCTGTACGGCACCTGCAAGCCGGCGAACGACGTCCAGTCGCGCCACTCGGCCAGGGTGTTCGCCCGGGAGACGATCCACGCGGGCAGGTTGGACGCACCCACGTAGAGGATCTTCCCGGCGCGGACGGCGTCGTCCAGCGCCCGCATGGTCTCCCCGATGGGCGTGTCCTGGTCCCAGGTGTGCACCCAGAACAGATCGATGTAGTCGGTGCGCAGCCGTCGCAGGCTGGCTTCGAGGGACAGCGTGAGGTTCTTGCGGTGGCTGCCGCCCGCGTTCGGGTCCTTGGCGTCCCGGGACAGCGTGTACTTGGTGGCCAGCACGAACTGATCCCTGCGGTGCTGGAGGAGCTCGCCGAGGACCTCCTCGCTGTCGCGGTACGCCGAGGCGGTGTCGATGACGTTGCCGCCGGCGCCGCCGTACAGGTCGATCATCTTGCGGGCCTCGTCGAGCCCGTCGAAGGTCATCGCGCCCAGGAACAGCTCCGAGACGCGCAGCCCGGTCGGGCCGAGCAGCCGGTACCGCATCACGCCACGTCCCTGGCGGACAGCTCGAAGGCGTCGGTGTCGATCCCGCGCGACAGGATCCGCCGCGGGTGGATGCGGATCCACGCCGAGTCGAACGGCATGTTCGCGCCGATGCGCTTGCCGATCTCCTCGCCTCCGGTGGAGTGTGTTTCCGCACGCCCGCGGATCTCGATGCCGCGCGGTGTCCACGGGTCGACAGAGGCCAGGTCGTCCACGGCGAACGCCACGTCAGGGTGGCGCTCGGCGTCGCGGAACTTCTTGCTGCCGGCCATGTTGGTGCCAGCGTGGCCGCCGATCACGATGGTCTGGGTTTCCTGGTCGAGGAAGACCCCCACCGGGACGATGTGCGGCCGGCCGCCGGGGCCGACCGTGGCCAGCCTGCCGAGCAGCTGGCTGTTCAGATATTCGATCTCTTTGGCGGAAAAGGTCATGGATTCAGTCTGTGCAGCCGTGCTTCCGCAGGGAAGGCCGGGGCAAGGCTAGCCCTGCCAGGGCCACGATCCGCCTGCGACGCCGCCCGTACACTCGGCATGTGAGCGACATCGAGCTGGGGGCCTTCCTCCGCAACCGCCGGGAGGCCGTCACCCCGAGCCAGGTGGGGCTGCCCACCAGCCCGCGTCGCCGCACGCCCGGCCTACGGCGAGCCGAGCTGGCCACCATCTCCGGGATCAGCGTCGACTACCTGACGCGGCTGGAGCAGGGGCGCGACCGGCACCCGTCACCGCAGGTTCTGGCCGCGCTCGCCGACGCCCTGCGACTGTCCGTCCCCGAGCGGCTCCAGCTTCGCAACGTGGCCAAGATGGCCTCCGGCGCCGACATCCTGTGCCCCGGCGGGCTGCCGCCCGAGCGGGAGGTGCGCTCCACCATGCGGACGCTGCTGGACCGGCTCGAACCCACTCCCGCTGTGCTGCTCAACCGGCTCGGCGAGACGCTCGTCCACACTGCCGCCTACGAGCGCCTCGCCGGACCCGTCGGCCTCCTGGACGGCCAGCCGCCGAACCGGGTCCGGTTCGTGTTCACCGACGAGCGGGCGCGGACCGCGTACCCCGACTGGGACCGCATCGCCGACGAGCAGCTCGCCGCGCTCAAGGCCGAGTCATCACGCAACGACCCGCACCTCGTTCACCTGGTCGACGAGCTGACTGTCATGGCCGGCGCTCCCTTCGCCGAGCGACTGCGAACCATCCAGCGCCTGCCCCACCGCACCGGCGTCGAACGCCTCGTCCATCCCGAGGTGGGCGAGCTGCGGCTGGCCTACGAGAGCCTCGACGCCGAGGGTCAGCGCCTCATCATCTATCTCCCCGCCGAGGAAGCCACCTCCGCCGCGCTGGACCGCCTCAACCGCCGCCGGCCCGGCGCCCTGCAGGCGGTGCGAGGCTAAGGCTTGTCCGATAAATGATCATGCTGGGTGCGGATGGATGATCGCTCATGGTGCGTCGTGGCGAGCTGACCGATAAGGATGGGGAGCGGATCGAACCGCTCCTTCCTGCTACCGATGGCCGCGGCCGTCCGTGGGTCATCTGACGTAACCATCTCGGCGGGCTGATCCACGAATACGCGCAGGTCGCATAGGGCGGCCGAGTTCTTGGCGCCCATAGGCCCGCGGCGGCATCGTCGGGCTCAGCATCGCCACCAGTGTCCTGGACATCGATCGCACACTGGTCGCGCCCTTTCAGGGGCTTCTCATTTGTCCTTTGGCCTGCGTCCCCAGCTACTGGGCGGGGGCGCAGGTGTCCTGGTACGGCAGGTCGCGGAGATAGCGGAGCCACTGGTCGCGGTCCAGGGGGCCGGCTATGGTGCAGGCGCGTTGTGCCGCGTGGCTTCGGAGCTGGTTGAGGCCGGTCAGGTTCCACAGGATGACGTCGTTGCCGCTGCTGCTGCCGGTGGCCAGGGTCGTGCCGTCCGGAGAGAACGTCACGTGATCCACGAATAGGTCGTGGCCGTTCAAGGGCTGGCCGAGGCGGCGGGGCTGGGTTCGGTCGGTGAGATCCCACAGGATGATGGTGTTGCCGACGTCGGCGCTGGCCAGGGTGTGCCCGTCGGAGGAGAAGGCCACCGCCATCACCTCTCCGGTGTGACCGGTGAGGGGCTGGCCGAGGCGGCGCGGGTGGGCCAAATCTGCGACGTCCCAGAGGGTCACGGTGTTGTCGAAGGCGTTCCCGGTGGCGAGGAGGTGCCCGTCGCGGGAGAAGGCGACCGTTCTGTTGCCCCTCAGGGCGCTGCCGAGGCGGCGGGGCCGATCGGGGTGGGTCACGTCCCACAGGATGACGGTGTTGTTGGACTGGTCGGCCGGGGTGATGGAGCCGCCGGTGGCCAAGGTGTGCCCGTCGGGGGAGAACGCGATGGAGGAGAACTCGACCCCATAAGGAAGGGCGGACTCCGGCGTGGCGGAGGCGGAAGGAGCCGTGAGGGGGCGTCCGATCCGGTGCGGCCGGGCTGGGTCGGTGACGTCCCAGAGGATCAGGCCGTCACCGCTGATGCCGGCGAGGACGCGTCCGCTGGGGGAGAAGGCGGTGCCCTTCAGCGAGCCGGTATGGCCGGTCAACGAAGACCCGAGGCGACGGGGGGTGTCAGGGGCGGTGACGTCCCAGAGCAAGACCGTCTTGTCCAACGTGCTGGTGGAGGCGAGGGTGCGCCCGTCGGGGGAGAACGTCAGCGAGTTGACCGAGCCCTCGCGGTCGGTGCGCAACTCGCCCAACGGGGCCGGCCGTGCGGGGTCGGCGAGATCCCACAGAACCACCTTGTGCTCATCCCCCGCGCTGCCGTACATGGAGGCGCTGGTGGCCAGGACGCGCCCGTTCGGGGAGAACGCCGCCACGCCGCCCCCTGTCAGCGCTTCGCCCTGCGGGCGAGGCCGGGCTGGGTCGAGGAGATCCCACACGATCGCGGTGGTGTCCCGGCTCCCGGTGAGCAGGGTGTTCCCGTCCGGGGCGAAGGCGGCGGCGTGCACGGCGCCACCATGGCCGGCGAGCGTCCCGACGCGGCTGGGCTTGGCACGGTCGGAGAGGTCCCACAAGATCACCGCCGCGTCCTCGCTGCCGGTGGCCAGGGTGCGTCCGTCCCGGGCGAACGCCACGGAACGCACCAGGTCGCTGTGGCCGGTCAGCGGTTCGCCGAGGGTACGAGGTCGCGCCGGATCGGCGAGGTCCCACAGGTGGACGGCGCCTTTCGAGTCTCCCGCCGCCAGGACATCGTGAGCGGGTGAGAACGCCATCGCATACACACCGGTCGTGTCGGGCGGCGTCGTGAGCGGCCCGCCGACCCGGTCGGGTGCCGCCGGCTTGCTCACGTCCCATAGAAGGATCCTTTTGTCTATGTAACTGCCGGCGGCCAGGGTGCGCCCGTTGGGGGAGAACGACAGGTCGCTGACCGGCTTGTCCAGGGCGGAGTTTGGGCGTCGGAGGAATCGGGGCTTCGCCGGCTCGGTGACGTCCCAGAGGGCGATCGTGCCGTCTCTGCCGCCGACGGCCAGGGTGCGCCCGTCCGGCGAGACGGCGAGCGCGTACACCGGCTGATCCTGTTCGGTCAGGGGCGCGCCGAGGCGGTGCGGCTCACCGGGCCGCGTCACGTCCCAGAGCAGCACTTCTCTACTGACAGAGCTGGCGGTCACCAGAGTGCGCCCGTCAGGCATGAACACCAGTTCGCCCACCGCGGCGCCGTTGTGGATGCTCCGAAGCCGCCCGAGAGGGCGGGGCCGAGCCGGATCGGTGAAGTCCCAGAGGATCACTTCGCCGAGGCTGCCGGTGGCGGCGATCCGCCCGTTGGGGGAGAAGGCCGCCGACAGCACTGTGCCGGGGTGGCCGGTGAGGGTGCCGGCGTACCGGGTGGTGGTGAGGATGTCGACCAGGCTCGCCTTGGTGTCCGGCCCGGGGTGGATGCGGTCGGCCGCGACGGCAAGCCGCAAGGCCGTGCGCGGATCGGTGTCCCGTGCCGCCGCGGCCAGGGCCGTCAACTGGCCGGCGGTCGCGGTCATCTGTTGCCGCACGGCGGCGCGTTGTTGGATGACGGCCACGCCCGCGGCGGTCAGGGCCACGATGAGCAGCACCGACAGCACTGTCACGGCCCGTCCCCGCCGATAGCGGTCGCGTCGAATGCTTTCGGTCAGGAACTCGCGGGCGGTTCCGCTCAGCTCGACCCGTTCGGTGACCAGGACCCTGTGTCGCCCGCGCACGTCCGGGGATCGGAAGCGCGCCCCGGTCGCCGACACGGAGGCGGCGAGGGTGCCGCGCTCCCACAAGCGGCGGGGATCACGTCCGGCGCCGCTCCACTCCGCGGCGGCGTTCTCGACGGCGCGGCGTGCTCGCAGTGCCGATGCCGCGGCTGCGATTGCCTGACGCAGGGGCGGCCATGCGGTGAGGAAGGCCTCGTGCGCCACCCCGATGACGACCCGGTCGTTCTCGGTGTCGGTGGTCAGGAGCCGTCGCGTCACGAAGGCGTCCATCTCGGTGGGGAGCGGATCGGGCAGCTCGTCGCGGATCACCCTCGACCGCGTCGGCCGGCCTTCCTCGTCGACGGTGACGAGCCGCAGCAGCCCGGCGAGCACCTCCTCGTCTCTTCGCCGGCCGGTGGCGACCGCCTCGGCCAGCGCGAGATCCGCCTGGCGAGCCAGTGCCCCTCGCACCCCGCCCAGCTGGTCGTACCGCGAGGTGAGCAGTCGGCCGCCGCGGCCGACGCCGTCTGCCAGCTCGGCCAGGGTGTAGGCCAGCAGCGGGAGTGCCTCACCTGTCGCGGTGTCGGCCATGAGCCGGTCGATCAGGTGGTGGTCCACCTCGATGCCGGCCAGCCGGGCAGGCCCTTCGACGACCGCCCTCAGCGACTCCCTGGCCAGTGGCCGTATGGGGTAGGGATGGGTCGGCACCCCGCTGAGGTGAGGGTCGACGAGCATCCGGTCGAGGAACTCAGGCCGCAGGGTCACCACGGTCCGTACCGGCCCGGATGACGAGGCGGTGAGCAGCTTGGCGAACCGGGCCAGGTCGGCGGGCGGGGTCCTGGTGAGCAGCTCCTCGAACTGGTCGACCACGACCAGAAGCCGCCGCCAGCGTCCGGCGCCGGCGAGGAGGAGTTCGTCGGCTGTCGCGGTCAGGCCCGCGCTGCCGAGCCGCTCTCGGCCCTGCGCCACCGTCCAGTCAAGCCCGGCTTTCCGCGCCGCGACCGCCAACTCCCGGCCGAGAGCTCCCACTGGGTCGGTCCCCGGCAGCATCGGCGACAGCGTCAGCCAGCCGGGCTCCGCGGCCATGACCGGAATCAGCCCCGCTCGGACGAGGGAGGACTTGCCGCAGCCCGACGGGCCGATGACCACCAGCATCTTGTCGGCGGTGCTCTCCGCGGGAGATCGCAGGAGGCTCGCGAGTTCCTCGGCCTCGGTGCGCCGGCCGAAGAAGACCCGGTGCCAGTCGATGTCGAAGGGGCGCAGCCCAGGAAAGGGGGGACGGTCGTCCGGCCAGCCCAGCCCTCCCGCAGCGTCGATACGGCGGAGCGCCTCGGCCAGGGCGGCGCGGGCGGTGCCTGGATCCCGCAGATCGGTGTACTGGTACTGGCCGGCCGGCAGCAGAGGGTGGGTCTGGCCAGGCTCAGCAAGGACGGGGAGCAGGCGGTTGCCCTGGGAACGGGCGATCCCGATCTCGGCCGCGCACCACACCGAGGACCGGTAGGCGGCGGTGACCACGCACAGCACGGCGTCGGCCCAGCGCAGCCGTTCGTACAGCCGCCGCTCCCAGACCTCTCCCACAGCGATGCCATCATGGAGGTCACGGTCCAGGAACACCTCGTTGCCGCCGGCCACCAGCCAGTCATGCATCTGAGCGGCAAGCTCATGGTCTTCACTGGCGAAGCTCACAAAGACCCGTGCCACAGCGCCTCCTCGGCGCACCGCCATGATTCAGACAGCGCACACGATCCCGTTCGCGGAGCCACAGGTCAAGTGTTCGCATCCCGATGTTCGCGAACTCCTCGCTCGGGAGGGAGCAGGCTCACGCGACGGCGACTGAATGTGATGGTGGTCGACCGCCGCAGGTCGCTGGCGACGGGCATCCGCACGACCGGGATCTTCGTGCGTCGCACCCTGCGATGACTTCGACCTGCCCGACCATACACGGGTTGGCGTGCCCCGCCGGGCTGCTCGTCGGAGACCCGCGACCTCCAAACAAGAATCGCCAATCACCCGTGCGACCTGCACGGATGAATTCTCGGCACCCGCACCGTCAGCGAACTTCCTTCGCTGCTATCTCACGCCAGGAGTCAGCACGCTTCTTGTGCAGATTCGCCTGCCAGAGAAAGGCAGGTCCGGTGCACAGGGCGGCGAAGCCCGCGAAGAAGCTGATGCCGAACCATGGGTCGACCGGGGCGTCCTCTTCCACCGTCTGACCGGCGTGGCCGAAGAAGTAGAAGACCGCGACGGCGAAGACGATCACAAGGACCAGGCCCGCGACCAGGAAGACGCCCGCCCGCCGTACCTCGCGTCTGGCGCGTGCTTCCGGCGGCAGGTCGGCGAGGCCGCTGCGGTGTTCCCGCTCGGCCCCAATGATCGCCTTCGCCTCCACGTTGGTGAGCCCTAGCTCGTTCAGCAAGCGCCGTTGCGGGATGAGCAAGAGCAACCCGATGCCCATTCCGACGCCCACGCCGAGCCCGGAGAACGGCACATCGGAGAGCACCATGAGGACGAACACTGCGATGATCACGGTGAGTGTGACCAGCAGTGACATCTTCAGACGACGGTGAGAACGGATCAGGCGTTCGAGCTCATCCGGACTGAGATTGCGCATGTTAGGCCGCCTTCCGCTGACGCGCTTGTCGATCGATCTTGAAATATGGTGATGCCGACCGCAACTGTTACGTCGGTGCCGCCCACGCCGGCTCGCTGACCGTCCGGGCGGGGCTGGCCGGTCCGACGATCGCAAGGAGGACGAGCAGGCCGGCCATGCGGCGGCCGACGATGGCCCCGTTTCCGGTGGCAGCCGACATGAGGAACCCAGTGAGGACGAGGATCGAGGGCACGCCCCACCGGACGGCCACATCCGCGATGTCGTAGGCGTCCCCCAGGGGAGCCGACGCGAGTCTTGCGAGGTCGAAGCCGCCACCGTCAAAGAACCCCACGCAGCCGAGGACGGCATAGGAGGACCCGTACTCGACCTGCCAGGCGTCCCAGGTCGGATACGCGGCAGCGGCCAGGGCGGCCGCCCAAGCGAGCCGGGCTGATCGCGACAAGATGATCTCCGTTTTTCGCGACACCCTAGCGGCATGGGACGCCCGCCATATCGCCCCGGTGCTGCAGTGGATGAGGCGCGCCTGAGCGGGCGGGGTTGGGAGACCGCGCCGCGCATGGACGGCGGTACGGCCTTGCAGCGGAACCCGGAACCTGCCGATTAAAAGCCGACAGATTTAATGTCAGGCGATGCCGCAGCATATCTCAATGTATCATTCCGGCCGACAGCGTCGATTGCAAAATGTCCGAGAATGCCGTCCGGTGCTATGTCGTATCAGGTATCCACCGAGCAACCATGGGATGGGTGGCCGTCCCTTGGCCATTCTGGTTTTATGTTCGATTGGCGAGCTGACGTCCTGGACGGTCGTGGTACAGGAAGGGGATCTGGCATGCGCATCCTCAAGACACCACCGCAGGCTCCGCGAGCCAATGCACACGCCTGTATCGCTCGAAAGTGCGATCTCGCTGGTCAGGGCGCTGCCGGGGAGGCATTTCCACTAGCAAGGGCCTACGTTGAATAATTCTTTCACCCATTTATTTTGTCGTGCGTCCGTCGTTGTCTGTGCCAGTGGTGTGAGGTTTTCAAGGACGTCGAGTTGCTGGTTCCCCAGGCGCGAGAATGCGGTGCTGAGGCGGCATGTTTTTGCGCCGGTCACGCATGAGGTGGCCCGGTTTTCGGCGCCCACGCGCGCGAATTGCATGGATGAAGTTTTCTCAAGCGCGGGCCGCTGTTCGGGATGAAGCCGTGGACGAAAGCATGTGATCGTATTGTCGGGGAACGCTCCCGATGTGAAGATCGGAGGATGCTCCGTCCAAGATCCCTCCCGTCCGTGCTCGCCCTCGCCACGTCCGCGCTGCTGATCAGTGGAAACGCAGATGCGTCGGCGGATCCGCCGTTACCCTCGGCGATCTTCCGCGCCACGCACAACAGCTATTCAGGCAACGTCGACGGCGCCAGGAACTCGATCGCCTACCAACTCGACCACGGCATTCGCTTCATCGAACTCGACATACACGACAACGGTTACGCGACCTCGCACGACTACTCCATCGGCCACGACTCTCCCGGAAACCTGGTCGACCACACGGGAAACCCCGCGTCGAACCTCCTGCGCGACTGGCTCGACGTGATCAACGCCTGGTCCGCGCAGCATCCCGCCGCCGCGCCGATCGTCGTCGCGCTCGACATCAAAGACGACCTGACCGACAACCCCTCGTACGCCGAGGGCAACCTGGCCGCACTCAACCAGGAGCTCATTTCCGTCTTCGGCCCGCGGCTGTTCTGGGCCAAGGACTACCCGACGAGCCCGCCGACGGTGAACGCGCTGCGCGGCCGGGTGCTTCCCCTGATCTCCGGCGACGGCAAGACCCGAACCTCGTACAAACGCGACGTCGGCTACCACCCGGCCGTCGCGATCAACGGCCGCGGTCAGGTCGTGGAGGTGCACGACTCGGGCACGGGCGCACTCTGGTACTGGACCGGCCAGTACGGTGCCGACGGCCGCGTGACCTGGCTACGCCACGGCAAGTACGACACCGGCGTCACGCCGGCCGTCGCGCTGAACGACAACGGCGATCTGGTCGAGGTCCACCAGTCCCAGAACGCGACCACGCTGTGGTACCGCGTCGGTCACCTCGGTGCCGATGGAGAGATCACCTGGTCGCCTAGCCGCCAGTATGACAACGGCGTCCTGCCGACGATCAGATTCACCGACGCGGCAGGCACCCGGCTGCGCGAGATCCATCGCAGCCAAAGCAACAGCCAGAACTGGGAGTGGGACGGCGTGCTCAACGCCGGCGCGATGACGGTCTCGTGGAGCGGCAACGCCAAGACCTCCGACGCCCGCTACGACAAGTCCACCTCGACCAGCGGCACGTCGCGCGTACACGTGTGGACCGGCGCCGACGGCCCGACCCCGTCCCAGACCCTGCGGATGGACACCGACAGATACACCGGCGACCGCATCCGCTACCAGCAAACCGCCTTCAACGAGTTCCAGCGGGGCAACAGCGCGGAGCTCCAGCAGGGCGCACTGTTCTACGCGGCGCCCGCCACCGAGTCCTCGTTCATCACCGAGGCACGCCAGGCGGGACGGCTCGTGCGCGGCTGGGATTTCGACTCAGTGAGCAACGCCACCAACCCGCTGGCCAGCTATCCGGCGGCCAACCACCCGTACAGCACCTGGTATCAGGACCTCCTCACCCAATCCGGCGCCATCGAGTGATCCGGTAGGCGCGGATCATGCACTTCGCGTCTGGAGGTCGCGCGGGCGCACCGGAACCGGCCTGATGATCTCGTGGTGCTGGAGCGCCTCAGCGTGGCGCCCCGTGTGGAGGTATGCCCACCGATACCAGCCACCCGATCACGATGAGCGGACCGCTGTGCCGGGGTGTTCACAAGCAGGCCTGGCCGCGAGCGGAATGTCCGTTCTGAAGATCGCTTCCCGCGCGAGAAATGATCGTTTCCTCATCCGCTCTGCGGGCAGAGCGGATGACCCGGATGGTGTGGATGGACCGGGCGACGATGACCGCGCCCGCGGCCAGAGCAGCTGTGGCAGCCCAGACGTACAGCGCGAGCCAGACATACGTGATCTGGCTCAACGTGCCGACCCTGTTCATCAGGATGCCGATCAGATGGGCGAGGCCGGCGAAGAACACGATCGGCACCGAATAGGGAACCAGCCGCAGGAGCCGCCGCCACAAGGGGCGGTTCGCGTGGCGACGGGCCCAGGTCTGGGCGCGGTAGAGGCCCAGGGCTCCGAGCGCGAGGTTGAGCAGGCTCAGACCGCCCAGCCACGGGTCCGCGACGTCAGTGAAGGGCGTGGCGGCAGCGTCGGGGCGGCCATCGAGGATGTCGATCAGGTCGTCGCTGATGAGGAGTGCGTCGTCGCCGGAGATCATCCCGGTGTTGGTGACGACTGCGATGCCGTACCCGCTGGCCGGCAGGAGGGTTTGCGCGGAGTTGTGGGTGAGCAACCAGCCGGTGTGCCGGAGTCGGGGCGACCCTGCCACCGTCCGCCCGACGTCCCACCCCATGCCGTAGGTGCTGCCGCCCACGCCGGACGGAGTCTGGGCGATCTTCACTGTCGCCTTGGGAAGGACGCGGCCGGACCCGTTCTGGGTGATCAGCCACTTGGCCATGTTGTCGGCGGTGCTCACGACGCCGTACGAACCGTTGATGAACCACTTCGGGTGGACCCGTCGGATGAGCTGTCCGTACGCGCGGATGTATCCCGCGCCTTCGCCGGGGAGGTTCAACGTGGTGTCCACCGTGCTGGTGGATGTCATGCCGAGCGGACGGAACACCTTGGCGGCCATATGGTCGGCGAACGACGTTCCGGTCACCGCCTCGACGAGCCTGGCCGCGACGACGTAGTTGGGGTTGTGGTAGGCCATCTTGGTGCCCGGCTCGGTGGTGAGCGGGGCGGTGCGCAGCATGGCGACGGCGTCCTTGAGGGTGCCGGGCGCGGGGAGGGTCAGCTCCGGAAAGGTCCGGTCGCTCATCCCCGAGGTCTGCTGCAGGAGCTGCCTCACCGTGATCCTCGCGGCGCGGGGATCGGCCATGGTGAATTCGGGGAGGTATGTCCGGACGGGAGCGTCCAGGTTGATCTTGCGTTGGTCGACAAGGCGCAGCACGGCCAAGGCCGTGAACGACTTGGAGATCGAGGCCAGCGGCATCAGCGTGTCTTTGGTGATCGGCTCGCCGTCGGCGGTGTGGCCGTAGCCCGCGACATGGACCACCGTGTCCCCCTTCGTGACGGCAATCATGGCGCCGGGTAGTCCGGTCCGTTCGGCATAGTCATGCATGTAGTCGTCGATCACGGTCGCGCTCAGCTCGCCGGGCTGCGTCACTCCCGCCGAGGCACCGCCCGCCACTCCCAACACTGGCAACAGGGTGCCGGTGAGGGCGGCGATCGCGACAATCCTGCTTGTCTTCATCACGTTCTCCTAAGCCGTCTGCCCGTCGGGAAGGAACGCTAGAAGTCGGGGGAGGTGTCACACAGTGGACGATGGGGCAGCCCTCCCCCTGACTTTCGTCAGCCCTCGCCGCCACCCCGCCAGCCGCCGAGGGAGTCGAGAGGCGCCTCACAGGGTGGCCGAGACCGCTTGGAGCGCGGGTTGGGGCTGCGGTTGTGAAGCGTCGTCCGCAGCCAGTGGACGTGCGTCGTCCAGGGAGGCAAGGAGCGCGAGCTTCGCTACATTTGGATCAATGAGTGACCAAAGGTGGTGAAGGCGGTCAGAAGGCGAAGAAGTCCGCAGGAGAAGAAGCGGCTGAGCTATACGAAGGATCGTCGGAACGACTACGGCGAGAACGACAAGAGTTCCCGCAAGGCCATTCGCCGGAACAAGAGTGCCCCTCATCGGGCCAACAGGCGGCAAGTGAGCCAGACCCTCGATGCGATCACAGGCGTCGTCGACGAGGGAGCGGAAGAGTCCACGGTGCGGCGCCTGGAAAGCAGGCGCCCGAAGACGTGGAAGAAGTGGCGCGACGCGACACTCGGGGCGATCGTCACCGAGCGCCTTCAGCGAAGGGCCCGCCTGGGCATTGATGATCAAGCCAGGAACGCCGAACGGATCCAGCGGGTCCGTCAGCGGCTACGGCTGCCGACCGGCTCCAGCGCATCATGAGGATCACCGCCCGGCGGCTCAATCGCGCCACGCTCGCCCGGCAGTTGCTTCTGCGGCGTCATCAGCTGGGCGTCGTCGACGCGGCCAGGCGCGTGGTCGCCTTGCAGGCGCAGCAGCCCGCCTCGCCGTATCTCGCGTTGTGGAACCGGCTCACCGCCTTCGACCCGGTCGACCTCGACGTCGCCTTCGCCGACCACACGCTGGTCAAGGCGACGCTGATGCGGATCACGTTGCACGTGGTGCACGTAGACGACCATCCGGCCATGCACGCCGCCATGCAGCCGACGCTGCGAGCGGCCAGGCTTGGCGACTCGCGCTTCACGGCGAGCGGGCTTCGCGCCGCTGACGCCGACGCCCTGCTCCCGGACCTGCTGGAGTTCGCGGGCAAGCCCCGTACCGCGGCCGAGGTCGAGGCATGGCTCTCCGCGCGGCTCGGAGTTCCTCCGAAGGGCGTGTGGTGGGCGTTGCGGTCGTTCGCGCCGCTGCTGCACGCCCCCACCGGCGGGCCGTGGTCGTTCGGTTCGCGGCCGTCGTACGTCGCAGCGAGGACGCCGCCGACGTCCGGGGGAAGAGAGATCTCCGACGAGTACCTGCGGACCTTGGCGCAGCGCTACCTGGAGGGGTTCGGCCCCGCGTCGGTGGCAGACGTGGCGCAGTTCGCCCTGGTCCAGCGTTCCAGGGCCCGGGACGCCCTGGGCGCTCTCTCCGGCGTGCTGGAGCGGTTGGAAGGGCCGGACGGCACGGAGCTGTTCGACGTCCCCTGTGCGCCGCTCCCCGCCGAGGACACCCCGGCCCCGCCCAGGCTGATGGCCATGTGGGACAGCACCCTGTTGGCCTACGCCGACCGGAGCCGCGTCATCCCGCCGGACTACCGCAAGCTTGTGGCCAGGTCGAACGGCGACGTGCTGCCGACGCTCCTGGTCGACGGGTACGTCGCCGGCGTGTGGCGCCCGGTCGACGGGGGGATCGAAGCGACCGCCTTCCACCGTCTACCGGCCGGGGCATGGGAAGGACTCGCCGCGGAGGCCGGGTCGCTGATGACGCTCCTCACAGGCCGCGATCCCCGGACCTACCGCCGCTATGACCGCTGGTGGACCACACTGCCCAGCGCCGAGGTTCGGATACTCCCCGGCTGACGGGGCGGCGCGTCACGGTCTCTTCCCGCAAGGGATGGCCCGGCGCGTGACCGCGATCGGCGACGGCGTCACGGGATTCCGTGTGGGGACCGTGTCTTCGGCCTCTGGAGCCGGCCGCTGCGGTTCGGGACCTTCGCGGAAGTCTGTGTCGTGCCCCTGGGCGTCTTACCCCGGTCCTCAGCCCTTGCCGAAGAGTGCCGCGGGGAAGGCGCGCGGCCCGATGCCGCCGCGACCGTGCGTCTAGCTGATAAACCAGCTCAGAGGCCCTTGGCGGCTGGTAGCACGTTCGTTGACGGCGCCCAATTCGGTTGACGCGGCTGCGAACATAGGGTCGTGACGGAGATCGAATTGACGACTGGGGTCGGGCGAAGCGCTGTTCACCGTCGTGGCGACGTCGTGGTGCGTGATTCGGGGCCATGGACGCCCGCCGTACACGCGCTGCTCAGCCACCTCGAGGACGTGGGCTTCTCCGCCGCCCCGCGCGTGGTCGGGACTGGATACGACGCCGACGGCAGGGAAACCCTGACCTATATCGAGGGGGACTTCGCCCATCCTGGCGGCTGGTCCCTCGAAGGGGCAGCGGCCGTGGGCCGCCTGATCAGGGATCTGCACGATGCGGCTGGCGCATTCGAGCCGCCGAAAGACGCCGCCTGGTTTCCGTGGCACGGTCGCGAGGTCGGCGACGGACGCAGGATCATCAGCCACTGCGACACCGCACCGTGGAACATCGTCGCTCGCGACGGCCTTCCGGTTGCCCTGATCGACTGGGAGTTCGCTGGTCCGACCGACCCGTTGGTTGAGTTGGCGCAGGCGTGTTGGCTCAACGCCAAGCTGCACGACGACATCGTGGCAGAGCTGGAAGGCCTGCCCCCGCTCGACGAGAGAGCCAAGCAGGTGCGGGCGATGGTCGACGCCTACGGTCTGGCTCGGGTGGACCGGGCCAGGATGTTCGAGCTGATGGTGGAGTTTGTCATATCGGAGATCGCTTGGGAGGCTGACGACGCGGGCGTCACCCCAGGCATGACCACCCACCACGTGGGGCTATGGGCGATGGCCTGGCGGGCGCGCTCAGCCCGCTGGCTGTTGCGCAACCGCAGGACACTGGTCAATGCGCTCACTGCGTGATGAGTCTCGGCACGTGGCGGGGCTCGTGGCGAACGAGGTGAACTTAAGCGCTCCGAGGTGCACGGAAGCGATTGATGACCAGAGATCCTCGCCTCGACCTCAACGCCGTGGAGTGCTGCCCCTTTTGGGGTGTCGGTAAGACTCGTGTCAGTGCGCCATGGAAAGCGCTGCCTGTCCGAACGGAGGTGAAAAACCACCGTCGCTCTGCCGTCGTAGCGGTGGAGTGAAGCAGGAGGCAGCCTGATCCGGGGATCACCGGGGAGGGTGGGAGCAGCCTCGACAAAGTCGAGTCGGCCCAGCACTACCGGATGGGCCGGGCCCGGTGAGCGAGACGGGAAGGTATACGCGAGGAACCGGTGTCTTACGCCTCTTGACCCCAACGTGCCGTCGGTGCTGACGGCCACGGGGCTCTTCTCGGTGGGGCTGGTCGTCTTCAACCTGTCGCTGGCGCTGCTGCTGGCCGTCCTGCTGAACCAGCGGCTGCGCGGCACCACGGTGTTCAGGACGTTGTTCTTCTCCCCGGTGGTCGTCTCGCTCGTGGCATGGACGATCGTGTGGGGGTTCCTCCTCCAGAACAACGGCGGGATCAACGCGATCCTGCAGGTCGTCGGCATCGAGGGGCCCAACTGGTTGCGCACAGGCTCGTGGGCGATGGTCTCGGTGATCGTGGTCCAGGTCTTCAAGAACGTGGGGCTCAACATGGTGCTCTTCCTGGCGGCGCTGCAGGGCGTGCCGAAGGAACTGTTCGAGGCGGCCCGGCTGGACGGCGCTTCGGCGTGGACCCGGTTCCGGCGGATCACGCTGCCGATGATCAGCCCGACCGTGCTGCTCACCTCGATCATCACGGTCGCCGGATCGTTGCAGGTGTTCGCCCAGATCGCGGTGCTCACCCAAGGCGGTCCCGGCGCCTCGACCACCGTGCTCGTCTACTACCTGTACCAGCAGGCCTTCCAGTTCCACCACTTCGGCTACGGGGCCACGCTGTCGGTGCTGCTGTTCGTGATCGTGCTCGCCCTCACCCTGCTGCAGTGGCGCATGCGCAGGAGGTGGGTGTTCCATGAGGCGTAAGACGCTGCTGTACGGCCTGCTGTGCGTGCTCTGCGTGCCGTTCGTCTTCCCGACCTGGTGGATGGCCACCTCCTCGCTGAAGCCGGTGAGCGAGATCTTCGCCTTCCCGCCCTCGCTGTGGCCCGAGCGGCCGTCCCTGGAGGCCTACCGACAGGTCTTCGCGTTGCAGCCGTTCGCGCAGCAGTACTGGAACAGCCTCTACATCGCCGTCGTCGTCACCGTCGGCACGCTGGCGGTCTCCGCGCTGGCCGGCTACGCCTTCGCGCGGATCCGCTTCCGCGGCTCGAACGTGCTGTTCGTGATCGTGCTGACCGGTCTGCTGATCCCGAGCGAGGTCACGATAGTGCCGCTGTTCCAGCTCTTCCACGGCTGGGGGCTGACCGACACGCACTGGCCGCTCATCCTGGTGCCGGTGCTGGGCGCGCCGAGCGTGCTCGCCACCTTCATCATGCGGCAGTTCTTCCTGGTGCTGCCCCGCGAGCTCGAAGAGGCCGCGGCCGTCGACGGCCTGGGGCGGTTCGCCACGTTCCGGCGCATCGGCCTCCCGCTGGCCCGCCCCGCCCTCGGGGGCCGTGGCCATCTTCACCTTCCTGCACAGCTGGAACCTCTACCTGGAACCGATCGTGTTCCTCTCCAGTCCGGAGAAGTTCACCTTGCCCCAGGCGCTGACGCAGTTCGTCGACGCCTACGGCGGTCCCATGTGGAACGTCCAGCTCGCGGCGGCCTCCATGACGGCGCTGCCGGTGCTGGTGGTCTTCGTCCTGGCCCAGAAGCAGTTCGTCGAGGGCCTGGCCCACACCGGTCTGAAAGGGTGACTACACGATGGGCAGCCGCGACGGTAGGCATACGATCGCCATCAGCGTGAACGGCGACTGGAACAACGCGATCGGCAACGTCATCGGCGTCGTCGAGGTCAAGTTCTGCCCGCCTGCCAAGTAGACCGCATCTGCCCGCCGCGCGCCCAGCCGGGTGCGCGGGGTGCAGACAGCCATCGACAGAACGAGGAAGAACATGAGGGACGCGGTAGCCGGGCCTGACGGTGCGAGGATCCGCTGGGTGGAGATCGCGGGCGACGAACCCACCCGGGTGTGCGTTCACGGCGCCGGAGCCCAGGCGGCGGCGTACTTCACCCATGCCATGACCCTGCCGTCCGTGGCCCGGCGGCGCACGCTGATGATGGACCTGCTGGGTTTCGGGCTCAGCGACCGGCCGGCCGATTTCGGTTACCGGCTGGAGGATCACGCCGACGCGCTGGCCAGGGCGCTCGACAGCGCGGGAGTCAGCGGCGCCGAGGTCATCGGGCACAGCATGGGCGGCGCCGTGGCGATCACGCTGGCCGGGCGACGGCCCGACCTGGTGTCGCGGCTGGTCCTGGCCGAGGCCACCCTCGATCCGGTGCCGCCACCCGCGCCTGGCGCGCTCGGCGTCACCAGCTTCACCGAGGCCGAGTTCGCCGAGGGTGGGATGGCGCAGATCCTGGACCTGGTCGGGCCGCTGTGGGCCGCGACCATGCGCCTGGCCGATCCCATCGCGTTGCACCGCAGCGCGTACGGCCTGCGCGCCGGAACCACCCCATCAGCCAGGAAGCTGCTCATGGAGCTGACGATTCCGCGGACGTTCCTGGTCGGGGCGAAGTCCCAGCCACTGGAGGGCAGGCAGGAACTGGAGGCCGCGGGTGTCCGGGTCGTCACCGTCCCCGACGCCGGTCACAACATCATGCTCGACAACCCGCAGGCGTTCGCCGAGTACGCCGCCGGACACTGAGGCGGAGACGTCAGAGACGTGTCGTCGTCCTGGGAGCCACGGCCACCGACAAGATCACCTGGGTGCAGCTGGACAACTTCTCCTCCGTCCTCTTCTGACGGCCGCTGCCCGCAGGAGCCAGGCCCGGCGGCTCACTGAATACACCATTCGGCACGTGTGTCTGGTCCCGAATGACCTACTCAGTCGCGGTTTTCCGTCTGCCGTTCGCCCGGTGCGCTCAGGATGGAATGCTTCATCCCGAAAGCCAGCTGGTGGAGGGTGTAGCCCGCGGCCTTCTTGAAGAGGTACTCGGCGCGTTCGTACGAAAGCCGCCCCCGTCCCGTGTCCGGGCACAGGTCGGCGGGCTTGGGCGGGCGAGCCGGGGCGGGTCTCCGGTCGGCCAGGAACAGGGGGCCCCGAGTCCGGCCAGCCACCAGCTCGGACAGCAGGGCGGCCGTGCCGTACCCCCAGGAGATCCAGACCGGCCCTGTCCTGGTGGTGACCCGGCCGCGGTGAGCGGTCAGGTCCAGGTCCTCGATGTCGAGTGACAGGGCCGCCCTCGCGGACGCTCCCGACTCGTGCAGGAGCCGCCACAGCGTCCGCTCGCGCAGGGACGGGTGCCGCCACAAGGCGTCCAGGTCCGGCCCGTGTACGGCGGGGCGTCGTTCGCGGCTTTCCGGCTTCCTGCCCAGCTCGGCCGACAGGTCCTCGATGGCGGCCCATGACGAGAATGAGCGTACGGCGGCGCGGTGCCGGTTCCAGGTCTTGGGCGCCGCCGTCCCCCAGGCGACGGCGAAGACCCTGGCCACCTTCCCGGTGGTCACGTCGGCCAGCGGGGTGCCGGGGCCGAGGTCCAGGCGCAGGCGGCGCAGGGTCTGGCCGTAGGAGCGGATCGTCTCGGCGTTCAGGTCGCCGCGGGCCAGAAAGCCATCCGCGGCCTCACCCAGCGTGATGCCCGTCTGCTTCGAGGGCGCCTGAGGCGAGCCGGTGGCGGCGCGTTTGAGGAGGAACGCGCGTTCCGCGGCGTTGCGGGTGAGCGTGGCGGCGCGTTCGAAGTCCTTGCCGGCCTCGTCGTGCCGGCCGAGCCTGGCCAGCAGGTCGCCGCGCACCACCGACAGCAAGTGGTAGTCCTTGAGAGCCGGATCGGCGGCCACCGTCTCGACGAGGTCCAGACCTGCCTGAGGGCCGTGGGCCATGCCGAGGGCCACGGCCCGGTTGAGCTGGATCACCGGGGACGGCGTCAGCCGTACCAGCGCCTCGTAGAGCGTCGCGATCTGCGCCCAGTTCGTATCCTCCGCGGTCCCCGCCTGCGCGTGGGAGACGGCGATCGCCGCCTGCAGCACGTAGGGACCGAGCGGGCCACCTGCCTCCCTCGCCCGCAACATCGCCGCGAAGCCGCGGGTGATCAGGAGCCGGTCCCAGAGCCCGCGGTCCTGCTCGTGCAACTGGATGGGCTCACCCGAAGGCCCGGTGCGCGCGGTCGCGCGTGACGCCTGGATCTCCATCAAAGCGACCAGGCCGTGCACCTCGGCTTCGCGGGGTGCCAGCTCGGCCAGCAGCCTGCCCAGGCGCAGCGCCTCCAGGGCGAGCGACGGGCGCATCAGGTCGTCGCCGGAGGTCGCCGAGTAGCCCTCGTTGAAGATCAGGTAGATGACGTCGAGTACGGACGTCAGCCGGCCGGCGAGCTGCGGCCCCGGCGGCAGTTCGAACGGGACCCGCTCCTCGGCGAGGGTGCGCTTGGCCTTGGCGATGCGCTGGGAGACGGTCTGCTCCGGCACCAGGAACGCCCGCGCGATCTCCAGGGCGCCCAGGCCGCCGAGCAGCCGGAGTGTCAGCGCGACCCGCTCCTCGGCGGGCAGCACGGGGTGGCAGGAGATGAACATCAGGCGCAGCACGTCGTCGTCGGGTTCGGGATCCTGCCGCTCCAGCGTGCGGGCAATCTCCTCGTGTTTGCGTCCCATCCGCTCGTTGCGGCGGATGTGGTCGATCGCGCGACGCTTGGCCGCGGTCATGAGCCATGCGCCGGGGTTGTCCGGGACGCCCTGCTCGGGCCACTGCACCAGCGCGGCCACCAGCGCGTCCTGGGCGAGCTCCTCGGCCAGGCCGACGTCGCGGACCATCCTGGTCAGGCCGGCGATGATCCGCGCGGACTCGAGCTTCCAGACTGCGTTGACCGCCCCGTGGGCGTCCCGTGCGGCACTCATCGGTAGATCTGCTGGATCCGGCCTTCACCATCGCCGATGATCTTGAAGAATCGGCGGGACAGCTCCAGCGCCTCCTCCTTGGACCCCACCTCGATCAGCGCGAACCCGCCCGCCATCTCCTTGGCCTCGGCGAAGGGTCCGTCGGTCACCGTGAGCTCGCCGCCGACGGACTTGAGCACGCTACCTCCCAGCTCCATCCCGCCGGTGGCCAGCAGCACCCCGGCCTGGGTCAACTCCTGGATGAACTTGCCCATCTCGATCTGGAGCGTCTCGTCCGCCTTCTGTTCGCCCACGCTCGTCAAGAGAAATCGCATCCCGTACTCCTTTTTGAGCAACCTTAGCTTCCTGCGTTCCCTGTCACATCGCCTGGACGACGCGTAGGCAAAACCACGAAGGGAACCGGGAACATGACCACCACCATCACCCGCAGCTCCGCCTCCACCCGCACGCTGCTGGCCGCCGCGGCGGCCGCCATGCCCGTCTGGACCGTCGTCGCCCTGACGCAGGCGTTCACCCGCGAGGGCTTCGACCTGGTCCGCCACCCCTTCAGCCAACTCGCCACAGGCTCGCTCGGGTGGATCCAGAT
>NZ_JBEZDO010000047.1:0-57357 GCF_040648355.1 Nonomuraea sp. NPDC049152 | reverse complement strand
GCCTGACCGTTCAGACCGGCGCGCGCGATACCACTCATACCTTCAGCGTCCAGGGTCATCACGACCCCCTCACGACGACAGCGACGCCAGATGCGCCGACTGGTCAGATACCAGTCAAGGTGATCGGCGAGCCAACGGAAACGGCCAATCCCAGCAAGCCCCATCACCAGCAGCGATAGCGAACCTGACACACCTACCCGCCCAAGGGGAACGCAGCGGGAATCCGTCCCCTCGCGCTCCACCAGGCGGGCATCGGCGCTGCCCGCTGAGGTTGGCGGAATAGAAGGAGCTGCCTCAAAGCGACCTCTGGATCGATGCTCTGGCTCGCGCACAGAATGTCGACGAGAAGTGACAGCGCTGCAGTGTCAGGCCGTGGAGCCGCGCTCTGCTGATCAGCGGCGGTGATGAGCCTTGCCGGGAATGCCGGTATCCGAATCCCCGTGGGTGGCGTTGACTGGAAGCACCCGGCCACCCGCCTTCCTTTAGGCGGCTGTGCCGATAAATGTCCGGGGTCACGTGACGCTGGGTCGCCTTCAGCCACGTGCCTTCGGATCCAGAGGACATCGTGGCGACCGTTCAGGCCAGCATCGACAGCGGCGCCCGACCGGTCAATGTGGGCCCGGTGCGGGTGTCGCTCCCCGGCGTCAGGACGCTGGCCAGACAGGCTGTGCCCCGGCTTCTTGACGGTGTGGTCATTCCCCTAGCGGTGTTCTATGCCGGTTTGACCCTCTTCGGGCTGAACGGCGCGCTGGCCGCAGTGCTCGCATGGGTGTACGGCAGCGTGGCCGGGCGGCTACTTTTGCGCCGCCCGGTCTCCGGGACCATGATCCTGGCCATGGTCGCGATTACCGCCCGGTCCGCGCTGGCGCTGTGGAGCGGCAGCGCGATCATCTACTTCCTGCAGCCCGAGCTGGGCACCATCTGCATCAGCCTGGTGTTCCTGGCCTCGGTGCGGCTGCGCCGCCCGCTGGTGGGCAAGCTGATCCTCGACTATGTCCGCCTGCCCGCGGTCATCGTGAAGCACGAGCGGGTCCGGCGGTGTTTCGTCCGGCTGACCGTGTTGTGGGCGTTGGTCCTGCTGGTCAATGCCACCTTGAGTATCTGGCTGCTCGGGGTGATCAGGCGAGCGATGGTGGCTGCCGGAAGCCCAACATGTGCTGGAGCCGGCGCAGTGGAGCAACGGTCAGCGCGGGCAGCGGCGGGTTCTGCAGCCGAAGCTGGGGCGCCCCGTGCCAGCTGGTGATCTCCAGCAGGCGGCGCAGCTGCGGCTGCGCGGACCGCAGCATCAGCACGTGGCCGTCTTCCAGTCGGGCGGCGGTGGTGACCAGGGCGCGCAAGCAGCCGACGTCAATGAAAGTCAAAGCGGCCACATCGAGGCAGATGTCGCCGTCGCCGGTGATCGCGGCCAGCGCCCAGGTCAGGGCGGGCAGCGTGGCGACGTCGAGTTCTCCCTCGATCCGCAGCCCGGGCGGATCGAGGATCTGGGCGATGCGCAGATGCTGGTAGTTGATCGTGAAGGGTTCGACAGCGCGATCGTGAGGGGTGCTGGGGTTGACGGTGGCGTTCATGCCGATTCCTCCCGGGGGCGTGCCGGACAGGGTGGTGGTCGCGAGGTCTAGGTGGCATGAAGACGTTCTTGATCGTGTCAACCAGATCGTTGCGGTGTTTTTATCATCCATCAATCCCGCCAGCGCGGAAGCCGCTGATTTGGACTGGGTTTATCACCGCTGGTGATGACTAAAGGTGCCTGGTTGGGGCAGCAGGAATCTCGGATCTTCCCCGGTGCCGCGATCGTGGCCATTCTTTCTGCACCGTGGCCCGCCCATTGGCCAGCCAGTGCGGCGGCCTGGAAACAGCCAGCGGCTGTCCCGGTTGGTTGCGGTGGTGGTGTTCGTCCTGGAGTACACCTACCGGCTGGAGACTCCGGAAGGTCCAGCATGTCGCGACCATCCGGGACGTCAGCTCGCCAATCAAATGCAAAATGAGAACGGTCAAGAGACGCCATCCGCCCTATGGTTGCTCGGTGGATGCTCGTCGGCACCTGATACGACATAACACCGGGCGGCATTCTTGGACATTTTGAAAGCGACATTAGCGGCCGGAGTGATACATTAAAATATGTTGCGACACGGCTCGGCATAAAGTCTGGCGACTTTTAATCCGTAGGTTCCGGGTTCGAGCCCCGGGCGCCCTACCACTCTTCACCTCGAATCCCGCTCTTGAGCTGGGGTTTCTCTCCCGTACGGCGTGAGCCACGTGGGCAGCCGAATGCCACCGGATGCCGCCGTATGCCACACCTCCCGGAATATACGCGGAATGGATCTTGGCGCGTTTCCGCAGGTCGACCGTGCGGTTCGGAAGCTTCCAGGGCGCATTCCGCAGCCAGAACGGCGAAGGACCCCGAGGGTTCCCGGGGTCCTTCTGTCGAGGGCCCTGTCATGCGGCGAGGGCATCGAGGATGCGTTCGTTCGCGACCTCGCGCTGACCGTCGATGCATTTGGCGTACACCCTCAGCATGACGTCGACCCCGTGCCCCGCTCGCTCGGCCGCTTCCGGAGCGTGAACCCCTGCGTTGAGCCAAAGGGAGACGGCCGCGTGCCGAAGGTCATACGGCCTGCCCGCCAGCGGTGACGCGACCTGATCGGGCGTGAAGGCGTAGGGTCTCGCCTCCCGCCAGACCTTCGAGACCGTCGAACCAGGGAACGGCTTCCCTGGGCCGGTGCGAAACAGCCGCCCATCTTCACCGACTCCGTGATCTTTGATGTGTTACCGAAGGATCTTCACCAACTCGGGCGGGATGGGTACCGGGCGCGTCGCCTTCTCTCCCCTGTGCTTCAGGCCCCTCTCGTCGTGGCTCTCCCCCGAGTCCGTGTAGCGGCTGTTCGTCTCCGGCGACGTCTTCTCCAGGGTCAGCAGGCCCCAACCCTTCTCCGGGAGAACGCAGTCCTTCATCCGTAGGGCCGACGCCTCACCAGGTCGAAGGCCGCCGAAGTACATGCAGGCGAACATGGCCGCCATCATCAGCCCGCGTGAACGCCCCACATAGGTCACCGCGGTGAGCAGTTCGCGTGCCTGGGCGGGATTGACGACCGAACGGCGGTCGATCTCGCCGGTTGTCTTGACCTTGCGGAGCTTGACCTTGTGGAGCGGGTTCGCCGACAGCTCCTCCAGCTCCACGGCGTACTCCAGGACGTGATGGAAGACGGCCCGCTTGCGCCGGTAGGTCGAGGTCGCCGCCGCCTTGCCGTCCATGCGGAGCGAGAGCGCCTCCAGGACAGCGCGCGTTTGCTTGGCCTCTTCCAGGGCGCTCAAGGGGAGCGAAGCCGCTTCGATCCACCGGACGGCCTTGGCGATCTCGGGTGATGGCGTCGGGCGGCGATCCGGTGGGAGGAAGGAGTACTCCCGCAACGCCCTTCGGAGCACCTCGTCGTCCGGACGGCCCGGGGCGTCCTTGCTGAGCACGGGCGTGATGTTGGCCAGCGCATCAGTCATGCCCTCGCGGGACTTGGCCGCCGCGTGAGGCCACCAGGCGTGGACGTGGGCGACCGCGAAGGAGTACCAGGTCCGGGCGTCCTTGTCCTTGAGCATGGACAACGGGAGACAGGTCTCCAGGTCGAACGCCTCGCCCTTGCGCGCGGCCTGCCGCAGCTCGGACAGGAAGCTCTCGGCCAGACCCTTGGTCTTGAAGGTGGACGACTTCTCGCGATTGCCGACTGTCCAGCGCACGGTGTGCGAGATTACGCGGGGCTTCTTGCTCGTGCCGTCCGATCGGGTGTTGGTGCGAATGTCCCAGAACTTGACCTTGAACGAGGTATTCATGCTGCACTCCGGAGGGATTCGAGCCAGACATTGAGGTCGCTGCGGTAGATGCGGAGTTCGCCGTTGGGCAGGCGGATGCCTTGCGGCGCCTTGCCGATCTCGCGCCAGCGGTAGAAGGTGCGGCGGGAGATGCCGCCGAGTTCGTCGAGGACCTGGGCCACGGTGAGGAGTTCGTCTCTCTTCACGCCGCCACCGCCTCGGTTGCCGAAAGATCTTGGCCGGTGGCTTGCGCTTCCAGCTCGCGTAGGTGCGCGCGCCAGCGCTGCCGTTCATGGACGGATCTGAGGAGGCGTACGGTCAGGGGCTCCAGGTTGGCGTCGCCGGCCGGGACTGGCCGCCAGAGGTAGCGGTGCGGGTCCGGGGCCTCGTCGGTCTGGCCGAGGGCTTGCAGGACCCAGGTGCGGCGGTCTTGCTTGTGTTCGGTCAGGGTCTTGTTGCTCCACTTGCGGGAGACCAGGACACGGCGACCGGCGTAGCCCAGGTGTTCGGGCTTGTGGGCCTTGCCCCGGCAGCGGCCGGGAGTCATCCCCTCCTTGGCACCCTTAGGTTGGACGCCGTAGCGCAGCCAGTTCGGGCAGGCAGGCGAGCAGGGTTCGTAGCGGAGGGCATCGAGGAAGCGGGCGGCGTGCTCGCGCTGGGCCTGGCCGTCGAGGGCCTGGTCGAGGCTCTTGGTGAGGTACTTGGACAGGTAGCGGATGCACTGGTCGGCATCCGGGGTGCCCGCGAGCACGCCCTTGACGTCCACCTGGTCGCCGAAGCGGATCACGTGCGCCGGTTGGGCATCCTCGTCGGTGTCGAGCTGGTCGAGCGCCTGATCCCAGGTGGGCAGGACCTCACCGGTTGCCGGGTCGAGGTAGCCAGCCCCGTCCTCCCAGACGGGCAGGTGATCGCCGTCGAAGCGGACTTCGTCGGCCTGTGGCCACCACACTTGGTGGTAGGTGGCCGCCGCGATCTGCTTGACCTCCGCGCGTGGCAGGGTGCCGCGGATGGCCATGTGCAGATGCGGAGCCAGGCGCTTTTGCGGTTCGACGCTGGCGAAGTACTGCACGTCGTAGCCCGCGACGCGGCGGAGATTCTGCACGAACCGGTCGATCAGCTTGGAGAAGTGCAGCGCGTCACGAGCGGCCCGCGCGTAGTCGTAGGCGTCGGGATCGACCGGAGCGCCGTTCATGACCTTGCCGTAGGAAGGGAGCGTGAGGGTCACGAAGAGGGACGGCCGGTAGGTCGCGCCGTCCGAGCCGGTGAAGGTCCGCCCGAGGGTGGTGTTGGTCATCGTGCGCTTGGGCAGGTCGGGCGCGTCCTGGCGCCGCCGGGTGGAGCGGGTGCGCCTGGGGGTGGTGCGGCCGAGGACGTTGCCGCGCATGCCCGCCTCGTTGATCTCCTCGTCCAGGCCGACGATGACCGCGTCCAGGTCGGTGGTGTCTTCGCCGAGGCGGTCGGCCTGGTCGCGCTGGGCTTGGATGTCGGCGCGGAACTCGACCAGCCAGCGTTGTTCCTCGTTGGCCGGGTCGGGGGTGATGGCGGGTTCCTCGTCCAGGTGCCAGCCCTCGCGGCACTGGGCCGTCCGCAGCTGCTTGTTGCGCTTGGCGCACGGCGGGCACTTGCCGTCCAGCGTCGCCCCGCACGGGACGTCGATGATCTCCCACTTGCCGGTGTGGGTGTCCAGGCGCTTGAGCGGAACCGGGCGGATACAGACGCCGTGCAGCTTGGCAACCTCGACGAGGACATCGCGGGCCTGGGGCATGGCCAGTCGTACCGTCGGGGGCAGAGAGCGATCTGTCACGCGGCCTCCCCGTACTCGGCGACCATGGCGCGGATGTCGGCGTCGGAGACGTAGGCCGCCCGCACCCGCACCGGTTCGGGGCTCGTTTCGAGGCGCATGTACGCGACGCCAGCGCCCAGCTCGGGGACGGGGGAGATGTGGTCGGCCAGCGCTCCCCTGTCGCGGGCGCCGTCGCCGAGGACCATGTCCACCTGTTCGGACTCGTCCAGCCTGAGCGCGATCTTGTCCGGGAACAGGTTGCGGATGTTCATGACCTCCTTGCGCGGGTCCTGCAAGGCCGCCATCACGCCGACCCCGACCGAACGGCCCTGGGTGGCGAGGGTGGCCAGCGCGGCGGAGATGCGCTGCCGGAGTTGCTTGTCGGGTTGGTAGGCGGTCAGGAACGCGATCTCGTCGACGAGCACCAGGACGAACGGGTCCTCGACAGTCGGCGTGTGGCTGCGCTGCTGGCCGGCGAAGCGAGCGGCCCGTTTCTGCATGACATCGACCGCGTCTTCGAGCAGGTCAGCGCAGTCGCCGGGGTGGGCGGCATAGCGGGTGAACAGCTCTTGGCCGAAGGACAGCTCCATCAGCTTGGGATCGAGCGCCCAGATCTCCACCAGGCCCGCCCGCATCGCTGCCAGCAGTCCGCGGATGGTGTCCCACAGGAAGGAGCCCTTGCCCGCTCCGGTGGCGCCCGCGATCAGGATGTGTGTGCCGAGGATCTTCAGCCGTAACGGTTGGCCGTCCTCGCGCTTGCCGATCTCGACCGGGCCGACCGAGGGTTCGCCGGGGATCGGGAGCGCGGGGATGGGGGCGGCGAGCGGGTCGAATCGGGGGAAGGTCAGCAACAGCCGCCCGCCCTTGATCAGCGCGATACGGCAGGAGGTGGCGCCGAAGCCCTGGGCGAGGTTGTCGGCGCGGTCGGTCCAGTCCTTGACCGCCTGCCCCTTCAACATGCGCACCGTGACCAGGTCGGCCCAGCCATCGCACCGCACGCGCACCAGGTAGGGCAGGTAGTCCCGGCCGTTGATGCGCTTGGCCAGCCCGGAGACGAACGTGACCGACTGCCAGTGACGCCGGTAGATCCACACGAGCCGCCACCAGGCCAGCAGCCGCCGGCCGATCAGTCGAGTGAAGGAGCCGCGATCGATGAACGCCCAGGCGGTAAGCGCCAGAACGACTAACCCTGCCACGGAGGCGGCCAGTGGCCAGCCATACAGGTGCCAGATGCCGCCCAGGCTGGCCGGTACGGCGACCGCGACCGGGTGCCGCCAGACGGTACGGACGAGCGCGACGAGGAAACGCCACAGGTAGATGAGGATGGTCAGGAAGGCGGGGGTCTTGAGCACGGCCGGTTGGAAGACGACGGCCGTGTCGGGGGTGGTGGTGACGAGGGTGCGCGCCTCGTCACCGGGGAGCCTGCGGAACATAAGCTTGGAACCTCTCGTGATGTGGAAGTCGTGGGAGAACCCAGGGGCCGCCGGAAGTTGCCGCTTCCAGCGGCCCCGCCTTGCTGTCAGGCCGCCTTGCAGGTGGAGGCCTTGGCCGGCTGTTCGGTGTGCCGGTGCTCGCAATGGGCCTGGCTGAAGCGGCGTTCCAGCGACAGGACGAACAGCGCGGCCTCGCGGGCGAGCTGGCGGGCGAACTTCAGGTCATCCACCGTCACCGGTCCGGCCGTGGTGACCAGGACCGAGGTAGCGCCGAAGTCGAGCGCCAGGACGGGCGGGTGAAGCGAGTAGGGGTGGCGCAGGGTGCGCGCGGCCTGGCCGGTGGTCAGGCGGATCACGCTGGTTCGAGGGGTACGGCGTCGGGTCATCAGGCGACGTCCTTTCCGGCCTGGGCCTTGCTCGGGGTGGTGTGGCGGGGAGCGTGCATCTCGCGGACCTTGATGGAGAAGGCCAGACGGCCGTTGCCGTTGACGTACGGGGTGACCGAGAGGCCGTCGAACTCGACGGGGGTGAACGGGAGGCCCGGCATCGGCGACGGAGGCACCGGCTGCACGGGGCTGAGGATCTTGACCGCCACGGTCTTCTGGGCGGCCTTGACGGTCGGGTCACCGTCCATGACAGCGACCTGCCAGACCAGTTCACTGGTCAGCTTGTCGCGGGCCTGCACGAACCGGCCGTTGGTCGAGGCGTCGAAGTCCTTGACGGGCTCGACCTCGCCGACGATGTAGCAGCCGTGCGGGAAGACCATGGGGAAGGTGACAGGGATGGGGCCTTGCAGAGCCATGATTTCCTCCTGTCGAGTGATAGGCACTTAACCTATCAAGTCTCTTGAGGATAAGAAGAGCGCACTTGATAGGTCAAGTGCCTAGGTGGGCTCCGCGGGTGACATTCAGCTAACCCATCAGGTACACCTCGCGGCCCTGGATCGAGACGATCAAGCTCTAGGAGCCAGCACCGCCCATGCCCTAGGGTGCGGCCTCATGACACGGGGTGCCTGGGGATGCTTAGCGGCGATCTGTGTGCCGCTTGCCGTACTGCTCGTCTTGATCATGATCCCTGTGCGGCGGGACAACCAACGGCTCGACGCCTTGTACAGCCGAGTACTCGACTACCCGCTTCCGCCGAACACGCGCAACTACTTCTGGGGCGATGGTGACGCGACCATCCAGAAGAACATGGGCGGCGGAAGCGGCGACTACTGCGACTACCGTGTCAGACTCACCCTGCATACTTCGCTCTCGGAAGCAGAGGTCCGCCGCTACTACAGCAAGGCCGCCATCGCGGGAGCCGAGCACCCAGCGAGGATCACCCTGTGGTTCGCGGAACCGGACGAGATGCAAGGGCGCCAGTACATCCTGGAGGTCTACGACTCCCACGGCAGCGACTGGGACTGGCGCTGCACATAACCCCTACGAGATCGGATAGGCGTCTTCCAGCTCGTGACGGTCGGCCGGAAGAAGAACCTCCACCACGACGAGGGGACGGCCGGACGCATCCCGGACGGCCCCGAAGACCGCCAGAAGCGGCGTGTTCTTCGGCATGGCGAGCTTCTTGGCCTCATCGGCCGAGGGCATGCGCGCGGTGATCTGTTCCACGATGTGATCGAAGCGGACGCCCTTGCGCGCCTTCAGATGCTCACGCAACCCCTGCGCCAGCGGTTCGCCGCTGGTCAGGTCGGTCCCTTCGGACAGCTCCAACGGCAGCCACAGCGACACTAGCTCGGTTGCCTCGCCGTCGCGGGCGATCAGCCGCCGGCGCAGGAACGCCTTGGCCTTGGGCTGCACGTCGAGCAGGGCGCCGACTCGGTTCGGTACGGCGACCGCCCCCGCCTCGATCACCTCGCCCGGAGAGTCGGTCTCCGGGTTGGTCAGGTACGCCTGACCGGGGCGATTCGACTCAACCGAGGCCATCGCAGGTCGGCCGCGCACGAAGCGGCCCTTGCCCTGCTGGGACTCGATCCAGCCCTGTTCGCGCAGCACGCGAAGGGCGGCGACCACGGTGGGACGCGAGACGCCGAACTCTTGGATCAGCTGGTTCTCGCTGGGAAGAAGAGAGCCCGGAGGGTAGTCCCCCGACTCGATACGCCGTTGAAGGGTCTGCACGAGCTGCGCATACTTCGGCGGCACGGACTCTAGTGACATCATGACCGTCCTGCACCCAACAGGTTGTTTTACCAAGTGCGAGCGTAGCCCGCTCCGATGCGCCTGTCCATGTGGCGCCATCGCCAGAGCAAGAAACCCCGGTAGGCCGACGACGGGCACCGCCAGGTGGGCGGGGGATGGGCCACGGCCTGCCTACCGGGGAGAAGGAGACGCGACGAGGCGGGAACCTGGGATCTCGCAGAAACCCCTCCCTGCGGGATCAACACCACTTCGCCGCGCCCGTCTCAGCGGCTCTTGATGTAGTCGGCCAGAGCCATGGCCGCGCCCTTCGGATCATCGGCCCTGTGGCGCTTGTTGGCGTCCTGCCATGAGTAGTAGAGCCCGCCGTATCCGACGAAGACCATCACCGGCAGCCCCGGCTCGGGCGTGCGCACGAGGAGGGCACTGTTGCTGTCCCGCAACTCGGCATTGATGCCGAGGTCTGTGAGCTGGTCACGTAGTCGAACGAGCTTGTTCTCCCCGTCCAGCCTCCCGAGGTCACCCATCGCCAGGGCCATGATTGTTGGATTCACGTTCCGCTCCCTTCGGCCCGGCCGTCTCCGAGGCAGTCGAGACACGCCTGTTCCCCACCCGTCTGTTGATCCGTACCGTCCTGCGCCATCAGCAGCGCACGACGCGAGGTGCGCAGCTTGGACCCAACGCCCCGACATGAAGGGCAAGGGCGTGTCTCGCTCATCTCGTCTGGCCGGATCACCGTCGCCATCTCCTCGTTTGTCCGGCGCTCCCTGTGGCGGAAGGCCGTTTGACGTACCGTTGTTGACTGATGGCAAGTTCACCGACAAAACCGAATGGCGAGACCACCTAAGAGGCCCCCCTCTTAACCCCTTTTCGCCCCCCGTCGGAAAGCAGGTTGGCTATGGCTGAGGCGACGCCCAACGTTCACCTCCGCGCATGGCGGGAGAACGCGCGTTTGACCCGGGCCGAAATGGCGAAAATGGTCACCCTCAGCAAGAGCGGCGTCAAGCACAAGCTGGTCTGCGACGAGGAGCGCATCAGGCGGTGGGAAGCCGGCGAGGTCAGGTGGCCCCGCGAGCCATACCGGCAGGCGATCGCCGAAGTCACCCAGCTCACGCCCGAGGACCTGGGGTTTGTTCCGAATCGACGCGCTACTTCGTTCACCGCCCGTCTCACCGATCGGGGAGAGAGTGACAGCGTGCGACGCCGTGAATTCGTCGGCTTGACCGGAGCCGCTTTGTTCAGCGCCGTCCTGGGACAACCGGACAAAGCATTGGACGCCAGCCGCCATATCGAAAATCTCGCGACCGTCCTGGTCGACTACACCACTCCGGCCAATGGGCCAGTTGACCTGAATGCCCTTTCCACCGCCGTAGTGGCCGCGAAGCAGAACTACCAAGCCTGTCGATACGGACAGGTCGCCGAAACCCTGCCCACTCTGCTGCGCAGTCTCCGAGCTGCATGCTCCCAGTTGACCGGCGACGCCCAGCTACAGGCGCACGCCCTGTCGGCCGAGGCTCACCACGTCGCGGCTTCCATCCTGTTGAAGCAGGACGACAAGGGCCTTGCCTGGCTTGCAGCCGACCGGAGCATGCAAGCCGCCCAGGCCAGCCAGAGCCCGCTCATGATCGGCTCAAGCTCCCGCATCATCACCCATGCACTGATGGACGGGGGCACCACAGGGCAGCCACGGAGACGACCCGCGCGGCAGCCGTACGCATGGACGCCGACATGAGCGATCCGTCTCCCGATGACCTGTCGATTTACGGATCTCTCTTGCTCCGCGGAGCAGTCGCAGCCGCGGAGAGCGGCGACCGCCCCAACATCGCCGAACTCCTCAACGAGGCCGCCGAAGCAGGCACTCGACTCGGACACGACGGCAACCACATGTGGACCGCGTTCGGCCCGAACAACGTCCTGTGCCACCGCGTCAACATCGCGCTGAGACTGGGCGACGCCGGGACCGCCATCGAGCACGCACGGCACGTCGAGATCGACAAGCTACCGATCAACGAACGCAAGGCCACACTCCTCCTCGACACCTCCAGCGCCTTCCTGATGTGCGGCAAACACGAGCAGGCGCTGCACATCCTCCGAGCCGCCGGCCAGATCGCGCCCGAGGAAGTCGCAGGGCGGGAAGCGGCCCTGCGGCTGGTCCGTGACATCCTGGCCACCGCGCCCATCAGTGTGCGCCGCGAAGCTCGCGAGTACGCCGAATCCGTGGGAGTCATCGCGTGACCCAACCCGGCAAGGTCCTCTACATCATCGTCTGCGCCGCCGGACCGGCCGGAGACGTCAGCCGCCTCGTCGCCCTGGCCCAGGACGAAGGATGGACCGTCCAGATCATCGCCACCCCACCGGCACTCGACTTCATCGACGCGCCGAAGCTGGAACAGCAGACCGGCCGCCCTGTCCGCAGCCAGTACCGCAAGCCATCCGAGCCCAAATCGCCCCGAGCAGACGCCATCATCGTGGCCCCCGCCACCTACAACACGATCAACAAGTTCGCCCAAGGCATCGCCGACACCTACGCCCTGGGCCTCCTGTCCGAAGCGCCCGGACTCGGCATCCCAGTCGTGATCGTGCCCTTCGTCAACAGCGTGCTCGCCTCCAGGGCTCCATTCCTGCGAAGCGTGGAAGACCTACGCACCGAAGGCGTACGCGTACTGTTCGGACCTGGCGAGTTCGAGCCACACGCACCCGGCACGGGCGGTGAACGCTTCGAGACCTACCCGTGGAAACGCGCGCTCACCGAACTTGCCGAATTGGGCTCATAGGAATCAAGGGCGGCGCAAGCGCCGCCACGCGACCCGAGCTTGCGGGCCGCACGCTGCGCGTGCGGCCTGGGGGCCGTTCTCGCGCGCGCCCGCCACTCGGGCCGCGCTCAACTGAGCATTGCCCTATGCCTCAAGCACTCGCCAGCCTTCTGCCCACCAACCGTCACCGCTGGTGTCCGGCACGGCCGAGACGATCACGTCATCGACAATTTCAATGACGACCATCTCCCACAAGTCGCCGAAGTCATGCGTGCGGCAATGCGCGCAGCCCTCCAAGACGCCCTGAACAATCACACGGTGATGGCCACGTTCACCCTCCACAGCCCACCTGTAATCCCAGTTCAGTTGCTGGCCCACCTCATACTCAAGAAGGTCCGTCGCTCCGAACTTGAACTGCGCGGTCCAGATACCAGCTACTCCGCAGTTCGGGCAGGTGAGTGGATCGGGCAACTTCACCGTGTTGAACATCCCCATGAGCGCTCATGCTCCATGAGAGCCCTCTGGCCTACCAACTTCTTTTCGCCTCCGGCGGGGGCGCTCCGGCTCCGGGATGATCGCCAAGGGTGAGCGCGTCGCCGCAAGTCTGTTGGTGGCTGAGGTGGGGCCTGATCATCCCGCCCGCCATCGACCCGGGACAAGCCGAGCAGACCAGGGCCACGGATACCAGATCGTTCGTCCAGTTGGGCGCTCCATCTGGTATCCGTGGCCCTGGCCCGCTTCCCCTTCGGGCGGGTCGACGGCAGACGGGATGATCAGGAGAAGAGAGTATGCGCGTAGGCGCATCTAGGCATCACACTGCACCGTTGCCGAGCGTCCTCCACCATGACGTGTCCACATTCCAGTCTTCGCCATCCATCCATCCATCCATTTCAAGGCGTGCTGGACGATCACCTCGGGCAGTCGCACGGAGTGGTCTCGAACGTAGTGGGCCAGCCCCTCGGGCCAGAGGTAGGTCCCATCGGTCAGCTCCAAACTGCCGTTTGCCTGCTTGCAGATCCGGCACTCGGAGGGCCCTGCCGTGGCATAAGGGGCGTGGATGCCTCCAGCGAGATAGATCGCGACGAGTTCCCGTTCCCTGTCGTCCCAATCGAGATCGACCCAGTCGTTGGGGTTGGGCCAGTCCGGCGTGTCTGCACTGCTCCAGTAGCCGATTAAGCGGAGGGGCGGACGGAGATCTTCCATGCTCGCCATCATGTCGAAGTTCTCGCGCCGCCACTCAGAGAAGTGATCGTCGTGCCATTAGCCGCGGGAACGAGCGGTCAACCACGGTTACTCACATCTCGACCGGCAGCCATCCCAACCAGGGAACCCCTGATCGACCGACCGTGATCGCTGCAGTTCCCGAGCTGACAGCAGTATGGCCCTTCCATCCCTGTTCAGAACTTCTGTAGCTGGTTTCGGAGCCGTTCGAGAAGAGCCGGCGGAGGAATATGCGCAGGTCGGGTGGCGTAGCCGGGGAATCCTCCCCAGGCATGGGACCGGCGCAGGTATTCGACGAGCGAAATGGACCCCGATACCGGGGTGCCCCTAAGCGGCGGGTCGGGGTTCGCGCTCGGGAGATGGATGTAGTGATCTCCCCCACTAAAGTTCGCCTTAGCCGCCCTATCAGGAGCGATGCTGAAGAAGAAACCGTTCGCATGGAACTCACACAGTTCATCTTCTTCGGGATCCGTACAGGCGCACCCCGTACTGGTGTCTCCCACGGTCGAATTGAGCATGTCCCAGAGCATTCGGCCCGAGTGGAGGACCAGAGGGTCGGGGTCAAGCTCCCTTGGCTCGCGTGCGGGTGCGTGGTAGCGGACGTGAGGCAGCATTGAGCCCCCATCCCCACACAGGTCGACCGCACCCACGATCTCCAGGCAAGCGCGAAGCGCTACAGGGAGGGGGCCGATGATGGCTTCGGCCTTCGCAATCGCTTCGAAATCATCCTCTGTGGGGGCTTGGCGGACTGCATCAGGGCAAGCGAACGCGTACCTAGCAGAAGAGAGCCGGTCGACCAGCACATCCATGTTGGCAGCCACCCGCCGCATGGTCTCGCGTGCGACTTCCTCGGCATCCCCTCGAAGACTCTCAGGCACGCCTGAAGACCCAAAGGCTCGCAGGTCGTTCCACACCGCGACGTGATCGCCCGACCGATATCTGCTCGCCCACGATGTCACGGTCGATGATCCTAGATCACGTGGTAGAGGACGGACAGCCATGCACTGGCTACCACGTCAGCGTTTCCCAGGCCAGCAGGCGTGATCTTGATAGTCCCAAGCTGAAACTACGGGAAGATGTTCTTGTGAGAGACATCTGGGATGTCGTCGATGATCACATCGTTGCTGAGCGCATCCTTCCAGCCTTAGTGATCATGCGCGAGCAGTTCGGTGAGACGATCCGCGAAGCCATCGACAGGTTCGCCGAGCGTCACGAACACCTCCGGGAGGTGCGTCCCAACGACTTCACCAAGCCCCGCGAGGAGTACGGGAGAGGCTTCTACTCCTAGAGGCGAGATGAGGTTGCGCCCCTTTGAACACGTTCGCGTGCGTCCGCGCATGGATCACTCGTCATCGCGCATGCCAGTTGTTCGTTATCCAGGAACACCCTTTCGCCTTTATAGGTAGCCGTGCCATATTGACCTTCGTGAGTGATCGAAACCTCCCCAGCACGATGCGTGCTCAGATACGCCGCGGGAACACCATCGGGGCTGATCGAAACCCTGTTTGGCCCAGTTGGTTGATGGCAGTCGTCGCTGCCTGGATCGTCTTCACTCACATCGTCGGCATCGTCTCAGGTGATCCTCAAAGCTTGGCCGCTGAGTCATGGGGGTTGGGTGCCGTTGCTCAGTGGATTGAGCATGGTCTCGTCCTGGCTGCCATGCTCCTTCTTCTCGTGTACACGATCGAGTCCTTGTCGCACCGATACAGCCGTCGCTCCACGTCGGTAGAGAACGACATACCTTCTGGCTCTTGACGGCCACGCCCCAACTGCGCTCGGTGGTCCTGGATGCATCGCATGTGCCATGGGTGGACGCCCGCACCACTAACCGTTTGGGGCCCGAAGCAAGATCCGGAACATGCGCGGAACGCTTACTTGCCTCCCCACAAGATCACGTGGATTGACAGCAGGTCATCGCGCCACCAAGCCAAGAACCAGCGCTCCACTTTTAATCCGTAGGTTCCGGGTTCGAGCCCCGGGCGCCCTACCACTCCACACCCTGCCTGACCTGCGATTTCTCGATTCTCGGGGGCTTCGTGGGGAGGCCGAGATACGTCGTTGGTTGCTCGCCGGTTGCTCTTAGTACTCCAGCTGTAGATCGTGATCTTCAATTCTGATTCGCGGCTTGTCGTCGGTAATGGCCGACTTGGGCTCGGGCCTGGTGGCGGCGTCGCCAGGCGGACCAGGCGAGCCGGTGGGCTACCTCGCGCACGGGCCGGACGACCAAGGTGATGAACAGTCGCTGGATCTCGTTGCAGGTGAGCGGGATGAGCCCGTCAGGTGCGGGGTACCGGGCGTGTTCGTCGGCGCGGACAACGGCGAGGAAGGCGTGAGCGAGCATGGCCAGGGTGACCCAGCGGGACCAAGAGGTGTAGCGGCGGACTTGGTGCTCGTCGAGTCCGGCCAGGCCCTTTCCGGACTGGAAGGTCTCCTCCACCCGCCACCTTGATCCAGCGACGCGGACCAGGGCGGTCAGGGGTACGGGGACGGATGAGAAGCAGCGGTAGTAGGCGAGTTCACCGGTGGTGCGGTTGCGGCGGATCAGCAGCTGGCGGCTGCCGGGCCGGGGTTCGGCCAGGTCGATGACGGCCCAGTCGTAGAAGCGGTGCCCCTTGGCCCCGGCTCCGGCGGACAGCTTCTGCCATGCCCGCTTGGGCACCTTCGCGGCCAGGGTATCCGCGCGGAACTTCCCCGCACCGGTGGTGACTTCATGTGAGCAGGCGACGGCGAGCACGTAGCCGACCCCGCGCTCTTCCAGTGCGGACCGCAGCTTCGGGTTGCCGCCGTAGACCTCGTCCCCCGCGACCCAGCGCACGCGGTGCCCAGTGTCGAGGAACCGGCCGATCAGGCGGGCGGCAAGCTCCGGCTTGGTCGCGAAGGCGGTGTCGGGGTCGAGTCCGGCCGCCTGGCAGCGGTCGGGCTGATCGGTCCACGAGCGGGGGACATACAGTTCCCGGTCCACGGCGGCATGGCCGCGCTGACCTGCGTAGACCAGGTAGACGGCGACCTGCGCGTTCTCGATCCTGCCCGCGGTGCCGGTGTATTGGCGCTGGACACCGACGGTGTGCGTGCCCTTCTTCACGTCGCCGGTCTCGTCGACCACCAGCACTGCACCCTCGTCGTGCAGATGCTCCAGGACGTACTCGCGCACGTCATCGCGCACGGCGTCGGCATCCCAACGGGCCCGGCCGAGCAGGTGCTGCATGCCGTCCGGGGTGGCCTCTCCGGCCCACTCGGCGATGCTCCAGCAGTTTTTGCGTGGCAGGTCCGACAGCAGCCCCAGCATCAGATCCCGTACCCGACGCCGGGGTTCAACCCGGGCGAACCGGCCGGCTATCCGGCTCATCAGGCCCTCGAACGCTTCCCGCCAGCGAGCAGGGTCTACGCTGTGACCTGCGGCCACCGCAAGATCGTTAGTCTTCACACACCGATGATCAGCGGTGGCCGCAGCCGTCTTATCGTCGGCCCTGACCAGCCAACATTACGATCTGTGCCTGGAGTAGGCGGCGGTCGAAGGGGCGACGCAGGCGCGCCGTCCCGTATCAGGAGGACATATGCGACGTGGCGAAGTCTGGTGGGCAGATTTCAACGAGCAGCGGGCAGTCGTACTGCTGTCGGGAGAAGAGGCGTCCGGTTTCTTGGCGATGCAGGTCGTCGCTCCCGCGGGCACCGATCTCAGCGGCGTGGCCGTTGAGGTGGCAGTAGGTGCCCCCGAAGGACTGCCTCTCGAAGGCGTCCTGAGAGTCGCACTTCCACGTCCCGACCTCATCCCTTGCACTTGGCTGGTCACCCTGGCCAGGGAAGACCTGATCGGGCAGGCGGGCGTCCTGCCGTCCGCGAAGCTCAGCGAGATCGAGGATGCCCTTCGTCTCGGTGGACTCAAGTAGGCAGAGAGGGATGGACCCGTTTCTCAGGCCAGGCCCTCAGGAAGATCAAGAGAACTCCAAGCCGGAAGACATGATGGGCCGCCCGGTCCGGGTTTCGCCCGCTACCACTCCAAGACTTGATCATGCTGCTTTCCGCGCAGATGCCGCCATTTCACGGCAGCCGGCGTATCGAACTTCACCTGCGGGCGTGGCTGTCGGAAAAGCAGTGCGCCAAGATCTGGGGTGATCTCGCCCGCCCCGCTGTCCAAGGCCAGAGCGGAGGCGACGCCGGTAGTCGCCGGGGCCGCCGCGTTGGAAAGCCGACCGACACCCCCGAGCCCCGTCCCGGACCATCCGGGACGGGGCTGCGGGCTCCTACACCAGGTGGCGTCGACCAGCGTTATTGGCACTGGCCAAGGGGACCCGCACACCTGCCACCGAGTCAAAGCCTCCGGTGAACGTGCCGTCCCGGTCACGGATCGGAACCCGTATCGGTCGGACGTTCTCGGGCTCTTCGGCCGCGGCAGGGTTTATGTCGCCTGAGCCGTGCCGGCCTGTCACTGATAGGGGCTGAGCGTGCGCGTTAGCGCGGCGTCAGGCCGGTAACAGCGGTGGCGGCCATCGTTCTGAGTGCAGGCAAGACACACCAAGGTGAACGAGGAGATCTCATGTCGAACACGACGCCGTCCGAGCTGGCCGCCGCCCGCATCGAGCGCGCCCAGACGAAGGCCGAGCAGACGATGACCACGGCTCGCGCCGCCGTCGAGCAGGCCTCCGTCCGGGCTGCTGAGGCCGAGCGGCTCGCCGCCGAGCAGAAGCAGGTCGATGTCCGAGCGGCGACTGAGCAGGTGCGCGCCGAAGCACTTGCCCAGGGCAAGCAGCTCGCCGACTCCCTCAACGCTCAGGCGGAGCAGCTCAAGGACCGGGCCGCCGACGCCAACCGCTAGCCATGACCAGCGCTCCAGGTGAGCGCCGCGGCGTCCGTACACACGACCGAGAAGGAGAACGAACGTGTCACAGGAAACGCTGTCCGATTTCGTCGAGGCGACGGCCACGAAGTTCGGCATCCCCGGCGTCTGCGCCGGGGTGTGGGCCGACGGTCGGGAGATCTACGCCGGCCACGGCGTGACCAGCATCGACAACCCGCTACCCGTCGATGAGCAGACGCTGTTCCTGCTGGGGTCGGTCACCAAGCCCTTCACGGCGACCGCGCTGATGCGTCTGGTCGCCGAGGGCCGGGTCGAGCTGGAGGCCCCGGTGCACCGCTATGTTCCCGAGGCCCCGGTCTCGGCCGAGATCACCGTGGCGCATCTGCTCAACCACACCGCGGGCCTGGACTGGGGGGTCATCACCGACACCGGCGAGGGCGATGACGCCGTGGCCCGGTATGTGGCCAAGATGGCCGAGCTGGAGATGATCGCCCCGGTCGGCGCTCGCGTCTCCTACAGCCAAGCAGGCTACAACCTGATCGGGCGCGTCATCGAGAAGGTCACCGGCCAGCCCTACGATCAGGCCGTCGCCTCACTGGTGCTCGAACCGGCAGGGCTGTCGAACACGTTCTCCTCCCGCGACGACGTCATGACGCGGCGCTTCGCCGTAGGACACGACAAGGGTGAGGACGGCACGCTGTCGATCTCGCGGCCGTGGCGGCACTGGGGCGGGGACCACCCCGGCGGCGGCATCGCCTCCTCGGCCTCGGACCTGCTGAGCTGGGCGCGTTTCCACCTCGGTGACGGCACCGGTGTGCTGCCCGCCGAAGTGCTGCACCGGATGAGGCAGCCGACCGCCGAACTGCGCGCCAGCAATCTGGGCGACGCCATCGGCCTGGGCTGGTTCCTGCGCGAGGTCGACGGGGTGCGCACCGCCGGGCACGGCGGCTCGTCCAACGGCCAGTTCGCCGAGCTCCTGCTGGTGCCGGAGCGGAACTTCGCCGTCGTCGTGATGTCCAACGCCAACCCCGACGGCATCCCCTGCAACCAGGCAGTCGTCCGGTGGGCGCTGCAGCACTACCTGGGCGTGACCGACGCCGACCCCGAACCGGCCCCCTACGACGACACCCGCGCCCGGGAGATCGTCGGCCGCTACGAGAACGAGGTCATGACGCTCGCCGTCACAGCCGACGGTGCCGGGCTGACACTCGAGGTCCTCATCAAGCCGGAGATCCGCGAGAACTCCGAGGTCGAGCTGCCCGCCGACCACGCGCCTTTCCCGTTCGGCCTGCTGCCCGGCGACACTGACGAGTACGTCATCACCGACGGCGCCTTTACCGGACAGCGTGGCTTCTTCTCCCGGGACGACACCGGCGCGATCACCGGAGTCGACCTCGCCGGCCGGCCCTTCACCCGAACCGTCTAGAAGAGCAGCCGTGGCAGCCGAACCTCTACGGCACTTCCAACTATCTCGGGCAGGTCGCGATGTCGACGGCCCCCGGGGAACGGGAAGCCGGGCTGGATGGCCCCCCGGAAATGGAATGATCACGGGCATGGCAAGGACGTTCATCCTCAGATTACGGATTCTTAGTGCCGCGATGGGCGCGGTGACAGCCTTGGCGGTCACCGCCTCCCCCGCCGCGGCCGCCCCGCCCACCAACGCCTTCCACCAGCAGACCCTGTGGAAGCAGTACATGACGACCGACCCCGGCACAGGAAAGCCGGTGGCCACCTGCTTCAGGCTCCCAGCGGCCGTCAAGACGAAGACCGGCGTCCTGCTCGCCTTCGCTGAGCGTCGGAACGAGAACAACTGCCTGGACCATGGCGCCTTCGACGTCGTCATGCGGCGCTCCACCGACAACGGCCTCACCTGGGAACCGAGCAGGACGGTCCTGGCCGGCGCGCGCGGCGCGATCCTCCAGGGCAACGCGACCGTCGTCGCCGACTCGGCAGGCCAAGTGTTCCTGTTCTCGACGTCCGAGCCCACAGCCACCCAGACCACGCCGCGCACGCCTGCCGTACAGGTCAGCCACGACGACGGACTGACCTGGTCCGCGCCGAAGAACCTGACGAGCGTCATCAAGGCGCCCGCCGGCGTCAACGATTGGTTCGCCACCGGGCCAGGGCACGGGATCCAGCTGACGCGCGGCCCGTACGCGGGCCGGCTCGTGGTCCCCGTCTACTTCGCCACCGGGAGCCGGCAGAGCGTACGCCTGATCTACAGCGACGACCACGGCCGCACCTGGCAGATCGGCGCGACCGCCACCTATGACAGGTCCGTGCTCCGGCTCAGCGAGCAGACCCTGGTCGAGCAGGCCGACGGCGGCATCCTCGTGATCGCCCGCAACGGCGCCGTCGACGACCAGACCTCCGTCCACGGGCTCGCCCGCGGCGTGAGCAAGGACGGCGGCCAGACCTTCGCCGCCGCCTTCCGCGCCGACAACGACATCATCGCCCCACCCACTCATCCTGCCCTGCTCCGCCAGCGCTGGGGCGGCGGTGCCACCCACAGCCGGATCCTCCTGTCGGCGCCTGCCACACCGAAGACCGGGAACAACCCGGTGGGCCTGAACGTCCGATCGTCCTTCGACGACGGCTCGACCTGGCGGGACCAGGACGGCGCCATCGACAACACCGGCGTCCTGATCGACGAGGACCATGCCGGCTACTCCGACATGACGGTCATCGGCAACGGAGCGATCGGCGTGCTGTACGAGGCGGGCGAGGCCCGGTTCCGTGACGAGATCCGCTGGAACTGGTTCTGGGAGAGCGCGATCGGCCTTCCCTGACTCGGTGACCGGCCTCGTCGATCTTCACTTCCAGCCGGGCCTGCCTCGTTCAAGGCGACGTTGAGGCCGTCCTCCTCCTCGGCGGTAACCGTCATCCCGTCAGCCTGTGCAGCGAAGGATCTGTGAGTCTGACGGTGGCTCTGAGAGGTGGAGCGCTGCCAGGCTCGCCCGCCGCATCTGTCCGAGGTCTCCACGGCCGTCAAAGCTTTCACCCTGGCGGGCATCAGCGTCGAGGACCACCGGTCAGTTCGTCGCCTCCCACGGGCACGACGTCACCCCCTCTCCGACAGCGACATGCCGAACTTCGTGGCGATCACCTGGCGAGGGTCCTCGGAAGAAGATGCGGCGTCCGCCTGGTGCGCATCCAAACGATGCGCAGCACCGCTGACAGCGGTCCAACCCCGCTAACAGCGGGTATCAGAGCGGCGTCCGCCTGCTGTCAGCGGCCGTCGGCATCGTTGTCGTCATCGAGAACGGCGAGGTTCTGAAGAGGAGACACGATGTCGTACGCGATCCGGGCCGAGGGCTTGGTCAAGCGCTACGGGGACATGGTCGCGCTCAACGGCGTCGACCTGGAGGTCCCAGTAGGGAAGGTGGTCGGCGTGCTCGGCCCGAACGGGGCCGGCAAGACCACCACCGTGCGGATTCTGGCGACGCTGATGCGGCCTGACGGCGGCCACGCCACGGTCGGCGGCTACGACGTGGTGAAGGACCCGGTGCGGGTGCGCTCGCTGATCGGGCTGACCGGGCAGTACGCCTCGGTGGACGAGAGCCTGTCGGGCTCCGAGAATCTGGTGTTGCTGGGCCGCCTGCTCAACCTGTCCACGCGGCAGGCCAAGGCACGTGCGGCCGAACTGCTGGAGCGCTTCGAGCTCACCGACGCCGCCGCCCGGCCGATCGCCACCTTCTCCGGAGGCATGCGCCGCCGGCTCGACCTGGCGGCGAGCCTGGTCGGCCGGCCGCAGGTGCTCTACCTCGACGAGCCGACCACCGGTCTCGACCCCCACACCCGCAACGAGGTGTGGGACGTGGTCAGGGGCTTGGTGGCCGACGGCTCCACGGTGCTGCTCACCACGCAGTACCTGGAGGAGGCCGACCAGCTGGCCGACCGGATCACCGTGATCGACCAGGGCCGGGTGGTGGCCGAGGGACGGCCGGGTGAGCTGAAGCGGCGCGTCGGCGGCCAGATCCTGCACGTGCGCCCCACCCTGCCCGCCGACCTGGACGCGGTGAGCCGGATCCTGACCGAGCTGACCGGCCACACCCCGGACCGCGATGAGAACACCGGCCTGCTGACCGTGCCGGCCGCCGATCCGATGCTGGTCTCCGCGCTGGTCAGAAGGCTGGACGCGGCCGGCCTCACGGCTGATGAGGTAGGCCTGCGCCTGCCCAGCCTGGACGAGGTATTCCTGGCGCTGACCAGGCAGAACACCGTTGCTGAGAGGAACGTGGCATGAGCGCCTCCACCATCACCCCCCAGGCCCCGCTGCGCGTCGGCCCGCTCCAGGCCGCCAGACACGGGCTCGCCCTGGCCGGCCGCGGCATCACCAAGATCCGTAAGACCCCGGTGCAGCTCGTCGACGTGATCTTGACGCCGGTGGTGTTCCTGCTGATGTTCGTCTACCTCTTCGGCGGCGCCATCGGCGGCGGCGACCTCGACGCGTACCTGCAGACGATCGTGCCGGGCATCATGGTGATGACCGTCTTCCAGGCCAGCATCGGCATCGGCGTCTCCCTGAACACCGACGCCAGTACGGGCGTCTTCGACCGCTTCCGCAGCATGCCGATCGCGCGCTCGGCGCCGCTCGTCGGCGCGGTGCTCGCCGACCTCATCCGCTACCTCGTCTCCCTGGCCGTGCTGCTGGCGCTCGCGACCGTCATGGGCTACCGGGTGGAGACCACCCCGCTCGCCCTGCTGGTCGCGGTCCCCCTGCTGGTCGCCTTCGGGCTGAGCTTCAGCTGGATCTCGGTCTTCCTCGGCATGCTGGTGAAGACGCCCGGGTCGGTGCAGGGCATCATGACGATCCTGGTGCTGCCGCTCACCTTCGCCAGCAACGTCTTCGTCCCCTCCCAGACCATGCCGGGCTGGCTGCAGACCTGGTCGGAGGTCAACCCGGTCAGCCTAATGTCGGAGACGCTGCGGGGGCTGATGAACGGCGGGGCCGTCGCCGGCCCGCTGCTCGGCAGCCTGCTCTGGATGGCCGGCGTGGTCGCGGTCTTCTTCCCGCTGGCCATGCGCGCCTACCGCAGGAACGCGGGCTGAGCCCTCACAACGCGACCGGCTGGCCGGCTTCCTCGGCCAGCCGGTTCAGCGCGTCCTGGCGCGGCATGGTGGCGCCCTGGTCGAAGGCCGCGCGGTAGCCGTCCTCACCGAGTGCCTCGACGAGGCTGTCGATCAGTGCGCGCATCTCCGGATCGCCGTGGAAGAGCGCGCCGCGGATCACCTGGCTCATCCCCAGCGTCGTCGCCGCACCGGCCGGGTCGCCTTCGAGCATGAGCAGCCAGCTCCAGATTTCGGCGCTCCAGGCCATGCCGTTGGCGTTCCCATAAGCGAACAGGCCGCGAACGGTCCTGGGCAACAACTCACGCGCCGGTCCGGCCGCCCCCGCTGCCAGCCGGTTCATCATCCGCTCGGAGGCGATCAGATCCATGGACATCTCTTCGGGGTAGGGCAGCCTGTGCACGAGTGCTTCTTTCTGGTCGAGCACCTGGTCCGCCTGCTCGTGGTCGCCCGCGCGACGGTGCACGGCGGACAGATAGGACAGCATTTCGACCTCCATGCGCCGCAGGCCCCGCACTTTGGCCAGGTGCATCGCCGCCTGGACGTCACGAAGGGCGCCGTCGAGGTCGCCGCTGCGCATGCGCGCCGTCGAGAGGGCAGCCCAGGCGTAGAACAGGTGCTCCTCCGTGCCGAGTTCGGTGGCGAGGGCGAGCGCCCGCTCGAACCAGGTGATGGCCTGGTCGAACTCGGCTCGAAGGCCATGCTCGCGGCCCATGTTGAGATAGCACATCACCAGCCCCCAGCGATCGCCCACCTCCTCGAAGCCGCGCAACGCCTCCCGCCGTGAGTCGGCGCCGGTATGCGGGTCCCCCTGCTCAGTCAGGAGAAAATCGCGGGACCAGTGCGCACTGGCCCGCATCCAGGGATCGGGGTGGTTCAGCGCCCGCTGGAGGTCTTCCTCGCTCGCCATGTGGGAGATCCGCAGCAGCGGCAGCGCGGGATGGAATCCCAGCGCCGCCGCCGTGTCGACGTCGGGGGTGGGCAGCTCGTCGGCGGGGCGGGCCGACGCGAGCCGGATCACCTGGAATGCGGCGCGGGCCTCGTCGGGCAGCGTGTCGAGCGCGAGCACCTCGTCGAGGAAGGCGTTGAACTGGGTGGCCATCCCCCGGATGCCCCAATACCAGAACATCGCCCGCACGAACCGCGCGGCCGTGGCCGCGTCCCCAGCCGCCAGCACGCCGCGCAGCGCCAACACCAGGTTGTCGTGCTCGGTGTCGAAGACCACGATCGCCTCCAGCTGTTCGCGGGTGCGCAGCAGCGGCTCGTGCTCCTCGGCCAGCGCGAGGAAGTACTCGGCGAAGCGCCCCGAGACGTCGTCGCCGGAGGCGGCCAGTTGGGCGGCGGCGTAGGCACGGACGGTCTCCAGCATCCGGTACCGCTCGCCGTCCTGCTGCGTCAGCGACTTCTCCACCAGCGAGCCGATCACGTAGACCACGTCGTCGGCGGAGAGGGAGTCATCGGCGCAGATCCGCTCCAGCGCGGCCAGGGTGGCGCCGCCGGGGAAGGCCGCCAGCCGGCGGGCCAGCGCCCGCTCCTGCTGGTCCAGCAGGTCCCAGCTCCACTCCACCACCGCCAGCAGCGTCCGCTGGCGCGGCAGCGCGGCCCGGCTGCCCGAGGTGAGCAGCCGGAAGCGGTCGTCGAGGCGGCGGGCGATCTGGTCCACTCCCATGGAGCGCATCCTGGCCGCGGCCAGCTCGAGGGCCAGCGGCATGCCGTCCAGCCGCCAGCAGATCTCCACCACGGAGCCGACCGTTTCCCCGTCGAGCGTGAAGCCGGGGCGCACGCTGGCGGCCCGGTCGACGAACAGGCGCACCGCGGCCGCCTCGGCCGCCTCGGCCGGCTCGGGCTCCCCGGGCGGCAGCTCCAGCGGGCCGAGGTGGCACAGCGCCTCCCCGGTGATGGCCAGCGGCTCGCGGGTGGTGGTCAGGATCCTCAGCTGCGGCAGCCGGTCGAGCAGCTGCGCGGCCAGGTCGGCGGCGGCCTCCACCAGGTGCTCGCAGTTGTCCAGGACCAGCAGGGCGTCGCCGACGTCCAGCAGCTCGGCCATCCGGTCCACCGGAGTGTCCTGCCGCATCCTGCCGCTGTCGTACAGGCCGTTCATGGTGCCCAGCACCGCGTCGGCCAGCTGATCCTCCGCGCTCACGCCGGCCAGCGGCACGAACCACACCCTGCCCTGCCCGTGCGCCCTGTCCCTCGCCGCCGCCTCCAGCGACAGCCGGGTCTTGCCCGCGCCGCCGGGTCCGACGATCGTGACCAGCCTGGAGGCGGCCATCAGCTCGGCCAGCCTGGCCAGCTCACGGTCGCGGCCGACAAAACTGGTCAGCGGCGCCGGCAGCCTGGACGGCGCGGCCCGCTCGGCCTGGACGGCCGGCCGGTCCAGCTCACCGCGGAGCAGGGCGAGGTGGGTCTCCTTGAGTTCCGGTGACGGATCGACGCCGAGCTCGTCGGCCAGCCTGGCGCGGATCTCCTCGTAGGCCGCCAGCGCGTCGGACTGGCGGCCGGCCCCCGACAGGGCACGCATCAGCAGCTCGGCCAGGCGCTCGCTCAGCGGGTGTTCAGCGGCGGCCGTCGTGATGTCGGCCAGCACGTCGGCGTGGCGGCCGAGCCGTACCTCGGCCTCGAACCGGTCCTCGGCGGCGGCGGCGCGCACGCCGTCCAGGCGGGTGGCCAGGTTGCGGGCGAACGGCGCCTCCAGCACATCGGCCAGCGCCGCGCCCCGCCACAACCCCAGCGCCGCGCCCAGCAGCGAGGCCGCCTCCTTGGCGCGGCCCGCGACCAGCTCGCGCCGGCCCTGCGCGGCCAACTCCTCGAACCGGTGCGCGTCCACGTCCTGCGCGCGCACCGGCAGCCGGTAGCCGCCCGCGACCAGCTCGACGGCCGCCGCCGCGCCCAGCGACTTGCGCAGGCGCGAGACCAGGCCCTGCAGCGCGCTGGCCGCGCCCACCGGCGCCTCCTCGCCCCACAGGTCCTCGATCAGCCCGTCGGCCGAGACCGGGCGGCCCGCCTCCAGCGCGAGCCTGGCCAGCAGCATGCGCAGCCGGGCACCGCCGATCTCGATCGGCGCGCCCCCATCAGTAAAGGCCTGAACAGGACCAAGCATGACAATTCGCACCCGGGTAGCTTCCCATCAACCATTCAGCGCGGTGAAAGCACGGTGAGAGTGCCGTAGCAGCGCGCTCCGTCCCCCGTCGCCGGCCTCGTCTACATCGCCGACGTCCAGGCCGCGGTCGAGGCCGAGCTGGCCAGCAGGGCCTGTCGCCGGCCCAGGAGCGAGTCTGCTATGACGTCCACCGATCTTCGACTCATCGCGATCGCCACGGCGCCGGCGACAGCAACACCACCAACGCCCGGTCCTTGCTCTCCTGGCGGTCTCGAAAATGAAGTGATCCTTCATCGAGCCGGTCAATCTGTGGACGTGGCGTTCCACAGATCCAGGGCCGCATAAGCGGGTTGCCATTGGTTCTTGAAGGCCTGGCGGGCCGGCTCGGGCAGCGGGGACAGCATGGTGGCGATGGTCTGGTCGTCGGCGCCGTCCAGCAGCCAGGGCAGGAGGCGGGGTGCGTTCGGTCCGATCCGCTGCCCGTGGACTTGGCCGAAGTGAGCCCACTGCTCAGGGGTCACCACCGTCTGGATCAGTGGCAACGCCTCGGTCTCCTCGTGCTTGAGGTGTCCGCTGAGTCTGGTGACCAGAGAGTCGGTGAGGTCGCCGAGCCGGTCCAGCCCGGCCGGGTCGGTCAACGCCGCGTCGATCGCCTCCAGCAGGGGGTCGATGGCGGCGTGCTCGTCCTCCATCGCCTCGAGCAGGGCCAGATCGTCGGGGCGTTCGGTCAGGGTCCGGCGCATCGCCGGCCACAGCGCGTCGTCTTCCGCGGTGTGGTGGATGTGCAGGGATGTCTTGAACAACTCCCAGCCTACGGCGGCGCGCAGGAGGTTGCGGGGGTCGTCGTCGGTGCGCGATGTGATCTTGGCTATGTGCCGCAGTTCGCGCCGGAGGGCGTCGTGCATGGCGTACATGGCCGACATGTCGAGCTTGTCGCTCATAGTAATTTCCTTGCTGTGAGGGGTACGGCTCAGCCCCAGGTCGTGCCCGCAGGCTCCTTGATGGTGGCGTTGAGCCGGTTGAACAGGTTCGTCACGCCGATCAGGAGGATGAGTGCGGACAGTTGCTGCTCGTCGAAGTGGTCGGCGACCTCGTCCCACAGTTCGTCACTCACCGCTTCGCCGGAGCGGTCGGCCAGCCGGGTCACGGCCTCGGTCAGCTGCAGAGCGGCGCGCTCCGCATCGGTGAAGTACGGGGCCTCCCGCCAGGCCGTGACCGCCGCCTGTCGGTCGGCGCTCACCCCCGCCTTGGCGAGGTTCTGCGCGTGGGCGTGGACGCAGGCGCTGCAGCCGTTGATCTGGCTGGCCCGCAGGCCGACGAGCTCCTGCAGTTCGTGAGAGATTCCGCCCTGGTTGACGGCCTTGAAGATGCTGCCGATGCCCTTCATCCCGTCGGGCAGGACCATCGCGGGGTTCTTCATCCGTGCTTTCATGTCTGCTTCCTTTTCGTCGCTGAAGGAGTGGATCTGCTACCAGGGCAGCGGGCCCTCGTCCTGGAAGAACCCGCCGGTCGGACCGTCGGCGTCGATGGTCGCCAGCCGTACGGCTATCGCCGCGCCCTCCTCGGCCGTTCTGTAGCCGGCGCCGGCGTTGATGTCGGTGGCGCACCAGCCCGGGTCGACAGCGTTGACCTTTATCGGCGTGTCCCACAGTTCCTTGGCGTAGGAGACGGTGATCATGTTGAGCGCTGCTTTGGAGGAGCTGTAGGCGACGTCGTTGATCGGCCAAAGCGGGCTGTCCTGAACCAGCCCACGCGCTATGGAGCCGAGCTCGCTGGACTGGTTGACTATCCGGCCTGCCGGCGATCTGCGCAGCAGCGGCAGCATCGCGTTGGTGACCGTGATCACGCCGAACACGTTGGTCTCGAACACCCGCCGCACGAGTTCCAACGGGGCGGTACTGGGCCGGCCGTCCTCCGGTCTGTCCACGATTCCGGCGTTGTTGATGAGGATGTCGAGCTTGCCGTACTCCTGCTCGATCCATCGCGCCGCCGCCCGCACGTCGGCGGCGTCGGTAACGTCAAGCCGGATGTACGGCTGACCGATTCGCGCGGCGGCGGCCTTGCCGCGCTCCTCGTCGCGCGCACCCACGATGGCGGTGATGCCTCGTGCGCCGAGCAGTCGCGCTATCTCGAAACCGATGCCTTTGTTGGCACCTGTGATGAGAGCTGTTGTCGTCATGGGGATTTCACTTCCGGTCTTGTCGTTCCCGTGGACGTCTCCGCACAGCTGTGACCGCGACGTGGTCCTGCGTGTGCCGTGTCCCAGCCCATGGCGGCGCGCAGCGGATGGCGAGGGGTGCCGTCGGTGCGCGTCGATCCCGGCTAGGTGACGTCACTGGTCATTGAAGTGGATCGTGCCAACGGGAGCATGGGTGCAGGGGCGAGGATCGCCAGGTAGAGCTGGCTCTACCTTTGCTGGTTGCGAAGGTAGGCGAGTACTGCCAGCACGCGCCGATGGTCGCTCTCGTCAGGGGGCAGGTCGAGCTTGGTGAAGACGTTCGCCACGTGTTTGGTGACTGTGACATCCATGATCGACAGGGTGCGGGCGATGGCGCGGTTGGATCGGCCCTGCGACATCAGCGCGAGCACCTCACGTTCGCGGCGGGTGAGGCGCCCCAGCTGATCGGAGGCCGTCATGACGTCGCTGCCGCCGGCCCAGGTCCGCTCGAAGAGATCGACCAGGGCCATGACCATGCTCGGCTGTCTGATCACGAGAGCCCCCACGGGGGGCGCATCGGGCGAGACCGCCAGGAACGAGATCGCCCGATCGAACACCAGCATTTCTCTGAGCGGCTCATCGCTGACGCGGTGCAGGTCGCCAGCCGCGTGCAGCTCTCTCACTCGGGCGGCCTGGTCGGGGCTGTTCATCAGCTCGGCCGGCACGATCGTGCGGAACGTGGCGCCACGCCGTAGGGCGTCCATGGTGATGAGCCGGGCACCCTTCGAGTCGCGGTGCCTCGCGTCCCCGGCGCGCATCGCGAGGATCTCGCCCGCCGAGGCGGTGAGGTCGCGTACCCGCTGCCACACGGCGACGTTGTCGTCGATGCGCTCCACGTCGTGCGTGGTGGCGGGCCGGCCCGCCTGGGCCGCGGCGATCGTGTTCAGCTCGTGCGCGATTCTCTCCAGACGCACCCGGTACGGTTCGACTTCGCCTCGCGCTTCTCGTCCGCCGTCGTGGAGAGGTGTTGTTGTCGAAGTGGGGAGCAGAGCCGGCCGTCGGCTGCCTTGACTGCCCGGATCTTCGTGCATTCGATCAATCCTCAGGTCATCATCTCGTCGCTACCGGTCGGATCACAGCGATCGACACCGCGACCGCGACGCTGGGGTTGCTCACGCCGAAGTTGAGCCCATGCCGGTCAGCAGATCGACTCGGCCGGCCCCGGCGACCCATCTCGGTCTCGGCGGCTTCGCGCATCGCCTTGACCTCGATGCGCTGCAGGGTGCGGTGATGACCTTCGCCTTCGCCAAGCCGCACGGGGGGCGTTCATCGGTCCCAGCATGACCGCTCCCTCGGGGAGGCCGTCGAGCCGGCGTGGCCGCGGGACGAACCGTGTCCCGGATGCCAGGGCCGCCCGCTACGTCCTGCGGAAGTACGTTCTCGCCGACGGAAGCGCTAGCAGGATGACGACGAGCAGCGAGCCCAGGGTGGTCAGGACGAGCTTGGCGACGTTCGCGTAGGGAAGCCAGCCGGGCATGGCGTGCGTGGCCGCGCCGACCAGGGCCGGTACGTCGATGCGGGCGAGCGTGGAGTCGCCCGAGCTCTTGAAGGCGGATTCCAGGAGCTGGACGGTGAACAACTGGCTGGGGATGATCACGGCTCCCATGGCGAAGAGGATGGGGTGGAAGATCCAGCTGAGGATCCGGCCGACCCTCTTTCCTGCCAGGTTGAGCGCGGCCAGCGCCACCAGGATCAGGACGAGCACGATGGCCAGCGTCTCGCTTCCCCCGAAGTCGATGCCGTGCTGGGCCAGGACGGCGGCGGGCACACCCTGCCGCGTGACCTCCGCCTCGGCGGCCGCCTGCGCGCCCGCCCCGTAAAGGAGAACGACGAGGGTGCCCAAGAGGAAGGGTGTGACGGTCAGCAATTGCAGCGTCGCGGCGACGGTGACGCTGCGGGGGCGGCGCGTTCTTCGGCTGTGTGCGTGGCGGGTCATGGTGGCTCCTCGATGGGCCGGACTTGAACTAAGTGCAACCATAGAGATGGAGTTGAACTAAGTGCAAGTCTGGATATCCTTACCGCATGCCCCGTGACACGCTGTCCAAAGAGCAGATCGTCCTGGCCGCCGTCGAGGTCCTCGACGCCGAGGGCGTGAACGGCCTGAACATGCGGCGCCTGGGAGCCCACCTGGGCTCGGCGGCCACAGCGATGTACCACCACGTGAAGAGCAAGGACAAGCTGGTGGTGCTCGCCGCCGATCACGTCTTCGGCGAGATCGGGCTGCCCGACCTCGGCGCGGCCGGATGGCGGGAGGGCGCGGCGACGCTGGCCCGCGGCGCCCATGCGATGATCATCCGTCATTTCTGGCTGATCCCCGCCATGAGCACACACCTCATCTACGGCCCCAACAAGGCCCGATACGACGAGCATTGCCTGGCCGTCTACGAAAGCGCGGGGTTCACCGGCCCGGAGGCCGACCAGGCCGCCGCGACGGCCCTGATGTTCGCGATCGGCGCCGCACAGGGAGAGGCCGCCGAGTCGGCGTGGCGGGCGCAGCTGCGCCGTACGGGAGCGGATGCGGAACAGCAGCTGCGCGACGCCATCGCGGAAGTCGGCGAGATCTCCCACCAGTTCCCCCGGCTGCGCGCCCGCCTCACAGCCTCGGCAGCCACCACCGCCCTACCGTCCGAGGCCACCTTTGAGTTCGGCCTGCGGTCCATCCTGGACGGTCTGCAGGCGCGACTCGCGTCCGGCTCGCTACCCCCTCGTTGATATCGCTCGCCGCATCGACGATCACCGGCTGCACCGTGACGCACCTGCAAGGAAGAGCACGATGAGCGATCAAGCCTTTTTTGTATGAAGACGGCAAGCAGGGGACGCGGTGACGAGGTCGGGGCCCCGGGTGCAGGCGGTGTCGGTCGAGTAGGCGACGTGCGACTCTCACCCTGCGTCGTGACGGCGGCTTCTTCCACCCGATCCCCGGCGACAGCTGGACGGACGCCACCTACGAGGCCGTCCTCGCCGTGTCCCTGGCGGTTGTGGCCGCGCTCCTTCCTCTTCCCCGCGCCGCAGAACTGGCGGCCACTCCTGCTGCAACCAATCAGGCGCGACGCGAGGCAAGTAATCTCGGCGTATGGAGCGTCGATCACCTTTGACCACACATATCTCCTGGGGCCGGATGGTGGTCGAGGGCCTCGGAGAAGGCAAAGATTTCAAGCTCTACCCCGGTGGAGGACGCCCCTGGGACTGGAACGAGACCGGCACGCGGCACACTCCTGGCATCCAGCCTGCCGACATACAGGAGTTGCTCGACAACGGCAGCCAGGTGATCGTTCTCTCCCGCGGCATGCGGATGCTCCTTCAGACGTGCCCCGAGACGCTGGACCTCTTGATGGAGAAGGGCATCGAGATCTATGTGGAGGAGACGACAGCCGCCGTACAGCGCTACAACGCCATGGTGGAGACCACTCCCGTGGGTGGATTGATCCACTCCACGTGTTGATCAGGCCCCTTCACCGAGATCCGGAACATAGGCGGAATGACTTGCGGGCCCCTTGGTCGTTGCTCTGGGGCTTCGCAGGTGGGTCTCCCATAAACGATCGCCTGCCGGACCATCCGGCAGACGATCATGAAGCGGCACCCGGCGCCCGCCGAGGCGTCGGCCACCGCCTCCGCGATCTCCGGCAACCCCACCGTGTAGGTATCGGCGGTGAACCAGTACTGCCGGTGGCCGAGCGTCGCCGAGACGTCTTCCATGTCCATCCCGCTCGCCAGCGTGATCGTGGCCGCGCAGTGCGCATGTCGTGAAAACGAACGCGAACGGGCTGCTTCACTTCGATGCGCATTTCGGCAACATCCTGACCGACGGCCGCCGCATGTACTTCACTGACTTCGGCCTCGCGGCCTCCTCGCGCTTCGAGTTTTCGGCCGCCGAGCGCGCCTTCCTCCAGCTGAACGCCAGCCACGACGAGTCCTACGCGGTCAGGGAACTGGTCAACCAGCTGCTGATCGGCCTGAGCCGCCCAGCCGGGCGGCGCCGCGGCACCAAGTCCGCCTTCCGGCGCAGTGTCGAAGGCGCGGCGGTGAAGGCCATGTTGAGGACAGAGGCGAGTGTCTGATCGTGATGATCCGGCAGCCGAGGACGGGCGTGGACATCAGCCGGGATCAGCCTCCCGGGAGAAGACGCGCCAGCACCTCGCCTACGCCATCATCGGCTGCGCCTGCGTAGAACGGCCGACGACCTGGAGTGGGGGGTTGGTTGCGATTTGCGTCGATCGGCTGTCGGCGCGGACGGCCGGGGCGATCATGGCTTGAGCATCTGCGAGATCAAGCTTCAACCGCATCGAGCAGCAGGCGAACGTCGGCGGCCTCCGGCAGCGAGAGCCGATCGAAGATCTCCAGAGCCTCGCGCAGACAGGCCCGCGACCGTCCCGGCTGGCCCAACTCGCCCAGCGCCCGACCGAGCGCAGTCAACGCCATACCTTGCCCCCACTCGTCACCCGCCTCTGCGAGGATTCCGAGCGCGTCCTCGGCGTAGTCGAGCGCGCGTTCGGACGCGCTCGAGGCCAGGTGCGTCTCGGCTATCCGGAAAAGCACCGCACCCTCCCACGTCCGCTGCTTGAGCCTGCGGTATTCCGCCAGTGCGATCTCGAGCTTGACCAGAGCCTCACCCGGGTAGCCGGCTTCACGCAGCACGATTCCCAGCTGGTAGGCCGCGCTTGGGTCCGGCCGGCCGTCGCCGAGACCGAGGGAGATCTGTTCGGCCTCCTGCGCCGCGGCGATCGCCTCGCTCACCCGGCCGAGGTCAATCAACGCCCGTGCCAGATTCCCCAGTCCGAGCGCCAGGTCGGCCTTGTCGTCCAGTGAGCGCCACACTTCGACGGCTTGGAAGTACCAGTCGACTGCCTCGGTCATCTGTCGCCTGCTCATCGCGCTCAGAGCGAGGAGGTTCAGCGACTCGGCATAGGTGTCCAGGTCGCCCTGTTGCAGACTGAGTTCCCGGCTTGCCAGGCCGTCCTCGGTGGCGGCGTCCAGATGGCTCCTGCTCACCCGGGTCAGCCCGCGCAAGCAGCGGGCTTGCGCTTCCAAGGCCCTTTCCGCAGACTCGACGGCTGCCGACACGACCAGGTCGCCGAGCTGTTCGTACCGTGCGGGGTCTGACTCATACCCGAGTGCGTCCGCCGCCATGTCCAGCAGCTGTACGACCTGATGCACGGGAGTGCCCGTGGTCCGGGCGGCCTGTTCGATGCACCCGAGCAAGCTCTGCTCCTCCTGGTCCGCCCACTCGACCGCAGCTGTCGCGTCGGCGAAGTACAGCCCAGCCAGGCGGGTTCGCACCTTGGCGGGCCGACGGTCGCCGGGATACAACTGCCGAAACGCCGAGGCGATGGACGCCAGGTAGAAGTCGAGCAACCGGCCGAGCGCCGACCGCTGTACCTCATGATCCTCGGACCGGGAACGGGCATAGATCTTGAGCAGGTCATGGAAGCGGTAACGCCCGGGTGACGGCGACTCGAGCATGCTCACGTCGACCAGATCCTCGCATACTGCCTCAGCTTCCTTTTCAGGAAGGTCGAGCAGCGCGACCGCCGCATGCAACGAGACGCCGGCAGCATCTGGTACGGCTAGCAGCCGAAAGGCCCGCGAATGCGCGGCGTCGAGCTGCTCATAGCCCAGCGAGAAGGTGGCCTCAATGGCCAGGTCGCCTGCCCGCAGCTCGGCCAGTCGGCGGCGTTCGTCTGACAGCCGGTCACGCATGGTGGCGACGCTCCAGTTTGGCCTGGCCGCCAGCCTGGCGGCGGCGATCCTGATCGCCAGGGGGAGGAAGCCGCAGGCCGCGACGAGGTCCAAGGCGGCGCCGCGCTCGGGGGCCACGCGATGCTCGCCCACGATCCTGGTGAACAGCTCCAGCGCTTCGATGGGGCCGAGCACCTCAAGGTCCACTTGGCGGGCGCCGGTGAGCCCGGTCAGCCTGGCTCGACTGGTGACGAGCACGCCGCAGCGTGGCGAGCCTGGCAAAAGCGGTCGTACCTGGCCGACGTCGGACGCGTTGTCGAGAACCACGAGTATGCGACGATCGGCGAGAACGGAACGGTAGAGCGCGGCTCGTTCCGCCAGTTCCTCCGGTAGGTCATCCTGCCCAAGCGCCCGTAGGAACGAGCCGAGGACCGTGGTGGGCTCGACCGGTTTGGCGCCGGCACCACGCAGGTCAACGAAGAGTTGCCCGTCTGGGTAATCGCCGGTCAGCTGGTGTGCGACGTGAACGGCCAGGGTCGTCTTGCCGACTCCGCCTACGCCGGCGACGGCCGAGACCACCAGGGCCGAGGTCTCGCCGGCGCGCAGCGCGGCCGCGATGCCCTCGACTTCCCTCTCCCTGCCGGTGAAGTCGGCGACATCGGCGGGCAGTTGTCTGGGCGTGTGCTTCGGCACCGCCGTGTGCGCCGCAGGCCGTATCGTCCGGCCGAGTCCTGGGTCGGCGCTGATGATCTGCTGGTAGAGCTCGGTCAGCTCCCGAGATGGATCCACCCCGAGCTCGTCGGCGAGCAGTTCGCGCGTGTCGATGTAGACGCCGATGGCCTCCGCTTGGCGGCCCGACCGGTAGAGCGCCAGCATCAGCAGCGCCCGTAGTCGCTCCCTGGTCGGGTGGCTCGCGCACAGCGCGGTGAGCTCGGAGATGACCTCCGCGTGGCGGCCATTCCCAAGGTCCTGGTCGAGGCGGCGTTCGAGTACGGTCAGCTGCCGCTCGGCCAGCCTGACACGCTGGGCCTGCGCGTAGAAGCCCTCAAGCCCGGCGAGCGGCTCGCCCTGCCAGAGTGCGAGTGCCTCGGCGTATCGCATCTCACTGTGGAGTCGCTCCACCTCCGAGACGTCACGCAGGCCGCCGTGCAGTGCGTAGCCGTCTCCGATGGAGAACACGACACCATCGCCGAGCACCCGGCGAAGTCTTGAGATGTAGGTGCGCAGAGTGCTGAGTGCGGTGCGCGGCTGTTCTTTGCCCCAGACGGCGTCCACGAGTTGGTCATTGCCGACCGCACGGCCTCCGGCCAGCAGGAGCATGGCCAGGACCAGGCGCTGTTGCGGCGAGCCCAGATCCAGCTCCTGATCGCCGCGCCAGGCACGTACTGGGCCGAGCAGGGAAAATCTCAGGTCCTCCGCCATGTCGTCCTCTCCTTTGGTCAGTCCTCGGAGAGGACGATCACTCTGTCGCCCGGCTGGAACGCCAGCGGGGCTGATTTGTCGGGGTTGAGGGTGACTCCGTGCTGAGGCGCCTGGCTGACGGAGGTGGTCAGGCGGTAGCCGATCGCGGTTTCGCCGCGGCGCCTGGCCGCCTCGATCACGGTGGCGAACGTGGCGGTGGCGCCGGGGACGATGTAGTCGCTCGCCGGCTTGAGGTAGATCTCCGAGCCCTCGTGGGAGAAGAGCTGGTCGAAGACCTGGCCCAGGTGCCGGTTTTCGGCCAGCTGGGTGAGCAGCAGGCTGACCAGCTTGCCGCCGACCACGAAGTCGTCGGCCTCGGCGATCTCGGCGAGCTTCCGGTTGCGCTCGTCGTTCATCTCGCTGACGATCGCCACGCCGGTCCGCATGTCTCGCAGGTGCAGCAGGGTCACCAGGGTCCTGGCATCGGCCTTCTGAGCATCGTAGGCACCATCGGAGAGCACGATCGCATGGTCGTAGCCGCCGATGCCGAGCGACTCCAGCGCGGTGCGGCTGGTGACGTCGACTTCCTTGGCGGAGACGAGCACGCCTGGTGGAAGTGGCAGGTCAGCGACGATGGGCCCGGCGAGATGGATCTCGGAACCGGTCAGCAGGTAAGGCGCCAGGTCGCGCAGAATCCTGGACCGTCGGTGATTCGAGCCCATGATCAGGGTCTTGGTCGGCTCCCGCTGCGGGGCACTGGGGCGAGCGATCGCCTCCTGTCGCACCACGGCCGGTGCCGTTGCCAGCCGGATGGCGGAGTCGTCGGGGGCGATGAGGATGAGCTGATCGCTCTGCCGGATCACGCTCTCGCTTGGCGGGTTGAGCACCACGGAACCGTCGTCACGGCACACGCCGATCGGCGCTGCGCTGTCGTAGGCGAACAGCGCCTCGCCGTACATCCTGCCGACGAGGGCGGGCTCGGCCTGTATGTAGATCTCGTCGCCGTCGAAGTCCAGCAGGTCACTGTAGATGGCGGACAGTCCAGGTTGACGGCATGACTGCGCGACCAAGCGGGCGCCAACGTCCTGCGAGTCGACGATCTCGACGTGCGACCCGCCCGCCAGACGGGCAGCAGGTAGATTGTCGCTTTCGGTCACGGCGGCCACGATCGGCGGCCGCATGCCAGTCCAGGGGCGGTTGCCCAGCGCGAGCAGGGTCTTGATCAGCTCAGCGTCATCGGTAGGCAGTACCAGGATCGAGTGAGCCGTGTCCGGGCTCACCAGATCCAAGGCCGTCGGCTCCGCGGGATCGCCGCTGCGCGCCACAATGCGGGTACGCCCTACATCACCGAGCCGGTCGCGCAGTTCTTCCTCCATCTCGACCTTGTCCCGGTCTGCCAGGATGGCCACGACCGGGCGCTTCTCGCTCTCCTTGGCCTTGGCCAGCTCGGAGACGATCGCGAAGACTTCCTCCGACCAGCCGAGCACGACGCTGTGCCCGCTCTCGACCACGCGGGACCGGCCTTTGCGCAGGTCCTCCAGTTTCGAGTCCAGGCCTGCGGTGAGCACGCCGACCAGGGAGCTAACGATGAAGATCCCGCCGATGGTGACGAAGAGCATCATGAAGACGAAGAACGGGCTACCCTCGTCGCTGCCCATGGTGCCCGGATCGAGGGTGCGGAGCAGGCTCATCCAGGCGACATTCCACCAGGACCCATTCTCGCCTGCGATGGGGGCGGCGATCGCGGTGACAACGCCGACGAGCACCGCTGATGCCACCGCCAGCCAACCGATCAGGGCGGGCGTTCCCTTTGACATCGTGTTGTCGAACCAGTAGCGCAGCCGCTCGCGGGACACGGTTACTGCTCCCCGGTCCCGGAATCCTGCGCCTCCAGCGCGTAGCCGCAGGCTTTGACTTCGCCGGTCTCGGGATCAGAGAAGTCCGGATCGAACTCGATCTTGCCTAGTGTGGTGCCCTCGATGGAGCGACGGAAGGTTTCCTGCTTGCCGCAGTCGTAGAGCACGTAGGCGCCCTCCTTCTCGCCCAGGAGCAGGAACCTCTCGTCCGGGTTGTCCTTGTTCAGCGGCTTGCCGTCGCCGTCGCCTACGGTGGCCCACTGATTCTGGAAGCCGACAATCTGCAGCAGGGTGTTGCCATTGCCGTTGGCGGCGATGTCGACGGCGCCGTGGATCATCTGGGCGACCAGTATCAGTCCCAGCCCGATGCCGAACAACGCACCGGTGAGCACCTTCATGCCGGCCCGGCCTGTGTTGTGCCTCCGCATCAGGCGAAATGGCACCAACAGTCCGAAGACCGCGACAAGTGCGACGGCCAGCAGGAGAGTGCCGCCGGACAGTTCCCACAGCGTGCCGAAGAAGGCCCAGTAGGCGACGACCGAGATGAGAGCGCCTACCGTGGCCGCGATCCACGGTTGCTCGCGGAGCCTGTGCGTCAGCCGGCCGACCGATCCGCGGGTGGCCAGGTTGAGTAGCCAGCCCAGCGCGACGAGCAACCCCACTCCAGGCAAGCCCACCAGGAAGAGCTCGATCAGCGTGCCGATGAGCCGACCGAAGATCGTCGCTTGGTCCAGGCCGGCCTGCTCGGGGGTGATGCCGAAAACCATGTAGACCTGGGCCAACCCCAGATACAGCATGGCGTACATGCCCACGGCGACCGGCACGGCGACCGACCCGATCTTCTCGAAGACCTCGAGCACGCTGCCCTTGACTGTTTCCCGCTCCGGTTCGGGGGCTGCCGGAGGTTCTGAGAGCGGAGGAGCCAGGGCCTGTTCTGGCGGAAAGGGCTGATAAGTCATGACAGTAGAGATTGGGTCGTGTGCATCTACACCTGGTTGACGGGAGATAAACGTCGCCGTCCACCGGGCGTCCACGCGGGTGGAATACGAGATCGGAGCTCTCGGGAAGACCTGATGTGAGCGGCCTCCACTTCGCCGTACTCGGACCTGTTCGGGCTTGTCGCGATTCCCACTGCACGAGGCGCCGGCGGGGCAGATAGCCGAGCTCAAGACGGTGCTGGCAGCTGAAGGGTTCACGCCGAGGACCGCACAGGATCACGCGTACGTGATGGCGCACCTGAGCCGCCGGTTGGAATCGGAAGGGCTGGCAGCCGCCGAACTGACCACGCGGCAGGTCGAGCGGTTCGCCCAGGTGCGACGGGCGGAAGGCCGGCGGCGTTGGAAGACCGTCCGGTCGCTGCGGCGGCTGGTCGGCTTCCTGCACGAGCAGGCAGTGGTCCCGCCGGAAGAACACCAGGAGCTCGACGCGGTCGAGAGGGAACTCGAAGGTTTCCGGCTCTACATGCTGCGCGAGCGGCGGCCGGCTGAGCGGACGGCTCGTCAGCGCGTGGACATGGCCCGCCGGTTCCTCAGGACGGTGGTCGTGGATGGGCGGTTGCGGCTCGACCGGCTGGACGCCGCCGCTTTCATCGGCTTCATCGGTGCGGAGTCGCGGCGCGGGGGGGCCACTGCCTGCCGAGGCCGACCCGTCCTCGTGGGCGGCCCGGCTGACGGTGGTGCGGGTCTTCGCCCGCCACCTGGCGGTCCTGGACGAACGCACCGAGATCCCGCCGAAGGATCTCCTGCCCCGCCGCGCAGACCGGACGACGCCGCCGTTCCTGTATTCATCCGAGCAGATCGCTGCTCTGGTGGGCGCGGCGGGCGGGCACGCTGGCCTGCCCGCTGCGGGCCGCGTGCCGCCGGTCTCGCTGTACTGCCTACTGCCGGGCCACTCCTGGAGGTGAGGATGTCGTGACGGCCGTCACGCCGGCCTGATGTTGTGGTTGACGCGGAACAGGTTGCGTGGGTCGTGGACCCGCTTGAGCCGCGTCAGACGCGCGTAGTCGGCCGGCGTGTAGGCCGCGCGGACCTGCTCGGGGGCGAGGTCGGCGCTGCTCATGAAGTTGGCCGGCAGTCCTCCCGTGAGGTGCGGCTCGAGGCCGTCCATCAGCTGCTGTTGCTGCTTCTGCACCGCTCCCGCCTGTTCTGCGGGCGCCGGATTCGCCATGAAGAGCAGGGCCTCGGCGTCCCTGTGTCCTATGGCGTTGGGTACCGCAGCCGGACGGGCGAGGGCGCCGCCCAGCTGCCGGAGCTCGATCACCCCGAAGGGCAGCTTGACGCCGGGGCCCGCCAGGTCCAGCAGCCGCTCCACGGCTGCGGCGTCCAGAGCGCGGAGCAGCCCGGTGCGCTCGAAGACGGGCAGGCGCGCCACGGACGGATCATTGGAGATCGTCCCGATCTTCTCGTACGGCAGCGCACCCATGGTGTCGAGCTCCGGCCCGGCGGCCAGCATCGGCGCGAGCAGCCGCCTGCCCTCTTGGCCCCGCCCGAGGTATGCGGCGGTCAGGCGCACCGCCACCCGCTCCTGAAGGGGTGGGGGCACGGAGGGCGCCTTGGGCAGCCGCATGAACGCCAGCGTGGTCGTCATCTCGTCGGGTAGCCCGGCCGCCCAGGCAGGGTAGGCGCGGACCGCCCGCTGGGCCGCCTCTCCGAGGAAGAAGAGCGCACCGCCGTACAGGGTCGCCGCCTCGACCAGGTCGATCTCCATGCCGGTGACCACCCCGAAGTTGCTCTTGGCGCCGCGAACCGCCCAGAACAGGTCCGCGTGCCTGTCCGGCGACAGGCGAAGCGGGCGGCCGCCCGGTGTGACCAGGTCGATGGCCCGCACGTGGTCGGCGGCGTAGCCGTACTTGCGGCCGAGCGGGCCGAGCCCTCCGCCCAGCGTGTAGCCCACCGCGCCCACGTCGAGCGAGGAACCGTTGATCGTCGCCAGGCCGTGCGCCGCGGCGGCCTCGACGAGCGTCCGCATCCTGGTGCCGGCCGCGACCTTGGCGACGCGTTTGACCGGGTCTATCGTCACCGAGGTCAGCCGCCGGGTGTTGATCAGGATCCCGCCGTCGGCGGCGGCGCTGATGCCGTGGCCGGTGGCCTGCACGGCGACGGGCAGCCCGAGAAGGCCGGCCAAACGGACGGCGGTGCGGATGTCGCCGGCGTCGGCGGGCACCACGACCGCCTTGGGGGCGTGCTGGACGACGCGGTTGTAGCCAGCGTGTTCCGCCGCGAAGCCGGGGTCGCGAGGGAACAGTACGGTGCCCTTCACCGCTGACCTGAGCCTGGTCGCGAGGCGGTCGCCGGGATCGTGGGCGGCGTGGGCCGCCGACGCGCTCCCCACGACCGCGGCTCCCGCGCCCTTGATGATGGATCGTCTGCTCAACATCGTTTTCCCTCAGGCGGCGCAGGCGGAGTTCAGCTTCGACACGGTCGCACTGGCCTGGTCGGTGTACTCGTCCGCCTCTTCTGGCGCGCTGATCCCGGCCAGCTCCTCGTAAAGGGAGACAACCGCGCTCTGGGCCTCCTTGGCCTTCTCGTCGACGTCCAGGGCCTTGATCTTCTGTGCGTTGTCGCTGTAGAGCTGCTTCATCGCCTCGAGGTCCCCGGCCTTGCTCTGGAGCTCGGTCACCGCGGTCGCCATGACGGCTTGCATCTCCTTGCACCCCTTGGTGTCGGCCACGGCGGCGGTCTCGCCTCCCGAGCCGCAGGCCGCCGTACCCAGGGTCAGGAAAGTGAGAGCGGAGACGCTAAGGGCGATTTTGTTCCAGGACATGTCTTTTCCTCCGTGCTGTCGCTATGGGTCACGACAGCTTTCACCGAGGCCATAGACAGCCGATCATCAACCGGTGAACGCTCGTCCTGCAGTCAGGCGATCCCGAGATGGCGGCGAACGGCGCGCCCCTCGGCCATGTCGTAGGGGCCGAGGATCACGTCGGCCTCCTTCCAGCAGCGCAGGGCCCGTTCCGGGTCCCCGAGGTCGGCCCACGCCTGTCCGAGGCGGCTCAGGATCCTGCCGGTGAGCAAGGGGTCGTTCATCGACTGGTAGAGCGGCAGCGCCTCCTCGCCGACCTTCACCGCCTCTTCTGGGCGACCCAGGGCGCGGTAGGCGTCCATGAGGCGATGGGACGCCCATGCCGCCCTGAGCGGCAGCCCGCCTTCGCGGTAGGCCTGAGCGCTCTTGAGCAGGCTGTCGATGGCCTCCTCCATGTTGCCCGAACGGAACGCCGCCGCCGCGGCGCCCAGGTGGTTGACCCCGATCCCCTGGGTGTCGCCGATCTCGTGCGCCAGGCGGAGCCCCCGCGTCACGTGGGCCCTGGCCTCGCCGACGAAGCCGGCGTCGCCCAGCGCCATGGCCAGCAGGCCGTGGGCGCTGGCCGCCAGCCGAGGGCTGTGCTGCGCCTCCGCGACGGCCAGCGCCGCCGACAGCAGGCTGATCGCCTCGTCGACGCCGCGCACCCGGAGCGCGCCCAGCCCCAGCGCGTGCAGGACGGCGCCGAGGATGAGCCGGTCGTCGATCTCAGCGAAACCCGTCACCTCTGCCAGCAGCGGCACCTCTTCTGAGAGGACGCGGGTTCCCGAACGCCCCGCCTGCTCGACCGCCGCGCTGACGTTGGCCTGCTCCGCGCGTACCCAGGCGCGGGCCGCGGGCGCGTCGGCGAAGGTCAGCTCAGGGCCCTGGTGCCCGGCCTGATGGACGAACCCAGGGAGCGAGACCCGGCAGACTCCTCTGATTCCCGCCAGGTAGTGGTCAAGCAGCCGGTCGAGTGCAGCCGTCCGTTCGTTCGCCGGGTCCACCTGCTCGGCGAGCCCTCTGGCGTACAGGCGGACCAGATCGTGGTAGCGGTAGCGGGCGGGCCCTCGCGACTCCAGCAGGCTCAGATCGACGAGCGACTCGCAGAGGTCCTCGGCTTCTGCCTGGCCCACATCCAGGACGGCCGCCGCGGCGGCGACGGACAGGTCAGGTCCGTCCATCAGCGCCAGCAGCCGGAACGCCCTGGCGTGATCGGCGTCGAGCGGCTCGTAACCGAGTGCGAAGCACGACTCCACCGCATCGCGGCCGATCTTGAGCTCGGCGAGCCTGCGCCGCTCGTCGACGAGCCGCCTCGCCAGCACCTCCACGCTCATGCCCGGCCGCGCGGCCAGTCGCGCCGCCACGATCCGTACGGCCAGCGGCAGCAGGCCGCAGGACTCGACCAGCTTGACCGCTTCCGCGGGCTGGGCGGCGACCCGCTCCGCCCCCGCGACGCGAGCCAGCAACTCCAGCGCCTCTCCCCGGCGGAACAGGCCGAGCCCCTCCTGGTGAGCACCTGGCAGGTCGCCCAGCCACGACCTGCTGGTCACCAGCACCGCGCAGGTGGCGGCTCCGGGCATCAGGGGCGCGACCTGACCAGCGTCCGTGGCGTCGTCGAGCAGGATCAGCACCCGCCGTCCCGACAGCACCGACCGCAGCCGCGCGGTCCGCTCGTGGACCCCCGAGGGGATCTCCCTGGCGCTGAGGCCGAGCGCCCGCAGGAAGTCGGCGAGCACGTCTTCGGGCCGCAGGGGTGCGGCTCCTGCGCCGCGCAGGCTCGCATAGAGCTGCCCGTCCGGGAACGCGGCTCGTACGGCATGCGCCACGTGGAGCGCCAGCGTGGTCTTGCCGATCCCGCCCGCCCCCGAGACGGCCACCACGGTCAGCGCGTTGCCCGGGCTGATGGTGAGCCGCTCCGCCAGCTGGGCGATCAGCTCCTTTCTGCCGGTGAAGTCAGGGATGTCAGCCGGTAACTGTGCTGGCCGCAACACCGTGAAACCCACCCCAAACCTGATCCACAACGAGTCGCCGAACAGAGCAAATAGCTATCATTCGTACGAATATTCCGAAGGCGCGGTATGGAACGATCTCATAGGTTGTACTTCTCGGTACTAGGTCCAGTGCGGGCCTGGCAAGGCGACAAGGAGCTCAACCTCGGCTCGCCACAGCAGCGTGCGGTGCTCGGCGCCCTCCTTCTCCACGAGGGCAGGGCGATCAGCTGCGACGCGCTCATCGCCGCGATCTGGGGACAGGACCCGCCATTGCGCGCCCTCAGCACCCTGCGGACCTACGCCTACCGGCTGCGGAAGGTGCTGGAAGCCGACAGGTCGAGGCCCGGCATGGTCGTCTCCGTGGGCACCGGCTACGCCATGTCCGTCCCCAAGGGCGCGCTGGACGTGTCGGTCTTCGAAGAGAGGTACGCCGAGGCCGAGAAAGCCCGCGCGGAAGGCGACCTCACTCGCGCCCGCGCGCTGCTGGCAGCGGCCCTCGGGCTGTGGCAGGGCGACGCCATGGACGGCACGGCCGGGCCGTACGCCGAAGCTCAGCGCGACAGGCTCGGCGACCGCCGCCTGAGCGCCCTGCAGGTCAAGCTCGAACTGGACATCGAGCTCGGGCGGGCCACGGAGGCCGTGGCAGACCTGGCCGTGCTGTCTGCCGCGCACCCCCTGCGGGAGTCGCTGAGCGGTCTGCTGATGCTGGCTCTGTACCGTTGCGGACGGCAGGCGGAAGCGCTGGAGGTCTTCGACCGCACCAGGCGACTGCTCGCCGAGGAACTCGGCATCGACCCGGGAGGCGAGCTCAGGGAACTGCATCAACGCATGCTCACGTCGGACCCCGAGCTGCTGCCCGCCCGGCTCGACCTCAGATCCGACCCGAGGCCGTCACCGGTCCGCCACGAAGAAGAGGCACTCCCGCGGGTGGCCCAGCTGCCCGCCGACCTGTCCGACTTCACCGGCAGGGACGAGGAAGTCGCCCTGCTCACCGAGGTGCTGAAGTCCGGCTCCGGGCAGGCGACCACCGTGGTGAGCCTCTCCGGCAAGGGCGGCGTGGGCAAGACGGCCCTGGCGATCCACGTCGCTCACCTGCTCAGCGACGCGTTCCCCGACGGCCAGCTCTACATCGACCTGTGCGGAACCGGAGGCCGGCCCGTCGAACCCACCGCGGCGCTGCGCGAGTTCCTGTGCGCGCTCGGCCATCCTGATCTGGACATCCCCGACGACCCGACACAGCGGGCGGCACTCTTCCGCAGCCTCATGGTGAACCGCAGAATGCTCGTCATCCTGGACAACGCCGTGGACGACACGCAGGTCAGGCCCCTCCTTCCGGGAACGGGAGGCTGCGCCGTCCTGGTGACGAGCAGGGCTAAGCCCGCGGGGCTGCCGACCACGCGCAGAGTCGACCTCGACGTGCTCAAATCCCGCGACGCCGTGCGGCTGTTCACCAGGATCGTGGGGGAAGAGCGGGTCGTCACCGAGCCGGAGGCGGCGGAGAACGCGGTCGTCCTGTGCGGGTTCCTGCCGCTCGCGGTGCGCATCGCGGCCTCCCGGCTGGTCTCCAGGCCGCTGTGGACGACCTCCTCCCTGGTCGGGAGGCTGGCCGACGAGCGAAGACGCCTGTCTGAGCTGCGGTTCGGCACCATGACCGTCGAGGCGACCTTCCAGCTCGGCTACGAGCGGCTCGACGCGGCGCAGGCACGCGCCTTCAGACTGCTCGCGAACCTCAAGACCACCTCGTTCTCGCTGCCTGTCGCGGCGGCCGTCCTCGGCCTTGAGGTGCTCGACGCGGAGGAGATCGTCGAGAGCCTCGTCGACCTGGGCATGCTCGACTCGCCCAGCTCGGGCCGCTATCGCTTCCACGAGCTGCTGTGGCTCTACGGGCGAAACCTCTCCGAACAATCCGACGGAACGACCCCATTGGTCATGACCTGAGACGATGGGCCATCCTCGTCGACACCCGATTGACGGCACATTGACGGAGCCGCCGGTAATCCACGCGGATCCCGGAGACCGTCCGTCCATCAATCATCAAGATCGTGGCTGCAGGATCCAGAGGTCAACCTCGACCTGGAGACTCCTGATGAAGTGGAATCAGCTCACGATGGGCGCCGGCGTGCTGCTCATCGCCACCATGCTGTCCGCCTGTGGCAGCACGGACACACCGGCGGCGGCCAAAACGGACACACCGGCGGCGGCCAAAGAGGACGCCCCCAAGGCGACCGAATCCGCGGGAAAGTTCATCGCCAAGTACGGCAAGACAGACACCGACGTCGCCACCGAGGGACTGGAGCTGCTGAAGTCGAGCAAGGTACTCGAAAGCTTCGCCGACAGCCTCAGCGAGATGCTCATCCTGCCGCACGACGTCACATTGGCCGGTGAGCAGTGCGACGAGGTGAACGCCTACTACAGCCCGGACGAGAAGAAGATCACAATGTGCTACGAGCTCGTGGCCGACGGCTTCACCCGGTACCGCGACAAGGCCGAGTCCGAGGAGGAGAACAACGAGCACGGCCGGGCCAACCTCGTCGACACGCTGTACCACGAACTCGGCCACGCCGTGATCGATATCTACGGCCTCCCCGCCCTCGGCAAGGAGGACGACGCGGCCGACCAGTTGTCCGCGTTCATGATGTCCCAGAGCGACGACGTTTCCTTGAGCGTCCAGACGATCAACTACTATTTCGCGTCGGCCGGCGACCAGGACCGGGCCGCGCTCCCGTTCTATGACGAGCACTCGATGGACGAGCAGCGGGCGTTCAACTACATGTGCTGGATGTACGGCTCCGACCCCAAGGCCTACGCCGACTGGGTCGGGCAGGACGGGTTGCCGGAGGAGCGGGCCGCGAAGTGCCCAGCCGAGTACGAAAAGCTCTCCAACTCATGGTTGAAGCTACTGGAGCCGCACCTCAAGGACTGAGGGCGAACTGCGGAACACCGGCCCGCACGCCTTCGAGTACGGCCTGCCGTACGACAGGCTGGTTGAACCGCAGCGGCGACAGGTCACCCAGGATTCCCATGCCGACCAGCGCCGACAGGGCGGCGGCCGCCTGGCTGTCCGGCAGACCGGCCAGGTCGGCCACAGCGTGGAACTCAGCCGCGTGGTCGAGCGTCGCGACCGCCCTGGCCAGCGCGGCGGCCCCTGGACCCGCGTGGCGCAGCTGGCCGGCCACCCACCGCTCGATGGAGGTGGACCGCTTCCCCGCGCCCTGCGCCTTCATGTGCTCGGTGAGCAGAAACGTGTTGCCGCCCGTCTCACGCAGGCACGAGGCGATGAACGCGGGCTCCGGTTCCGCCCCGAACAGCTCGGCGGCGAGGGCCGCCGCCGCCTCGCCGGGCAGACCACCCAGGCGCACGAGGCTGAAGAGCGAGCAAAGCGACTCGAGCAGCTGATCGTCGCCGGCCGGGACGCCGGTCGCCCTGGTCGCGGCGACCAGGAGGGGTACCCGCTCGATGCGCCTGGCCAGGTAGGCCAGCCAGCGCAACGAGCCGGGGTCGCACCACTGCAGGTCATCGATGGCGATCAGCAGCGGTACACGCTCCGCGAGCCGCACGGCAAGCCGGTAGAGCGCGTGCAGTGCGTCAGGACCACCCGACGACGGCCGGTTGTGCCAGACGATGTCGGCCGCGGGCTCGACCGTCCCGCTGAGCAGTTGCTGCCGCTCCTGCGCCGGCAGGCAGTACAGGATCGGCTCGAAGATCTGCCGGGCCAGGCCGTAGTCGTACTCGCGCTCAAGCGGGTGCGCCTGCGCCCACACCACCTGGAATCCGCGCATGTCAGCCAGTGCCTCCACCCCCCTCAGCAGCTGGGTCTTGCCGACACCCGGCACGCCGTCGAAGAGCAGGCTGCCGCCCGTGCCGGACTCGGCGGCGGCCATGGCCGCTCCAGCGGCCGCGAGCTGATCGTCCCGACCGAGGCAGCGTAGGCGGGTGACCGGCTTCCTGGTCTCCACCGGTGCTGGTGGCAGGTCGAGCTCTGAGGTCTGCGAGAGGATATCCGCCTCGAGTTTGCGCAGCTCAGGCCCGGGGTCGACACCCAGCTCCTCGGCCAGATAGCGACGTGCCTCGCCCAGTGCGGCAAGGGCATCGCCCTGCCTGGACGAGCGATAGAGGCCCAGAGCGAGCAGCCGCCAGCCCTCCTCGCGGGTGGGTTGGGCGCGCGCGTGCGCTTCCAGCTCGGGTACGGCCTCGGCGTGCCGGCCCAGGGCGAGCAGGGTGTCGAGTCTGCGTTCCGTCGCCCCGAGCTGGAGTTCCTGCAGCCTGGTCACCTCTCCCCGTGCCCACAGGGTGTGCGCGAACTCGGCGTAGGCCGGACCGCGCCACAGGCCGAGTGCCTCGTCGACCAGACCGAGGGCGGTACGTGGATCGGCGGCCACTCTCGCCTGCTGCAGCAGCCGCTCGAACATGGCCGAGTCGAGTGCCGCCTCGTCCACACGCAGGACGTAGCCGCGCGGCTCGGTGATCAGCACGGACGGCCGGCCAGGTTCCTGGGCGGGCGGCTCGACCACGCGACGTAGCCGGCAGATGAACGTACGCAATGAGGACAGCGCCTGCGGTGGCGGGCTACCCTCCCAAAGATCGTCTATCAGCTGGTCGACGGGAATGACCCTCCCGGGCGACAGCAGTAGCCGGGCGAGAACCGCCCTGCTGCGTGGCGTGCCCACATCCAGGCGATCATCCCCCCGCCACACCTCGACAGTTCCGAGCACGCCGAAACGCATCGGCCGCATTGTTGACCCCCCAACGGTTCCGATCTGAACGGAGGCCATGGTGAGGGGGGCCGGTAGACATTTCATAGACGAAGAATCAACGATCCGTCGATCGCCCAGCGCCTAGCCTCGGATTGGCTGCTGACCAGCGGGACCGGGCGCAAGATTTTCATCGACGCGCTCGGCGGCTACGTCGCACTGGCCGCTGGCGTGGCGCTCTGGCTCATGTGAGCGCGTGCGGCTCCGCCGAGCCGTACTCCGCTCCGGGACCGCGACCGTGTGGACGTAACCAGCCTCACGAAGCCCGCGCACTGCTACGGGGCTTCGTAGGGACCGGTTGACCTGAGATGTAGAAGAGCTGTTCGCGGCGTGTGGGGTCGCTTCCGCCGTGCGGCGAGCAGGCTATCGCGATGGGCTCGTTCTTGGAGGAGTTCAAGCCACCTGCGTCCCCATGTTGCGCTCGGTTCGGTCCGCTTTGCAGTGCCGCCGTACGGATGCACCCCTCACGATCGCCAGGTGAGAGTTGGGCACCGCACGTGGCTGGGGCGATCGAAGGCCCGGGACCTGCGAGCGCAGGAAGGCGGCCCACGTGATGGACGCCCGCTCGGGTGCCGGATCAAGACCCTCCTGCTTGAGGATCTCCCGGACCGTGGACGCAGCGACCTTGGGACCTTTACCCCTGACAAAACGTGCTGCTGCCCGTACGGCTCGGCCGTGCGGGCAGCCAGGGGGTTCAGCCGCAGATGACCCGGGCGCCACCCCAGCTCGTGCGGTCCCACCAGTTGTTCACGTCGTACTTGGAGACCACCAGGACCAGTCGGCGCACACCGGTGACGTCCAGGTCGACGGCCAGCGGCTGGCCGCCGCCCTTGAGGACATCGCTGGTCAGTAGCGGCTTCCCGTCACCCTCGACGCGCACCACGACGTCGCCCTCGGCTCCGGGCTTGTTCATCGAGTCGTCGATGCCGACGGCGGAGACGAACCGGGTGCAGGCGCCGCCCAGGTGCAGTTCCAGCCGCGCGTCGGCGTTGGAGCCCAACCCCTTGGCGTAGGCGACGCCGCCCAGGGAGATGGCGCCACCGTCACCGGCCGCCGACTCGCCGTTGTGCCGGTCCCGTTCCCAGGGGCCAACGCCACCGGTCGAGGACACCCAGGGCAGGTCGCTGAGGTGGTGCTCGCCGGGGGCGGGCGCCTGCGGCCCCTCGACGACGCCGACCTGGAATCCGGCGAACTCGACGATGCCCCGAGCTTGCGAGCCGCCGTTGGTCGCGGTCATGAACAGACCTGCGTCCAGCGCGACGTCCGCCGGAGCGGGCGCCGATCCGGCCTCGGTCCAGGTCTTGCCGTCGCTGCTGCAGGATCCGGTCACGGTGTCTCCGGTTCGCGCCAGCCGTACGAAAGCAGGAGCCTTGATCGCGCTCAGGGCGGTGTAGCGGTCGAAGCTGCCGTTGTTGTCGTTGTCCCAGGAGAACACGCAGCCCTGTCCCGGAGTGAGCGCGATGTTGACGTAGCCCGCGCCGCTCGCCGTACCCAGGTCGGTACGGGCGATCAGCCCGGCTCGGGCCCATGGGCCGGTGTTGTCCTGCGCGGTCACCCGCGTGCTGACCATCGTGGCCGGGGCCAGCACGTCGTCGCGGTAGATCGCGCCGAAGTGGTTGGTCCCGCCCCAGAGGTCGCTGCCGCCTCCCTCGATGGCGTACTTGTCACCCGCGCGGCCGAACTGGGCCGTGTTGGTGGTGACGGTCTTGTCGGGGGCGGAGACCGGTCCCGACCGCATGACCCTGACCGGTACGGTGACCCGCTCCGCCTTGCCCGACCGGGTGGAGGTGATGACGAGGGTGAGGGTGGAGACGATGGTGTCCGCTGCTCCCGTGGCCGAGACCTGGACGGAGACGGGCGCCTCGGCACCGGGCGCGAGCACGCCGACCCGTCTCTGCGCCGGTTCGACGGACACGCCACTGCCCTGCTGGGTCTCGAAGCTCACCACGGTCTCGTCGCCTGCGGTGAGGGGATCGGGGTTGCGGACGGTCGCCTGGAGGACGGCGGTGGCCCCGTCGGGCAGGGCGGAGGGGATCAGTGTGGCTCGCGCCTGAAGCGGCTCGGGGTCGGCGCGCAGCAGGTCGAGCACCCGTGAGGCCACCTTGTGGACGTCGCCGCGGGGAGTGGAGGGCAGGGACGTCGGTGTGGCGGCCCAGTCGGCGCCGTTCTGGTACCAGTCGAAGGACTTGGGCGCGCGATTCTCGGCCAGCGCGGCCGACAACTCCTCCAGGTACTTCTTCCAGCGGGGCGCGTAGTAGCCGCCGACCAGCCCGGCCCACTCGCGGTTGGCGTAGTCGCCGAGCCCCGCGTTGAAGCCCGGTCTGTCGCCCCAGACGGTGAGCAGCGTGCGCGCTGCCTGCTCCATGCGCTGAACCTGCCCCTGGTCATCGGACCAGGTGCGGACGTCGGCGAGCAGGCTGCCGAGCATGGTCTGCTCGTTGGTGGCGGCCAGTTGCTCCAGGAGTTCCAGGTGCTCCATCCACTGGGCCGCGAGCGCGGCGAAAGCCGGGCGGTCCTTCGCGGTGTAGGCGGCCTTCAACCGGGGCAGCAGCGAGCGGCTCCGGTTGGACAGGACCTGACGGGCGACGTCGGCCAGGTCGTAGCGGTAGGCCGAGCTGCCGCGCAGCTTCGGGTCCACCTTCATCAGGGCTGGCAAGGATGCGGCGAAGGCGCTGGCGTCGTACCTCATCGAGGAGGGCGACCATCTCGCGGCCTTGGTGGCGTCGAGTGAGGGCACGGCGGCGAACAGGCCGTCCTGCGCCTCGCTCGAGCCGTCGGCGGGCATCGCGTAGGCGGTCTTGCCTATGGTCGTCCAGGCCCTGGCCGCGTCGGCGTCGGGTCCCCCGTACCGGCGTGCCGACCAGTCGGCGAACCACTGGGCGACGTCGACGGGGCCCTCCCGCCAGGCGAGTCCGGTGAGGAAGTCGAAGGCCGCCGGGTTGTTGTCGCCGCCCTCGGGCATGACGGCGATGCCGTCCAAGGTCGAGCCGGGAGCCGCGCGCCAGCGCCAGAACCTTTCCTCCCAGACTCCGATGTTGGCCCCCATGGTGGTGTGACCGCCGAAGTTCCAGATGGAGCCGAAGGCGTAGGTGCTGTCGGGCCAGTCCTTGTTGCGGTCGGTGCCCGCGTAACGGTCGGACAAGCCGTCGACGATCAGGATCCTGGATCGGTCGATGCCTGCGAGGGTGTCGGGGCGCGGGTTGTTCTGCCAGCCGAGTAGGACCCACGTCGCACCGGGCCTGGCGGCCTCCAGCGCATCCTGTACGGCCTTGCTCGCCACGGGCACGTTGACATCGCCCGCGACACCACCCTCGTGGAGCAGGTCCATCTTGTAGTGGCTCGTCGCGCCGAACCGGGTGGCGGAGCTCGCGTAGAACGTCTGGGCGACCTCGGCGAACGGGGCCGAGGTGGGGGCCAGCCAGTCGGGGCGCTTGAAGCCGACCCAGCCGCCCTGCGGCACGACGTGCGCACCGCTCACCTTGGTGGCGAAGCCCGGCGGGACGGTGCCGAAGTAACCCGGCAGCACGGGGGTGATGCCCAGTTCCCGCATCCGGTCGGCGATGCGCCTGCCCAGGGCCGCGCGCTTGTCGACCAGGTCGCGCGTGACGGCGGCGGGGTAGCAGCACATGTTCTGCAGCAGCCACCACGGTTGGTGCGACGGCTGCGGGATCCAGCTCAGCAGTTCGGCCTCCGAGTAGCCGAACTTCATGAACGTGTCGAGGTAGACGGCCTCGGCGCCCACGGGAACGAACGCCTGATTCACCCCGTGCAGCGCCAGCACGTCGATCTCCCGCTCCCAGTCCTCCCAGGTTCGGTAGGCGCCGGTGTAGCCGTCGTCGGTGTCGTTGAGCGCGAACCGGTTCTTGACGTTCGCGCTCTGCAGGATCTCGCCCTGGGGCAGCGGCAGCTTCTTGGCGGGCAGATGGTCGAGGGAGTCGCCGTTCCAGGAGACGTCGACTCCCGCGACCCGGTCCAGATAAGTGTTGACACCGGACATCATGGCGTTGGGGCCAGTGGCGGAGATGCGCACCTTGCTGCCGTGCCGGTTGATCCTGAACTGATCCTGGCCGGTGCTCTCCAGGGGGATGAGCTCAACCTTCTTGGCCAGCCTGTCTGGCAGGAGCCGAGTCAGGGCCGCCTCGACGGGCGCGGTGTCCCAGGTCGTCTTGGCGCTCGCCCGGGGGACGAACGCGGCTAAGAGCAGCGTGGGGGTGAGGAGTGACGCGGCGATCTTGCGCATCATGGGCGTCTGCTTTCGTGCCAAATATTTACGAATCGTTCGTAAGTATTTGGCGGGAAGCCATACGGGTCAAGGGGTCACGGTGAGATAGTGATCGCATGAGATCGGGCGAGTCAGCGAGAAGCCCGGGCGTGCTGCGTCAGATCAACCGCAGGATCGTCCTGAACGCCGTGCGCGCCGTCCCGGAAGCCGCGACGGTGGCGACGCTGATCGAACGGACCGACCTGTCCCGCCCGGCGGTGACCCGGGCCGTCTCCGACCTGGCCCGCGTCGGGCTGGTGGAGTGGCTGGAAGCCCGGGGCGCCGGCCTCGGCCGACCCGCCCAGCAGGTGCGCTTCCGGCCCGAACTCGGCTACGTCGCCGGAGTCGGCATAGACCCGCGCAGCATCCACACGGTGCTCACCGACCTGTCGGGCACGCCGGTGGCGGCCCGGACCGTCGCGGCCCCCGCCTCGGGCGCGGCGATCGTCCGGGCCGCGGCCGACGCCATCGACTGGTGCGCGAGATCGGCAGGGGTGGACGGGGACGGGCTCTGGGCGATCGCGGCGGGAACGCCGGGGGTCATCGACGCGGACGGGGCGATCAGGGTGGCCCCCAGCATCGCGGACTGGGCGGGCCTGCCGGTGACCTCCGTACTGCGTCAGCGCTTCCGCTGTCCCGTCTTGATCGACAACGACGTCACCCTGGCCGCGCTGGCCGAGCGCTCGCTCGGCGCCGCCTCCGGGCACGCCACTTTCGCCTACGTGACGTGGGGCGAGCGGGTGGGCACCGGAATCATGATCGACGGCCGGCCGTACCGAGGGGCCGCCTCAGCCGCGGGCGAGCTGGGCTTCCTGGATGTGACGGGAGAGCCGGACCGGCCCCCCGCCCCGGCGCGCGACGGGCTGGGCAGCTTCGAGCGCCTCGTGGGAACCGGCGCCATCCGTGAGCTGGCCCTGGCCTCCACGGATCCAGGGTCCCCGCTCCACGCGCATCTGCTCGCCGCCGGACGCGACGACATCGCCAGGGTCCTGTTCGAGTGGGCGGCGCAGGGGGACGCCGTCGCGCAGGCGCTGTGCGAGCGTGTCACGGGCCGGTTCGCCGCAGGGCTGGCCGCTCTTCTGCTCCTGCTCGACCCCGAACTCGTGGTCATCGGCGGCGAGGTCGCGACCGCGGGCGAACCGCTGCTTCACCTGCTGAACGGGCACCTGGCCGCACGCCTCCTGGTCGAGCCGCGTCTCGCCCTGTCGCGCTTGGGCGAGGACACCGTGGCCCTCGGCGCCGCCATCCGGGCCCTGTCTTCGGTCGACGAACGGATCCATCGCCTTTCGGACGACCCATAGGCGCCCTGCCGGGGCACCCGCGTCCAGGATGGTCGTATGACCTTGCGCCTGCCGAAAGCTCCAGCGGCATGTCGGTATTCGTGGAGGACTCCGCCAAGCCGGTCTCGTCGGCGCACATTGAGGTCGGCCAATCCGGCTGGATCGGTGATGGGATCCGGGACGGGTGCGGCTCTCCTGTAGGGACAGGTTAGCCGGAAGGTTGTGGATCAGGCCGCGGTGATGTTTGCCGCCTTGTACCCTTTCGGGCGGCTGGATGATCACCGAGTGTTGGACGGTGCGTGATGGCGGAACTGACGGCGTACGAGGCCGGCTGGCGCAAGATCTGCGGCGACCTGGACAACCATCCCCGGATCAAGATCCTTTACGCCTTGCAGGGTGAGCTCGACACGGGTTTCACCGATGTCGCCGCCTCGTAGGCGGCTCTCGTGGGCGAGCAGGAGGTCAAGGCGCCCGCCGCACTGGAGCAGTGTGGTCTGCGCTTTCGGGAACTGGGGCGCCAGTGGAAGGGTGAAGGGCCGTTCGTCAACGGCGAGTTCTACCTCACCCACATCGCGCGGGCAGTCAGCCCGAGGCAGGAAGAGGAGTGGATCGAGTCGTGGGAGGGCAAGGAGCTTTTCCGGTCATCGCAGCTGCGCATTATCGATGAGCACCCCATCACGGGTACGGGTCACTACGCCGCACTGCGGCTGCTTCCAGATGGGGGCGAACCCGAAATCTGGTGGGTGGCCGAGCCTCGCTATGGCGCCTGGAAGATGGACGTTGGCTACCGTGAGTACCTGGAGATGCTTCAGCTGACCAAGGGCGCCTTCGGCTGGCAGTTCTTGTTCACCCGGGCGCCGCTGGGTAATGAAGAGTTCGAGCGCGTGCGCGATCGAATTGAGAACATGCTCGACGCATTGCCGGTCCTGTTCCCCGAGCGCGACTACGAGCCGCTCACAGAACGCTTCTCCGCGCGTCTTCGAGACGGGTGCGGCTAGATCTCACTGACCTGAGCGATCAAGTAGTGAGTGCGTATTCCTCCTGTCCTGGTGATGGGCGAAATGAATGCGGTGGTGTTCGCGGTCGAGGTGGTAGGTCCAGTAGGTGTCGAGGTCGCCGTTGCTGATGACGGCTCTGAGTTTCTCGGAAGCCTCAGCTGGCGATCTGGTACTCATGGATGAGGCCCCCGAGGATGGCTTCACGGTGACTCGGTCTCGGTCATGGGGACGAGTCTGACCACCGGCAGGGGTTTCGTGCGATCACCCGGGTCCCGCCGGGGGCTCCCCATCCGGCGCCGGCATCCGGGAGAGCGCGACGATGCGCTCCAGCGCCGCAGCGTGCCGCTGGAACGCCTGCCGCCCCTCAGGAGTGAGCCGCACGTAGGTGCGCCGCGCCCGCTTGTCCTGCCCCTTGTGCACCTCCACGTACCCGGCGCCGGACAATGCGGAGACCTGCTTGGACAGCGCAGAGTCGCTGGTGCCGATCGCGTCCCTGAGGAAGCCGAAGTCGACCCAGTCGGCCGGTGCCAGCACCGCGACTACCGACAACCGCGCGGGTACGTGCAGGAACTCATCGAACTGCGGGTCCATAAGCCTGCAGCGCAATCGACGTGATGATCCTGCGGACCACGGGCAGCCAGGGCGGGTATTCGTGTGGAAGGTAGCGCCAGGGGATGCCGGTGCGGTCGACGTAGAGGATGGCGTTCATGATGGCGCGCAGATCGTGCTCGCAGGGGCGGCCGATGTCGAGACCTCTGCCGCGGCGGTCGGCGCGCCAGGCGCTCAGCACGGGCTCGACGAGTGCCCACCGTGCGTCGGACAGGTCGCTGGGGTACGGTCGCTGTTCGGTCACGTTTCCGGGGTACCGCGGATCAGACCTCCTGACCAGACCTTAGCGTTAACCTTCAATCGCATACGGTGACATGTCCGGCGTCTTGGGACGAGACAGGATCTTCCGGGAGGAGATCGGCATGCAGCGGGCTGCTCATCGAATGCCGCCGTACCGATATCCGCTGAAAGCACACAAATACGGCGCGCGAGAAGGCGGGCCTAGCGGGCGATCCATCACCTAACGGGATCAAACGCCCACTCAGGCCCCGTTTCCGATGGTCGCGCTGGGGCAAATGAGACCTCATCCCGGTGGGTGGAGGGCCCCTGCATGAGCGACACGCTGAAGCTGATCACCACACCGGACGCCGGCACGCTCATCCTCCAGCCCACCTGCGAGCTGACCTGGCAAACCGCCACCGCCCTACGCGCCTGGTTCGAGGAATACGCGAGCGACCCGGGAGCGGCAGCGCCAGATGTTGATCGACATTACACGTCGTTCCGCAAGGGCGGCAGGGCTGAACCTCCAGCAGTGGGATGACCTCCTCGTCGAGGTTTCAGCGTGGTGTGGAAGCGTGACCATGACGGGCGTTCCTGGAGCACCCTCCCCAAGGCCGTCAGCGTCGTGTACGGCGCGAGCCGCCGAGGAGGCCGCCGGTGCTGCCCGCGCCGATTCCCGCCTGGTGCAGGGCCAGCAGGCACAGGCCGAGCAGCATGACCGTCACGCCGCTGATCCCGCCCGGGATGTCGATGCCCAGCAGTTCAAGCAGGAAGCCGAGTCCGAAGATGATCGCTGCCACGATGGCGAGCATGTCACCTCACCTCATTTCTGGGAGCCCGACAGCGCGAGCAGTCGTTCGAGCGTGGCCCGGTAGTCGCGAAGAGTCAGCCTGAGCTGCTCGGTGTCGCGTTGGTCGGTGTTCTTCCACCGGTCGCGCAACTCGCTCGTGCGCGTGGTCAGCGAGCTGGTGAGCGTGGCGACGATCTCTTCGACCAGCTCGTCCGCCTGCTCCATCGACTTGCGCGGGTCGTCCACGAACGTGGTCTGCAGGTCTCGCCAGCGCGTGTGCGCCTGCTCAAGGTCCTGGTCGAACAGGGCGGGGCTCTGCTGGGGTACGGCATGTTCTCGGGCTGGGGCGGGTTTGGGCTCGACCGGCACGTCGCCGGTGGCGGCGTCGGGGTCCGTGGACCGCCTGTCCTGGGACACTACGTGGGGGTCGGTCGAACTATGGGTCTCCTGGCCCGTCGGCTCCTCCATCGAGTCGGGGGCATCCCTGCGGGCCTGTTCCCGTTCCACCGTGCGAAGGGCCAGGGCCCGTCGCTGGGACGTCGTCCTTGTTCACCGCTTCTTCGTGCTGCCGCGGCGTTCGCAGGTCTTCGTCTTCGTGCTTGCGCGGGTCCATGTCGTCACCGTCCTCCGGGATCGCGACGGGAGCTGCCTTCGTCATGGTCATCGCGGCCCGTCGCCGGATCGCGGCGGGAGGCGCGGTCGTTCGCCGGCGACTCCCCGACGAGCTCCTCGAACAGGGAGCGGTAGTGCATCATCGCCTGGCGCAACTCCTCCGTCGAGGCCTTCTTCGCGGCCGCACGGCCACTGATCTCATGGGCTTGCCGGTACTGGTCGAGAGTGTCGCCGTGCCCCACCGAAAGGTCGGACACCCGCTGCTCGAAGTCCTCGATCGGGTAGCCACGCTCGGCCATGACCGAGGTCACCAGTTGGTCGGCCTCCGTCACCGCGAAACCAGGCGCATCGACGAAACGCTTCTGCACCTCCGTCCAGCCACGGCATAGGTCCGTCGACTCTCGGGCTCCAGCGGACGAATGTCGAGCTCAGCGACGCGCTCCTCACGGGCGCGCAACTCCTGTTCGGCCGCGCCCCTGTTCTCCTGCTCGGCCAGCGTGCGTTCGTATTCAGGGCCGAACCGTTCGCGGAGGCGGCCACGGCGCTGATGCCGCAGCACGAGATATGCGACTGCGGCGATAGCCACCACCACTACCACGACGACGGCCACCCAGATCAGAGTCTCGGTGGTCATGTGACGCCTCCAGATCTGCTTGTCGAGATCACGACTGCCCCGAAGACGAAGCTCGAAACGCCCAGGTCAGCCCACTTCTATGGCTTGCCATCGCCACGGCTGATGACCGCCCGCGCCCCCGGCCCCAAAGGCAGGTCGGCGGCCGAGCCGTCGGCTTCCAACCAACCAAGCTGGTCGGCGAGTTGCCTGG
>NZ_JBEZDO010000046.1:0-58044 GCF_040648355.1 Nonomuraea sp. NPDC049152 | reverse complement strand
CGATCATTACAACGGTCATCGGCCGCACCAGTCCCGCCGACAGCACCCGCCCGACCATGGCGAGCGGACCATCGTGCCGTTGGAAGGCCGGATCAAGCGCCGGAAGGTGCTCGGTGGACTGATCAATGAGTATCACCGAGCAGCGTAGCCGCTCCGGGGGAACGCGCAGCTCAAGCCCTATGCGATGGGTTTTGACGCGGTACGGGCTTGATCAACACTTGGCCGGGCGAGAAACGCACCCCGGACCGGAGTGCCCGCCGAGTCTTCCTGCTTGGTGTTCTCTTGGCCGTCTTAAAGGTCTGGCTTGATTGGCGGGCCCTTGCCGCTGCCCGGAACGCCCGGCCAGGTGAGGGCGGCGCGAGCAGGCTCGCTCGAAACAGGAGAGCAGGCGGCGAAATCCCTGCGAAGGCATGCGTCCTCGGCCAGAGGCGGCTTGACCTGCGCTCGGACGGGTCTGCGGTCAAACTGGGCGTGCCCCGCCTCCAAACCCTGCCGTCCGGCCCTTCTGGTGGGTGTTCCGTGGGTCTGGCTTTACGATCCCGGCCTGACGCGTTCGATCACCGACACCGCAAACCGGCCTATTTCGCGCACGCGGTCCAGCCGCCGATGTGGCGGGCGCGTGCCGAAGAGCATGTGACGAGCATGTACTCGGCCATCTTCGCCTCGCAGAAGGCGGTCGAGAATCGACTCGCCTATCTGGCCGACAACCCGACCCACATCGTGATGATCGGCCGGGAGCGGCTGCGGCAGTACTGACGCGAGCACAAGATCTCCTGCCAGCGCACCGGGACCTGGAAGGAGTCCACCGACCCCCACCGTAGGCCTCCCGCTGACCCGGCCCTCCGCGCCAAGAATCGCGGCTGGTTGTGAGCTGCGCTCCTTCGCGCAGCTGCGCCAACCGCAGGCAGCACGTCGCGCGTATCGATGGCCGCGGCGCCCGTCATGCGGCCGCCATGCTCTGCTCTGCCACCGCCTGAGCATCCGGGGGCGCCTGTCGGGGCAGGAGGAAGGCCGACAGGGAGGTCAACGCGAGCATCCCGACGACCATCCAGAAGGTGTACTGAGCCGCGAGGGTCGGCGCCTGGGCAATCGTGCCGAAGAAGACCGTGCCCAGCAGTGCCATCCCCAAAGCGCCGCCGACTTGCTGCAATGCGGTGAGGGTCCCGGACGCTGACCCGGTCTCGTGCTGCTCGACTCCACCGAGCACGATGGTGAAGAACGGCCCCATGACCAGTCCGGCTCCCAGCCCGATGACCAGGAGTGCAGGAGCCAGCTCCCACGGCCCGACCAGCGGATGGGCGATCAGCAGCAGGGCGATGACGCCCGCTGCCTTGACCAGGAGACCAGCATGCAGGACCCTGCGTCCGTGCTTCATCAGCGGCTGCACCACGCCCATCCCGGCGATCATCCCGAGGGAGAGTGGCACGCTGGACAGCGCCGCCTTCAGCGGGCTATAGCCGAGCCCCACCTGGAGATATAGGGCAAAGACCAGGCCGAACCCGGAGAAGGCGGAGAAGAAGAGCGCGCCGGTGACCAGCCCGCCGAGGAAGGCGCGTTTCCCGAACAGGCTGGGCACGACCAGCGGATGGCCGCCCCGGCGGCTGATGCTCCTCTGATGCCAGGCGAAGACGGCGAAGACCGCCGCGGAGGCGGCCATCGACGCGAATGACCAGGCGGGCCAGCCATGCTCGCGTCCCTGAACCAGTGGAAAGACGATCAGGAGCGAGCCCAGGGAGGCCAGCAGCGCACCGGGCAAATCGAGCCGCAGCCCCCGCGTGGGAGGGGTGTTGGGGAGGAATATCAGCGCGGCCGACAGGGCGGCGACGCCGAGCGGCAGGTTGATCAGGAAGATCATGCGCCAGCCCGTGCCCAACAGATCGGCGCTGACCAGCCAGCCGGCCAGGATCGGGCCGCCGATGGCGGACAGGCCCATGAGCGGGCCCGTGGCGCCAAAGGCGATCTGGAGCTCCTTGGGCGGGAACATCTCCCGCATCATGCCGAGCCCCTGCGGGATCATCGCTGCCCCGAACAGACCCTGTACGGCTCGCGCCGCGATGATCATCTCTGGTGAGACGGCGGCAGCGCAGATCAGCGACCCCGCAACGAAGCCGGCGGCGCCGATGAGGAACATCGGCTTGCGGCCGACGATGTCCCCCAGCCTGCTGCCGGTGAGCAGCCCGGCGACCATCGCCAGGGTGTAGGCGATGCCGAGCCACTGCAACATCGAGGCGCCGCCGCCGAGGTCGGCTCTGATCACGGGCCCGGCGATGCTCGTGACGGTGGCGTCGAGCAGTTCCATCACCGAACCAGTGAGGATGACGAACAGCGCAGGCCAGCGCCACCTGTACGGCGCGACTGTAGAGACCTCGACCTGCGTGGTCATGACAGTCTCACCAGGACGCAGCCGATGTAGTCGCCCCGCAGCAGGGAGACCAGAGCCTGCGGAGCCGCGGCGGGACCGCCCTCGACCACGGTGTGCGGGAAGGCGATGCGGCCCTGGCCCAGCAGCCGGCCGAACTCCTTGGTCCACGCGTGGGTGTCGGCGGGATCGTAGGAACTACTGAACCCCTGAATCGTGAGATCACGGGTGCCCAGTGGCCCGAGGTCGAGGGTGGGGTTGCGGCCCGACAGGGCGCCGCACAGCGCGAAACGCGCACCGGGCACCGCCACCTGGACCGCTGCCTCGAACTGCTCGCCGCTGACGTTGTCGAAGAACACGTCGATGCCCTCGGGCGCCAACTCGCGCAGCCGGTCCAGGACCGGGCCGTCGTGGTAGTCGAAGGCGGCGTCGAAGCCGAGCTCACCGACAAGGTAGTCGACCTTGGACTTGCTGCCCGCGCTGCCGATCACCCGCTTGGCGCCCTGGCACCTGGCGATCTGACCTGCCAGCGAGCCGACGGCGCCGGCCGCGCCGGAGACGAAGACGGTGTCGCCCTGCGAGACCCTGGCCACCTCGACCATGCCTCGCCAGGCCGTCGGGCCGGCGTTGAGGAAGTACTGCGCGCCAGGCAGCAGGTCGCGCTCCAGCCTGGCGAACTCGCCGGCGGCGGAGGTGACACAGCCGCGCCAGCCGTACCCGTGAGCGACGAGATCGCCGACGGCCAGGTCCGTGCTCTGCGAGGCGATCACCGTGCCCACGGTCGCGGACGTGAGCGGGTCACCGGGGCGAGTGGCGAACGGCATCTCCGGAGTGTGCTCGATGCGCAGCAGCTTGCTCATCACGTGAGCGAGCGCCATCCAGTCGTTGCGAACCAGCACTTCGCCGGGGCCTGGCTCGCGCACCTCCGCCTCGACCACAGAGAAATGGTCAGCGGTGAGGTCGTCGGAGGGACGCGCGGCCAGCCGTACTTCCTGGGAATGTGGAGGAGTCATGGCAGCACTGTGCCGAGGGACGCTGGCAGGGGGCTGTCAGGTGCTGCCAGCGGCCTTGAGCACGGCGACGATCTCCCCGACCGGCAGCGGGCTAGCTATTTCGGCGTACCGGCTCTCGCCCAGCGCGGACAACGCCAGGGCGCGGATGCGCGCCACGTCGGGGCCGCCACGCCCCCGGTGGTCGTGGTGATAGGCGCCCGCCTCGATGAGCCTGGCCGCCGCCTCCGCATCGCCCTCGGCCAGCGCCGCCACCGCGTACCCGACAGAAACCGCGATCAGAACGGGCACATCGGGTACGGCAACCGTGAGCTCAAGAGCCTTGCCGAGCTGGGCATAGGCACGATGGACGTCGCCCTGATCGGCCAGGGCCATGCCGTAGGAGGCGTGCGCCCACACCGCGTCCAGTGGCACGGTCTGCTCGCTGGTCTCCAGCGTGGCCAGGACCTCCTCGTAGATCGGCAGGGCCGCCGCACTGTCGCCGCCACGCCGCGCCAGGTCGGCCTCGGTCAGCCGGAGTTGCGCGCGCACTTCGGCGGGCACCCCGATGGTGATCTGCTCTCGCGCCCTGGCCACGGCAGCGGCGGTGCCGACCAGGTCGCCGTCCCAGGCATGCAGATGAGCCAGTCTGGTGAGGGTGGAGACCGCCTCTCCCGCGCTGACCCACTCGGCGGCCAGGCCCGCCACCTCCTCCATCAGGTCTATGGCGCTGGACACGCCGTCGGCGCGGGTGCGGAAGGTGGCCAGAGTGAGCAGCGACCTGCTGAGCCCGCGCCGCTCACCCAGTTGCCGGAACCCCGCAACCGCGGCCTGCAGGTCGCGTTCCGCCAGACCATGCTGGGCGTTGTTCATTCGCAGGGTGCCGCGCATCAGCAGCGCGGTGTTCGCCAGCCAGGGGTCACGGTCGGCGGCCAAGCCGTCGAGCGAGCCGTCCATGGAGGCGAGGATGGTGAAGATCGGGTGCACCTCTCCCTCGCAGGTCTCCAGGAGGTCGCGGATCCGCGCCCGCTGTCCCGGCCGGTCGGCGGCCTCGTCGAAGCCGACCATGCCCACGAACTCCGGCAGCCTGGTCGCGTACTCACACGCCAAGTAGGCGCCGACCAACCGCGGCGGCGGGCGCTCGCCGGCCAGGGCCAGAACCTGCCCTGCCCAGTGCGACGCCTCGGCCCGATATCCGCGCAGCTGCCAGTACCAGGTCAGCGCCCCGCACAGGCGCAGCGCCAGCTCGACCGCCCCTGTCCCCACCGCCCAGCCAAGCGCCGCGACGCAATTGTCGTGCTCGCCGGCCAGCCGCCCGATCCAGGTGAGCTGTTCGGCCGTGCGCAACTTCGGCACGGCCTCCTCCGCCAGACGCAGGAAGTACAGCGCATGGGCATGCGCGGCCTCCGCGTCGGCACCGAGCTGCTCGGCGCAGTAGGCGCGGATGGTCTCCAGCATCCTGAAGCGGCCATCCTCCGTCTCCACCAGGGACTTGTCCACCAGCGACAGCAGCGCGTCGAGCACGTCGCCGCCGCACACCCGCTCCGCGCTGTCGAGCGTGGCACCGCCGGTGAAGACCGACAGTCGCTTGGCCAGGTCCATCTCCGGCTCGGTGAGCAGGTTCCAGCTCCAGTCGACGACGGCGCGCAACGTCTGGTGGCGCGGCAGGGCGGCCCGGTTGCCGCCGGTCAGCAGCCGAAACCTGTCGTCGAGGCGGTCGGCGATCTGCTCGGGGGTCAGAGCGCGCAGCCGCGCAGCCGCCAGCTCGATCGCCAGCGGCACCCCGTCCAGCCGTCGGCAGACCGCCCCGACCACCGCGCTGTTGCCGTCATCCACGGAAAAGCCAGGCCGTACCGATCTGCCCCGATCGGCGAACAGGCGGACGGCGGGGGAGGCCGCCGTCTCGGCGGCTGACGCCCCCTTTTCCGGTACGGCAAGCGGAGGCACCCGTGACAACACCTCCCCCGTGATGCCGAGCGGCTCGCGGCTCGCCGCCAGCACGTCCACGCCGGGGCAGCGCGCCAGCACCCCGTCGATCAGCGCGGCGGCGCCGTCCAGGACGTGCTCGCAGTTGTCCACGATCAGCAGCAGCCTCTTCCCGCCCAGCACCCCCGCGATCTGCGCCGCGGGCTCGATGCGAGCGCCGTCGCCATCCAGCACGTTGTCGCGGATCCCAAGCGCAGCCAGAAGCGCGTACGGCACCGCCCCCGGATCGACCACCCTGGCGAGCTCCACGAGCCAGGTGCCGTCTGGCCACCGCTCAGCCATCCTGGTGGCCGACTCCACCGCCAGCCTGGTCTTGCCCGCTCCGCCCGGTCCCACCAGCGTGACCAGGCGTGACTCCCGCAGCATCGCGGCAATCCCGGCGATCTCGTCTTCCCTGCCGACGAAGCTGGTGAGCTGGCCGCGCAGATTGGAGACCGGCGCGCGATCTGCGCGCAGAACCTCCAGGTGCGCCTCGACCAACTGCTGTGAGGGGTCCACGCCGAGCTCCTCCGCAAGCAGGCGCCGGGTCCGTTGGAAGACCTCCAGCGCCTCCGCACGCCGCCCGCTCGCGGCCAGGACCCGCAACAGAACCGCACACAGCGACTCGCGCAGCGGGTGGGCCGCAGCCAGCTGCGCCAACTCGTTGACGATCTCGGCAGCCCTGCCCAGCCGCAGGTGCAGCGCCGTCCAGTCCTGCACGGCGGTAAGGCGCAGCTCGGTCAGGTGTGTCGCCGCCGCCTCCAGGCTCGGCACGTGCGCGAAACCGGCCAGAGCCTTCCCCCGCCAGAGCGACAGAGCCGAGCCAAGCAGGGCAACCCTCTCCTCGTCGCCGTCCACCTGTCTGGCACTGGCCAGCATGCTGGTGAACCGACAGGCGTCTACTGCCTCCTGCGGCAACGCCAGGACGTACCCCGCGGAGGTCGTCCGCACCACGCCGGCGCCGAGACCGGCGCGCAGTCGCTTCACCAGTGTCTGCAGCGCGTTGCCCACATTGGCCGGAGGCGCGTCCTCCCACAACGCGTCAATGAGGCGGTCCACGGAGACAGGCCGTCCCGCCTCCAAGGCCAGCAGCACAAGGAGGGTTCGGACCCGATCTCCGCCGACGCGTACAGAACCGCCGTCGGAGTGACGAACCTCCAGGTCACCCAACACCGAAACTCTCACACCAGACACAGTGCTCTATCCTCCCAACTCGCGCACCCTTGGACGTTTCGCCGGACCAGCCCGGCGCCAGCACGAAAATCTGCACGCGATAGGCGTCCCACATAACGCGGAAGGCATTGGGATCATGACGATCCACAGCGAGCAGCGATGTGACAGGGAAGTGACGATTCCCTGCCACATCGACAGTTCTTGAGGCGTTCCCCCCAGGGGCACGCATGCGCGCCCCTGGGGCCCTCCGCAGGTACTTCAAGCCCTCCCCGGAGGCCACCGCCGAGGTCACCACCCTCCTCGCCCCTGGCGATAGCCGACGCTGAGGCACATTCCGGTGGTTTGCCGGAAGACGATGCCCCGCCGTCAACTCACCTCAGGCCCGAACCGACGCTTGTAGGCCGATGGAGTGATGCCAGTCGTGCGACGCATCAGCGTGCGCAAATTGGCAGCGGTGCCAAGCCCGCTGCGCCGCGCGACCATCTCGAAGCGAGACTCACCTCGCTCGATCAACCGGCATGCCAGGGCAAGTCGTTCCCCCGTGAGCCACGTCAACGGCGTCGTGCCCAGTTGCGCCTTGAAGCGGCGATGCAGCGTCGCCGGACTGACCGCCGCACGCGCCGCAAGGTCAGCCACCGTGAGCGGCGAGTCCAGCCGTTCCTGGGCCCAGGCCAGGATAGGAGCCAGGGACTCGTCCGGCAGGTCGGGTATGGGGCGCTCCACGAACTGCCGCTGCCCACCGTCCCGGTGCGCGGCGAAGACCAGGCGCCGGCTCACAGAGTTGGCGACCTCCGCGCCGTAGTCGCGGCGGACCACATGCAGTCCAAGGTCGAGGGCAGCCGCGCTCCCCGCTGCGGTGAGAATGTCACCGTCATCTACGAACAGCACGTCTGATTCGAGTTGGACCGAAGGGAAGCGGGCCCGGAAGGAATCCGCCCACTGCCAGTGCGCGGTGGCCCGGCGCCCGTCGAGGACTCCGGCCTCGGCCAGCGTGAAAGCGCCGCTGCAGAAGCCGACCAAGCGCGCACCGCGCGCGTGCGCCCGTCGGACGGCAGCGAGCACGGCCCGGCGGCGGGGCACCTCGACGTCGGGGCGGTTGGGGACGATCAAGGTGTCCGCCGCGTCGGCCGCCTCCAAATCGCCGACTCCCGTAAGCGTGAAGAATCCGTCCCGCATCAGGGTGCGGGGCTCGGGGGAACAGAGCCTGAAGTCGTAGAGATCATGACCGATCTCCGGTCGGCGTAGACCGAAGATCTCGGTCGCGCAGCCGAGCTCGAATGGGTTCGAGTTCTCGTCCACGATCACGACGACCCGGTGTATGCCCGCCGTGTGAACTGCGTGCGAGGATTCTTTCGCCATGTGCAATTCCTAGCACTCACGCTGACCATATGGAACGGCGAAGGATGAGCTCATGAGTAACGAACCGATCCCCCTCAGCAAGGCTTTGGCCTCCTTCGACGCCCTGTGGAGCCCTCGCATCGTCACGCGCGTCAACGACTATGACGTCCGCATCGCCAAGGTCGAGGGCGAACACATCTGGCACGTCCACGACGACACCGACGAGTTCTTCCTCGTACTCGACGGAGAGCTGCACATCTCCTTGCGCGAGCCCGCCGGGGAGCGCACGGTCCTGCTCCCACAGGGTGCGGTCTTCACCGTCCCCCGAGGCACTGAGCACAAGCCGTACGCTCCGTCCGGCGCCGCCATCCTGATGTTCGAGCCCGCTGGGACACCGACCGTGGGCGATCGCCACGACGAGATCCCGAACCACGTGGACGCAACGACCGGGCACGCACTCAACACCTGAGCTGACAGGCTTCGGGGAGGGGGCGTGGGAGGTCGGCCGACGGTCGCCCAGAGGCGGGGTATGCCTTTAGCTTGTCGTTTAACCTCTGATCTTCGCGAATGCCGCATCCGACGGCTCGGGTGATGTGTCACCGCACAGCGGATTGTGGCGAATGAGGCACGGCGTGTCTGTCTGCGAACTCGGTAGAGAGCACCAGTCAGGATGGGCTTGGTTTGCCGCCGGACAGCCCGGTCCGATAGGAAGCTTGCATGCTAAGAGGTGACAAGGTCGGGCTCAGGGCCCGGCACGAGGACGACATTCCGATCCTGCTGGCCGAGCTCTACGACGACGTGGTGAACGGCTCGCGGGCCGAAGGCCGGCCGTGGCGGCCGATCACACCCGGCTCGAAGGATCCGCGGCTCGTGGTGGACGACAATGAGCAAGGGCACGTCCCGTTCTCGGTCGTGGAGCTGGACGGCGGCACGCTGGTCGGCACCGCGACGCTGTGGGGCATCGACAACCACAACCGGTCCGCGCACATCGGGCTGGGGCTGCTGCCGTCGGCCCGTGGCAAGGGCTACGGCACCGACGTGGTCGCGGTGCTGTGTCACTACGGTTTCGTCGTGCGCGGCCTGCAGCGACTGCAGATCGAGACGCTGTCGGACAACGCCGCGATGTTGCGTTCCGCCGAGCGCAACGGTTTCGTCCGCGAGGGCGTGCTGCGCTCCTCGGCCTGGGTGATGGGCGAGTTCCTGGACGAGGTGCTGCTCGGGCTCCTCGTCCCGGACTGGAAGTCGGCCTCGAAGGCCTACCTCTGATCTTCGCGTTCGGGACTTCGTGAACATGTCGGGCTGTGGCTAGGTGTAGCTGGTCAGGTGGCGCGGCGGGGTTTGCTGCCTTTGCGGTGATGAGCTGGGCGTTTGTAGAGCTCGCCGGTGACCAGGACAAGCCCGACCTCGTAGCGGGGGTGCGGGCCGGTTCTTGGAGCCGGGCGGTCGTCCGCGGCCGGGCCTGGAGGGTTTGGGCGCACGGGCAATCGGCGGTGTTTTGGTGCGCAGGTTCCGAAACCCCCGCCGAACGCGGGCCGGGGTGAGTTTGGCCGCCTGTAGCACCGTCGGTAGGAAGCGGGACAACGCCGACAGGACCGTCCGATCAGCCCAGTCCGGCTTCGGCCGGAGGACCTGACGCCTCAGCACGGCCACCTCATGCCGGAGCACCATAATCTCGACGTCCTTGGACGACTGACCACGTCCCAGCAACACCAGCCAGCCGAACACCCGAATCAGGATCAGATACAGCAGACGAACCGACACAAGCGGCGATCTTGCCCGCACCACCTCCGTAGGTCAAAACCGCAGATCAAACGCCCTGCGATGAGTTATGAAGCGGTACACGCCAAGTTCACCGCCGTTTTCGATGAGATCTTCGCCGCCACGGGCATCACGGTCGTGAAGACACCGCCGCGGACACCCCGGGCGAACTGCCATGCCGAGCGGTGGGTGCGTACGGTACGGCCGAATGCACCGACCGGCTGCTGATCTACGACGAACGTCACTTACGGTTGGTGCTGGGTGAGTATGCCGATCATTACAACGGTCATCGGCCGCACCAGTCGCGCCGACAGCACCCACCCGACCATGACGAGCGGATCATCCTGCCGCTGGAGGGCCGGATCAAGCGCCGGAAGGTGCTCGGTGGGTTGATTAACGAGTATCACCGAGCAGCGTAGCCATTTCGGAGAACGCGCAGCTCAAGCTCTACGCGATGGGTTTTGACGCGGTACAGGCCGCGCCGGTCGGGGTCTTTGCCCGCATCGCGGCGGGCGAGGTAGTCCACCGGCCTGGCGGGGCCGAGGTCGAGCCCGGCCAGTGCGGTGGCGGGCACCACCGCTTTGGGGGCCGGGGCGATGAAGGTCACGCCTGAGGCGGTCAGCTCGCGCACGTTGTCATAGGAGATGGCCTTGGAGTCGCCCAGCAGGAGCAGTTCACGCCGCCCGGCGATCTTCTGCAACTCCCGCATCGCCCCGCTCACCTGCGATACCTCGGCTGCGCCGCCATCGTAGACGCGGGAGAGGACCGGTACCCGCCGTCGGCGCTCGTGCCGATCCCCGCCTGGATCTGCTTCAGGTCCGGTCGGCGGGCCTTGGGGTGGCCGTGCCGGGGCCGGGCGAAGTCTTCCTCGGTCTCGGGGTAGTCGCCGAACAGGGAGATCGAGGTCATGTCCCAATGAATTCGGCAGACATCGACGCCGAACTCGGTGATCGCCCGCGCGCCGATCGTGCCGACGATCACATCTGCTCGGCAATCGCATCCAGCGCGCGGCCCACCCGATCGTCATTGAGCGCGTCCGGCTCGATCCCCAGCAACTCGGGCACCGCCCAGGATCACTCGTCATGTGCGAAGGACGGGGCTAGCGAATGTCGATGAGTTTGAGCACCACTGATTTCATTGCGGTGAGAGTACGGCGCTGCTACTCCCTGTGAGGTGGCTTTCGCATTCCACAGCTCTCTGTGTTGCCCTCGTACCGCGTCCTCGTCGCCTATCGGGAGGCCTCCGCCGACCGCACCCGTACCATCTCCAAGGCCAGGCCGTGAGACGGCCGGCTGGTGCCTGCACGGCCTGCGGCTTTGGGGGTCACGGCCTGCACAGGCCGCCGGTGGAAGATCAGCCAGCAGAGTCGAGGGAGTGCTCAAGCCAGACATTTGGCTCCACATAGACGCCGAGGTCTTGCCCGGGCGAGGCCAGAACCGGAGCGATGCCCCCTTCGACGAGGTTGGATCCGGCTGCGAGCGGCGCACCGGTCCACCGCGACCACTGCTCCAGCGTTCCCGTGATGGTCATCGCGAACGGGGCGATCTTCACGAACCGCGCGCCCAGCCGTTCGTGGGTGCGAAGCCACGGATCGTCGGGGAGCCCGTCGGCATGTCGCCGTGCGACGTACTCGTCCATCGTCAGTTCGGGGTGGCGCACCTTGCCGGTCGGGCGAACCGGCACCACCAGCCTGCTCAATCCGTTGTCGCGGGCGCAGACTCGCAGGCCATCAAGGGCCTGTGACGCGATGCCCCGGCCGCGCAGGTGCCCGGCGACCTGGACGTCCAACGCGGCGAGCGTGGTCGTCGGCCGGTCGTCGAGGGCGTCCTCCACCGCCCAGAGGATGACGCCGTCCCAGCCGTGGTCGGGCAGTTCCGTCCGCTCGGGCGTCGGGAACGCCACCGGCACGCTGACCGCCCGGGCCACGGGGACCCCGCCGTCAAGTACCACCAGGAAGTACTCCGGCCATCGCTCGGCCAGGCGCCTTGCTCTGGTCAGCGTGCCGATCGGGTCGTGCTGCATGAACTCGGCACCGATATCGCCGAGTTCCAGGGCCGGCTTTAGTAGATCCGGCCGCGTGGCGAGGTTCTCGATGGACATTCGCATCAAGTCTCCTTGGTCAGTGATCAGGTGCTCCATGGTGTCGGTAATGCCTGGCCTGCTCCACTCTTTTTCGTCTCAAGAAAGCATTCAGGGGGCGGTTCGCGAGTTGATGTCCCTTTGATCGCTTGCACTGCATGAGGAGGGCGACCAGGTCGAGTCTGACGAGTTGGACGCGCTTGGCGGCATCATGACGTTTCCTCGACCCCGCCTGCTCTACTACGCGGCTGACACCCGTGTGTGGCTACCCGGTGACGAGCAGGAAGCTGAACGCGTCGCGGGCGAGGCATTGGCGGCATACCGCGAGGCTGCGCCCCAGGAGCGGTCTTACAGCGATGAAGCGGGTGCGCGCGCCGATCAGGCGCTCGCCAGAGTCGCCATGGGTGACCTCGACGGCGCGGTCGACGCCCTCAGGCCCGTTCTGGAGTTGCCGGTGGATCAGCGGATCGGCGGCATTGTCGCCAGCGTGATGCGCGTCCACGCTGCCCTACGCACCCCCGACTTCCGCGCTGTCGCCGCGGCGCGCGGGCTTCAGCAGGGAGATCGAGGCCTACGGGCAGGTCTCGGCCAGAGCCATGCTGCCTCGCGGGCACTAGGGTCAGCAGACATGTATCCCGTCCTGGTCACTCCCTTGGCTCAGCTTGCGTGAGTTCACGCCCGACGACGTGGATCCCCTCACCGGCGTCTACAGCGATCCGCAGGTTGTCGAGCACATGAGTTTCCACCTTGGCCCGCATCAGCCATCGTCCTGAGGGCACGCGCAGTCCCGCCGCGCCCTGGGCCATGCCTCGGGCTCGGAGCTGCGCACCCAGGCCCGGCGCGTCGAGCGCGCGGACCGCGTTGGGCGCGAGCGTGATGCCGGAGCCCAGCGACTGGAAGGCGGGCGCCCGTTCCAGCAGCGTGACCCGCCAGCCGGTGCGGCGCATTCCGATCGCGGTGGCCAGGCCGCCAATGCCGCCGCCGACGATGAGCGCATGGGAGGAGTTCATGATGGTCATCCCCTTTCAAGGGCTTCCATACAGCACTGTATGGTACGCATAGTCTTATCAAAGGGGGTCAATGATGGAGATCGTGGGGTTACTGGCGGCCGCCGGACTGGCCGCCGCGGGCGCTCTACACGCCGTATGGGCCTTCTCGCCGTGGCCCGCCGCTGACCGCACGACCCTGGCCAAGGTCGTGCTGGGCGACGAGGGTGAAGGATTTCCGTGGGCGCCAGCGTGCGTGGGCATGGCGGCCGTGCTCGCCGGTGCGGGCTATGTGGTCGCGGCCCGGTCGGGGCTGCTTCCCGTGATAGGGCCGCGCCAGCTCTACACGGTAGGGGCGTGGACGATCGCCGCCGGGCTGCTCGCGCGGGGAAGCGTCTTCCCCGCTGTCATTACCTTGCGGGGCCGGAGTGGCCCGGAGTTCAAGACCTGGGACCTGCGGGTCTACACGCCGGTCTGCCTGGTGCTGGGGGGCCTGTCGCTCGCCGTCGCGCTCAACTGAGCAGCATGTCCACCAGGCCGGCGACGTTGCGGTCATTGCCGTACCCCAGGCTTTCCTCCGCGGGCGAGTTCCGCTCGGCGGAGGGTATGCCGCCGGCGGCCCCGGTTGGCTGCGCAGCATCCTCAGATAGGTATGCATGTCCGGATCTGTGGGTTAGTGGTCCTTGTGGACCTCTCGTCCGGGGCGCAAGGCTTGGCGACGTGAAAGATCTGGTGGTGGCCGTCTACGACGGGGTAGTGCTGCTGGACGTGGCGGGGCCGGTGCAGATCCTGCATGGGTCCTGTGGCTATCGCATCCGGCACGCCTCGGTCGATGGGCGGCCCGCGCGCACGGATGTCGGTGTGCCGTTGGGGGTCGACCTGGCTCTGGGGGAGATCGAGGGCCCGATCGACACGCTGCTGGTGCCAGGGTACGCGCCGCCGGACGGCGACCGCCCCGGTGAGGCGTTCCTGAAGGCGCTGCGGGACCTCGGCGCTCGCGCGCGCAGGGTGGCATCGGTGTGCACGGGCGCGCTCCTGCTGGCCGAGGCCGGCCTGCTCGACGAGCGGCGGGCCACCACGCACTGGGCCGCCTGCGCCGAACTGGCGTCCCGGTTCCCGCGCATCACCGTGGAACCCGACGCCATCTTCGTACGTGACGGACCGGTCGTGACCTCGGCCGGGGTCACCGCCGGAATCGATCTGGCGCTGGCCCTCGTGGAGGAGGACCACGGACCGGACATCGCGCGGGCGGTGGCCAAATACATGGTCGTGTTCCTGCAACGCCCGGGCGGCCAGTCGCAGTTCAGCGTTCGCGGGGCCGTCCCCGCGACGCGTCACCCGGCGTTGCGCCGCCTCCTGGACGTGGTCGCGGCCGACCCGGGGGGAGACCACACCCTCGCCGCGATGGCGGCTCAGGTCGCGCTCAGCGAACGCCATCTGACCCGGTTGTTCCGCCGCGAGGTCGGGCTCACCCCCGGCCAGTACGTCGAGCAGATCCGGGTGGAGGCCGCGCAGGCCCTCCTGGAGACCAGTGCCGAACCCGTGGCGTCGATCGCCCGCAGGTGCGGTCTCGGGTCCGACGAGACGATGCGCCGCACGTTCCTGAAGGTCCTGGGCGCCACTCCGACCGCCTACCGCCAGCGCTTCCGCACCACCTCCCGTTCGCCGATGATCCCGAAGGAGAACATATGAGCTCGTCCCTGAACCGCCGCACACTGCTGGGAGCCAGCCTCGCCGGCGCGGCGAGCCTGGCCGTCGGCACACCTCCCGCCAACGCCAAGCCCCGGTACGCCGACCTGTCCTTTCCCGCCACTCGCGTCGCCAAGGCGGCCCGGCGACTGGTGACCGACGCGCAAAAGCCGTACCTGCGGAACCACAGCCTGCGCAGCTTCCTGTTCGCCCGGGCGGCCGCCGCCAAGGCCGGACGCCTACCGGGCCGCGACTACGACGCCGAGGTCGTGTTCCTCATCTGCGTGCTCCACGACATGGGCCTGACCGAACGCGCCAACACCGGCCGGCGGTTCGAAATCGACGGCGCCGACTTCGCCGCGCGGTTCCTGGAGAAGCGCGGCATCACCGACCGCCGCCTCGACACCATCTGGGACGGTATCGCCTTGCACACCTCCTACGGTATCCACGAGTCGCCGGTGTTCGCCCGCCGCCGCCCGCCGGAGATCATGATCGCCCAGAACGGCATGGGCATAGACCTGACCGGTGGCCCCAGCGACCTCCCCGCCGGATATGCCGAACGCGTGCACGCCGCTTATCCCCGCTACGGCTGCGCCCGAGTCTTCACCGACGACCTCATCGCGCTGGGCCTGGCCGACCCGCGCAAGGCGCCGCCCATGACGCTGCCCGGCGAGATCCTGCACCAGCAGCGCCCCGATGCTCCCTACACCAAATGGGAGGACTTCCTCGCCGCCAGCGGCTGGAACGACTGACGGCGCGTCTCAGCCGCGGTCCTGGCCGATCCTCTTTCTCACACAGATGAGCGGATTCCACGTTCGATGAACGAGATCAGCTCCTCGGTGAGGACCTGGGGCTCGACAGGGGCTCGGCGCGGGGCTCGCCAGTCCGGCCGCGCTCGCGGGTGCGGTGAGCGGGTTCCCGGCGTCGCGACGTGGTACACCGCTCGGCATCTGGGGCGCCGTCGCCGGGATCGCCAACGTCATCGGGCCGCTGCTCGGCGGGCTGCTCACGGCCGGACTCGGTTGGCGGGCCACCTGGTGGGCGCTGCTGCCGTTGGTGGGCGCGGCGGCACTGGCAGTCGTGCTGGCAGTACAAGCAGGGGAGCGGCAGGGCGAGCCGGCCAGCTGGCGGCGGCTGGTGCGGCTCTCCGTCGCCGTTCCGGTGGCGGCGGCCATGCTCACGTTCACGGTGATGATCGGGTCGTTCTTCCTGATCGAGCAGTACCTGCAGGACGAGGTCGGCTACAGCGCCCTGCTGGCCGCGGCCGCGCCGGTCGTGGTGGCGGTGTTCACAGGGGCCGCCGGGCCGGTGGCGGGCCGGCTCACCGACGCTCGCGGCGAGCGCCTGCCCGCCGCCGTGGGGTTCGCCGTGGCCGGCGCGGCACTCGGCGGCTACGGCCTGACCGGCGCGCCACTGCACGGCCCGGCCGCCCTGCCGCTCGGCGTCCTGCTCGGGCTCGGCCTGGGCCTGCTGTTCGCACCGGTATCCCGGTCCGCCCTCAACGCCGTGCCCCAGCAATTGCACGGCCAGGCGTCGGCACTGATCTCGTCAGGCCGCCTCGCGGGCGCCGCGCTCGGCGCGGTCCTCGCCGGCGCGGCCGCGCGCGCGGGCACCGGCGCTGACCAGGTGCACACGGCGCTGGTCTGGGCGGCTGGGCTGTGCCTGCTGCTCGGCGTGCCGCTAGCGACCAAACTCCGCGAACCAGCGACCATACCGTCCACAACGGACTGACCAGGGCAGCGACGAGGTCACCAGCCAGCGGTCACCATGGAGATCCCAAGGAAGAGTACGGCGCTCGTCGAGTCCCTCCAGCAGGCGCAGGGTGATCGTCGCCCGGTGCTCCGGCGTCAGCCGTTCCAGCGCGTCCTTGAGGTCCACGCAGATCTCGCCGTCGTGCGGCGCGGGCAGGTCGCCCAGCTCGGCGTGCACGCGGCCGCCGTCTCCGCCGCCGCGGGGACGCTGGTGCGTGGCGTGCTGGGAACAAGGCCTACGCCGTAGTGGTGATGCGTTCGATCCGAGGGGCGGCCAGGCGCAGGTAGTCGTCTGTGGCCAGGGCGACCGAGCGGTCCAGGCGGGCGGCGTTGAAGAACAGCTCGGGGAAGGCCAGCAGCGACTGGTCGGCGATGAGTTCCAGCCGGGGGTGGTAATTGATCGGCAACACTGTCCCGCTCACGCTGCCGGCCAGTTCCTCGGCCTTGTCCTTGGCGGCAAAGGAGACATAGCTGCCGCCCAGCAATCTTTTGACAGCCTCCAGGTCCAACCGGGCGTCGCCGGGCACCACGGCCAGGACATAGCGGGTCTGCTTCTTGCCGATCTTCACCATGACGACCAGGCATTTGGCGGCCTGGGCGACCTCGTGCCCTCGCAGGGCGCTGACCAGCTCGGTGCGTCCTTCCGGCGCATGGTCGATCAGCCGGTAGCGCGCCCCTGCGGTATCCAGGTCCGCGATCAGACGCTCGTAGGCGTCCGGCGCCGGCTCGGTGCTCAGGTCACCAGTCACTGCTCAAAGCCTCCTTGGCGGTCGCGATGCGTTCCTCATCGCGCTGATAGAACACCCACTGTTTTGATCCTCTTGCCGTCGTCTGGCTCCCCACGCCTCACCTCCGCGGTCCGCGCTGTGGCGCGGTGTGGTCGTGGCCGTGGTAGTGGGGTGAGACGTCGCGCCAGTCGATGCCGGCCCGGCGGGCTCGGTTCAGCGCGTCCGGGAGGCCGTCTGGCCATGGCCGGCCGTGGCCGGGCAGTACGACCCGCGCGTTCAGTCCCTCGAGGTTGCGCAGGCTTGCCAGAGCCTGGTCGGGGTCGTCGTTGAGTTTGCCGGGCATGATGCCGACCCCGCTTCGGCCGGTGACCACGTCGAGGGTGACGAGCGCGTCGCCGGTGAGCGCGACGGTGTCGTTCTGGGCGACGAGCGTGCTGCTTCCAGGGCTGTGCCCGGGCGTGTGGATGACCCGCAGCTTGCCCGGTACGTCGAGCACCTCCCCGTCGCTGAAGGTCGAGGCTTGGAGAATGGGCGGCACTCGCATGATGCCGTCACGCATCCATGCCACGTTTACCGCCAGATTGTGTGGACGCCAGAGGTTGTGGATGATCCGCCGGGGCGGTCGCCGTAACCCGAGGCCCCGGCTGAGCGGCCGGTCCGCTTCATGTACGTGGACGCGGGCGTCCGCTTCCCTGCGTACCCGTTCGACGATGCCCAGGTGGTCCGCGTGGCCGTGGGTCAGCACCACGGCCTCGATGGCGTCGATCGACAGGGTGCGCCGGGCCAGCCAGTCCAGCAACTGTGCCCAGTGCGTCGGCATGCCGCCGTCGATAACGGTGAGCGCGCCCTTGTCCTCCAGGACGTACCAGTTGACGTGGGAGTCGCCGAAGCGGTACAGCCCAGGCGCCACCTCGCGACGGCTTACTTCTCTTTTGGAAGTCACCAGCTAGACGATACACGGGCAACTTCACTTATGGAAGCTGATACCGTCTGGTCATGGCAGCACGCCGGAACCTGGCTTATGACAACTGCCCCGCGGCCCGGGCGCTGGACGTGATCGGCGATCGCTGGGCGCTGATCGTCGTGCGCGAGATCCTCAAGGGCGCTCATAGGTTCGACGACCTGCGAGAACGCCTGCCCGTGAGCGAGAACACGCTCGCCCGCAGGCTGCGTGAACTTACTGACGCGGGCATCCTCCGCAAGCAGGTCTACGCCGAGCGCCCCCATCGCTTCGAATACGTACCCACCGAGGCCGGCTCCGCGCTCAGGGACGTGCTCCTCGCGCTCGGCACCTGGGGGGCGACCTGGACTGTCCCGGACCCGGCAGGTCCTCCACCACCCGAGTTCCCGCTGAACCCGTCGAGGTCTGGTACGAGGCCGCATAGCTGAGCTCGGCTTTCCGGCACGACCACCGTGACGCAAATCTAGTGGAACACGTCATCTTTCCCACTAGTTGGCCGGTGTTCTCTCGTTGAGAGTGGTACTCATTCGGCGGAGCCTGGACGGTCGAGGCGGAGTCGATTCGCAGGCCCAACCGTCTCGGCCTGCTTGCCGCCACGGAGGGCAGCTTCGGCCCGCAACGTCCACGATTTGATCGCACAAGGAAGAACACATGGCACATCACGTACCGGTCGCGCCCCGGACCGAGGAACGCCAGATCCCCGGGCATCGTCTGGGTGAGAAGGAGATGCTGTGGGTCTGGCTGCGGTTCGCTCGGGCGACCGTGGTGGCCAAGGCATCCGATCTGCCGGAATCGCAACTGCGCGCGAAGCTGGTCCCGTCCGAGACGACCATGGGCGGGATCCTGACGCACCTGGTGACGGTGGAGCAGCACTGGTTCGGCAACGTACTCGGCGGGCTGGATATCGCGATGCCTTTCCATGCAGGTGATCCGGATGGCGACTGGAAGGTCGCCGAAGATGTCCAGCGTGACGCCTTGATCGACGCCTATCGCACCGCCTGCGCCGTGAGTGATCAGGTCATCGCCGCGCTCGACCTCGACGACATGGGCGCGCAGACCGACGACGACTACACGCTGCGATGGGCCCTGGTCTACGTGACGATGGACACCAGTCGACATGCCGGCCATGCCGACCTGCTCAGAGAGCTTCTCGACGGGGAACGCGGATGGTAGCGACGCGAGCCCGTGCCTTCGGCATCGTGATCGGCTCGGGCCCTACAACGCACGTTGACGGGATCATCGCGCACGGGCGGGATGGCCGGGCGCCTCAGCGCGCTGCTTACGTGATCCTCACTGTCGCGATCACCCGTCAGGACGCGTCAGGAGAGCCGATTCGTCGTGTGTGGGCTGGATGTTCCCTGTCCACCGTCGTCACCGTCGGCAGCTGCGATGATCGCCGTAAGCTGACCGTGCAGCGTCCCCCGATGCGGGGCGAAAGTGCCGGTCATGGAGGCTGAGCCTACGGTGAACGCATCGACGCCGGCGGAGGGGCCAGCATCATGGCGTATTCGCCGGTACCGGTGAGCTCGGCGAGGATCTCGGTGTGGCCCGGGTAGGGCAGCCCGGCGAGCCGCAGCGCCCGAGATTGCGGTGGCGGAGGCGATCGAGGGGATCATCGTGATCGGCAACGTGCTGAGGCCGATGGTCGCGGTGGCCTGGCGCAGCCGCCCGGTCAGTCGCCGGTCGCGACGACCCCCGCTTTCTCGATCATCAATACCGCGCTGCGAACGGGCACGACGGGCCGGTGGAGCATCCCGGCCGGGACCGTGAAGGCCTGCCGGGGGCCCAGTTTCGACGGTCTCGGCGTCCTCGAGCTCGATGCGGAAGAGACCGTCCAGCACGAAAAAGAACTCATCCTGCTCATCGTGCTTGTGCCAGTGGTATTCGCCTTGCATGACCCCCAGCCGCACCAGGACATCGCCGACCTGGATCAAGGTCTGGTTGTACCAGGGGTCGTCGACTCGGTCGATCAACGCCTGAACGTTCATTGTCTGGAGGGTCGTGAACAACGGTTCGTAATGGATGGCGTAGTTCTGCCGGTGGTCCCCTTGCCACATGGTTCCTCCTGCCCGGGCGGCGGTGGCGCCGCCGACTCGTATACGGGGTATTACGACGTGCTGGTGATGCGTTCGATCCCGGGGCGGCCAGAGCGTGGATGATCGTCGTTCACCTGAGCGATCGGACGGTCCAGCCGAGCAGCGACCTTCGGGCGCTACTGAACGACCAGGCCGAGATCTGTGAAGGCCCAGGCGGGCTCCTCCTCATCGCACTGATCGGCGAGGCACTCCACAACGACGCCCTCGCTGACGCCCTCACCACCGCGTTCATCGTGCCGGTCCAGGCGCGAATGGAGGCACTTGTCCGACGGGCTGTCGATCGGGGCGAGATACTCCAGGTGGAGAACCTCCGCCTCATCAGTGACCTAGTGATCGGCCCCATGTTCAGCCGTGCCTTTCTCGCCCGTGGCGCACTGGACCCGGGAGCACTCACCGAAATGGCCGATCAGCTAATACTTTTCCTTCTCCACGCACTCAACGCCCGCGCGGGATGAGTCCCTGCTCGCGTTCGGCCAGCCGCTTCAGGTTGTGGAACTGACGGTGCATCATGAGGAGGTCTCCCCAGGCCAGGAACGGCTTGAGGAACCTCTGGAAACCGTTGACCGGCTCGTGGACGGTCTTGACCACCAGCCTGCTTCTTCCATCACCCAGGTCGCGGGCCACGTAGCTGACCGCCAGCCTGCCGTACACGGCTTCGCCGCCCTTGCCGGACACCGCCAGTGTCAGGTGATGACCGTCTTCGAAGTCGACGAGGTCGAACAGGTCCATGAAACGCTGTCCCCGCTCCAGGCGGTCCGTGCCTGGGGTGAGCTGCCGGGGAGTCGGCATGCCGAACAGGAAGGCGAAGCTGTAGCTGGAGACCTTGAGCTGGCACAGCCATCTGAACAGCACCGCCCGGTCGGCTTCCACGGTGACCGCCCGAAACAGCGGCTTGGAGGTGGCGGGCAGGTACTGGTCGCAGGCGTACTCGGCACGAAGCTCCTCATCGGTGGCTCCCCAGACCAGCGGGATACGCGCGTTCATCGGGACCTCTCTTTCTGTGCACTACTGTTTGGAGGTGGCGACTCGTAACGGAGAGCGGCTTCTCACTCGTGATGACTGGTCGCGCGCCGCGCTGAACGCGATGGCCGAGGGTGGAATCGCCGCTGTGGCGGTCGACCGGCTGGCCTCGCAGCTGGGCACGACGCGGGGCAGCTTCTACTGGCACTTCAAGAACCGGCAGGACCTGCTGGTCGCCGCGCTGGACATGTGGGAGAAGGACGGCATCACCGATGTCGAGTCCGCCCTGCGGCCCCTTGAGGACCCCGAGGAGCGGCTACGCACGATCTTCGAGACGGCCTTCAAGCATCCGACTACGGCCGAGGTCGAGGCCGCGCTGGCCGCCAAGGCCGCTGACCCGCTGGTGGCGCCGGTCCTCCAGCGGATCACGACCGCGCGCCTGCGACTGCTGCGCCAGATCTTCGCCGACCTCGGATTCGATGAGCGGGAATGCGACGTGCGCGCCCGCATCTTCCACGTGGCCTACCTGGGCCACTTCCAGGCGCGCAGGGGCACTCCGGAGGTGTACGGCGACACCGCATACCTCGCGCGACTGGTGGAAATGCTCCTGTCGCCCCGGCTTCCTGACACCGGCTGACCATCAGCCCTGCCCGCGCAGCGTCACCGCGAGCGATCTTCATAACGCGGCCCCTCGCTCGAGGATGTCCCATGACTCGTACCATACAGTGCTGCATGGAAGCCGCTGCAGCTGGGGGCGACGCACTCATGCCCTCCGGCAATTTCACTCTTGTGCCGCCGCAGAACGCCACAGCCCATGGGGAAGCGACCGTGCTCATCGGCTGTAGGTGAGGTCTTGGACTTCGTCATGGACCCGCGCGCCCACGCCACCATCGACGGCAAGATCGGCGCCATCCGATGGGTCTGCCGCGACGGTGACACGGTGGTCTTCCGGTTCCGGGCCCGCCTGTTTGGCGTACCCGGGCCACTTGTCACGCACCGGATGACACAACCGGCCACGAACGCGTCGACATCGCTCCCGTGCCCCCCGCATGACCGGCTGGCCCGCTTCAGGGCGTCCTTTACCTGCACTCCCCATCTGCGGGGAACCGTCGTCACACGGCTGCAGTCCGACCTCGCGCGGCCGCTGGCCTGGCCGGCTCGACGCTCTCACGTTGGCTGAGCCGCGAGGTGCCAGCCGAACTGAAGGCTGCCAAAGCCCGGCTGGAGCAGACCGGCTGACCCCCTCACCCCGAGAAAGCCACTGGCCATGACCGTCGACCCCCACGCAGGGCCTGCTGCACCGCGGCTCCGGAGCCAACACCGCGCTCCAGGACGCCGCCGTACTCTGCCGCGCGCTGATCGCCGCCGATCGTGGCGACCTGGGCCTGCTCGACGCCATCGCCGGTTATGAGGAGTCGCTGCGCCGCTACGGCTCCACCGTAGTCCAGGCCTCCGTGGACGGCTTGGGCGACTTCCTTCGGCGGAACTGAGGTTCCGCGCCCATGTGGGTGCTGATGGCCGAGCGCGTTCCTGGCTCCGGGCCCGGGCCTCAGCCTGAGGGGAACAGCGCGGCGGCCAGGTGCTCGCCGGGTTGGATGCCGGGCGGGATGGCGAAGACGGCGCTGCCGGTGTGCTTGATGAAGGCGTTAAGCCGGTCGGAGCCTGCCAGCTTGCGCTGGGCGCGGATGAACGCCTCCGGGTCGCGGACATAGGCGCAGAACAGCACGCCGCTGTCGTAGCTGCCGTGGCTGTTGCCGCTGTGGTGCTCGTGTAGGTGGCCGTCGTCCTCGTTCGCGTGGCCGTGCTCGACGATGATCGGTTCGGTGATGCCCTGCACGGCGTAGTCGTAGTTGTACGAGCGGCGCAGCATCGGGATGGCGCGTACCAACGCCACGTGCGCGTCGGCCGGAATGGCGGGCCGGCCGTCCGGGCCCTTCTTGCCGAGGTCCACGGTGGTGAACTCGCTCCCTCCGCTCAGCGGCGCGCCATTGTCCCTGCGGCGGCCGATGACCAGGTCCTGGTCGCGGGCGGCGGTGAGGTCCCACTTCGGCAGGTCCAGGCGGATCTTGCGGAAGACGAGGTAGCTGCCGCCGGTGAACCATTCCGGCTCCCCGTCGGCCGCCCACACGGCCTGGTCGAACTCGGGTGTGCCGGGCTTGGGATTGCTGGTGCCGTCCTTTTGGCCGAGGAGGTTGCGCGGGGTGGAGCCGCCGAAGGTGCCGAGGAAGCCCTGCTGGCTCCAGCGCAGCCGCGCCAGTCCGGGCGCCTGGCCGCGCAGCGAGCGGAAGGCGTGGCTGACGACCTGCGGGTCGTCGGCGCAGATCTGGGCGATCAGGTGGCCGCCGCTCCAGGCGGGCTCCAGCCGGTCGGTGGAGAAGGCGGGCAGCGGGCGCAGATGCGCCGGCCTGTGCTCCTTCTGGCCGATCAGGTCGAACACCTCGGGGCCCAGGCCGAAGGTCAGCGTCAGGCTCGCAGGGTTCAGGCCGTCGGCGACGCCGGAGCCGGCGGGCGCGTCGGGGCGGTTGCCCGGGATCGGGCCGGGCGGGTCGCCGAGCATGAGGCGTTGGGCGACGGTCGTCCAGCGCGTCATCAGCTGCTGCAGGTTGGCGGCGATCTTGGCGGTGGGCAGGTTCGCGGTCTGCAGGTCGAAGGCGGCGAACATCGCGTAGTGCTGCTGCCGGGTGGTGATGCCCGGCTGGTGGGCGCCGTGCGGCCCGGCGGGCGAGGGGGTGGCCGGGGTCGCCGCGTCGCTCGCGCCCGCGTGGCCGGAGGCGGCGCCGGGCTGTGGCTTCAGGCCGCCGGCCAGCAGCGCTCCGCCGGTCGCGGCGACGCCCGCGGTCGCGACGATCGAGGCGATCGCGCCCCGGCGGGAGACGGATTCAGGCATCGTAGTCGCCCCATCCGGCGAGCTCGCGCCACGTGGGCCAGGCCTGTCCGCTCGCCTGCCGCAGCATCTCGCCGGGAATGCTGAACGGCGGCGCCTTGTGCGGCTTGTCCAGGGCCTGGGCGACGACCGCGTCGTGCAGCACCACGGCGGCGCGTAGCCTCGGCAGCACCTCGTGGATGTGCTCGGCATAGCCGTCGGGCAGCGCGGGCCCGTCCGCGCCGAGATCGTAGCCGGCGCCGGCGGTCACCAGCGCGATCTCGGGCCGCTTGCGCTGCGCGACCTCGGGGACGAGATGCAGCGCGATGGCGTCCCAGACGATCATCGTCTTCTCGGACGGCATGCCGCGCTCCGCGAGCCAGGTGGCGGCCAGGTCGGCACCGTCGATGTCGAAGCGCTGGTCCCCGTTGCCGGGTTCGCTGAGGCCGGTGTCGTGCAGGACGCAGGCGAGGAACAGCAGTTCGTCGTCGTAGTCGCGGCCGGGGCGCAGGCCCTGGCTCTCGCCGATGAAGCGGCCGTAGAGGTAGGTGCGCATGCTGTGGTTGAAGATCGCCGGCTCCTCGATGGAGCGGACATAGCGCATGGCGTCGAGCGTCAGGCCGCTCCAGGGGAACGGCAGGCCGTCGTAGGCGTCCATCGTGTCATCCTTCCTGTGTGTGGAGGGCTCGCAGGGCGAGCAGCCCGCCGATTGCGGGAATGAAGGCCCGCCACCTGGCACCGTTCGGCGAGGTGGATGGGGCGAGGTAGGCGGCCGCGATGACGGCCACGTAGGAGATGCCGTGCAGGGGGCCACCGAAGGTGGTGACGGCCTTCGCGTGCACGGTGAGCAGGTTGGCGATCAGGACTGCCAGCGTGGTCAGCTCCACGGCGGCGGCGATTCGCAGGAGGCGCATCGGGTTCATCCCCCTTGACCGGAGCCGGGCCGGACGATCATCAGGACCACCACGACCGCCCAGGCCAGGTTGTAGACACCCGCGAACATGGACAGCAGCCGCAGCCGCCCAGGGTCGCCGGGGTCGGCGAGCACCTGGCGCTGGCGCGGATAGATCTGCGTGGCCAGCAGCAGGGCCGCGACGGCGGTGAGGATCATCGAGATGGTGATCCAGATCTCGCCCATCCGGCCCTGGACGACGGCCAGGGTCATCCCGGCCAGTGGCACGGTGAGGCCGAGAACGGCGTACCCGCGAGTGATGCGGTGTAGAGCGACGGCGACGGACAGGCTGCGCCCCTCTCCAGCCGCCGCGGGCGCGTAGCGGGGAAACAGACTCGTGGCCGCGGCCGAGCCCCCGACGAAGACGATGCCGCCGAGCACGTGCACGGACAGCAGGGCATGTTCCAGCAAGTCTCTTACTCCAACCTTCAGGATGACTGAAGCCTAGCCAGCGCTTCAGTCGCCCTGAAGCTTGGGGTACGCGGACGGTCAGCCCGCCGATTCGCCGAAGGTTGGGGGGTACCCGGACCCGTCAGCCCGCCGATTCGCCCAGGAACGCGGCGAGGACCGCCTGGCCGATCCGGCGCTAGACGGGGTCGGCCTCCGGGCCGAACAGCCGCTCGTCCACCTCCGCCACCGCCTTCTTGGCGGCCTGGAGGAGGCGGGAGCCGTCCGGCGTCACCTCGATCGCGGAGGCCGAGCCCGCGCGGGCGGTGTGGTCGCGCACCAGCCCCGCCGCCGCCAGTGCTTTCACCGCCCTGTGCACGCTCTGCACCGTGACGCCCGACATTCGGGCCAGATCGCTGAATGACACCCCGGGCACGCCGGCGATGTGGCCCAGCAGTCCCAGCCGGCTGACCGTCAGATCCAGCGGCGCGAGGGCCGCGCCGCGCTCGGCCTCGAGCGCCGGGCCAGCGTCAGCACCACGATAGAGGCAATGGTCACCGGTGGGGTCGGGCGACCGTCGTCATTCACCTCACCAGTTTGGCATCGGCGCACAAGGTTCCCGATCACGTGCTTGGCGACGTTGGACCCGCTCAAGGTGTTCCGCGCCGGGGATGAGGCCGGGGTACTTGTCGCAGGCGGCAGTCGGAGGGATGCCCCTCTTCGGTGGCTCTTCAGACCGGCGGGACCAGTGTGTTCGCTCGCAGTCATGCGATCTCGCCCTTCCTGGCCCGGCTGAGAGCGTTCACCACGGCCTCGATGTCCTCGGCGCCGGTGCGATGGCTGGTCAGGCACAGGCGGATGGCGGAGCGGCCCGCGAGCCGTACCGTGCTGATCCAGGCCGCGCCGCTGGCGACGACGCGACCGGCGACGGCCGCGTGCCAGGCTGCGCTGGCCTCGGGGCCGCCTGCCTCGGCCTCGGGGGCCACCACGCAGATCACGGGGAGAGGGGTGTCGTTGACCCGCTGCCAGCCCTCATCCCGCAGACGGCGTGCCAAGAGCTGTCCGAGGCTCACGTCGCGTTCGAGCTGCTTGGCGTAGGCGGGCAGCCCGGCGATGGCCAGCGCGAGGTAGACCTTCAGACCCGCGAAGCGGCGCGACCACTGCACGCTGGTGGTGTACGGATCGGGGGCGCCTTCGGTTTCTGCGGGCATGTAGGAGGTCGCAGCGTGGAAGCTTTGTCCGAGCGCGGCCGCGTGCCGGGTGAGGAACATGCCCGCGCCCATCGGCGCCGACAGCCACTTGTGCGCGTCCACGGTGACGCTGTCGGCCAGTTCCACCCCGGCCAGCAGTGGGCGCAACCGGTCGGACAGGGCGATCGCGCCCGCCCAGGCGGCGTCGACGTGGAAATGCAGGCCCCATTCTGCGGCCAGGGTCGCTAGCTCTGGCAGCGGGTCGAGCGCGCCGCCCGCCGTCGTGCCCGCCGTTGCGACCAGCAGGAACGGCTCCAGCCCCGCCGCCAGATCGGCCGCCCGCATCTCGCGCAACGCGCCCGGGTCGAGGCGGTGCGCCGCATCCACGGGTACCAGCCGTACGGCGTCGCGGCCGAGCCCCGTCATGTGCGCGATCTTCAGCCAGGCCAGGTGGCTCTCGGTCGAGGTGTACAGCACCGGCCGCCCCTGCACGCCGGACTGCGCGTACGACGGGAACCTGCGGGTCAGCGCGACGATGACGGCGGTCAGGTTGGCCTCGGCGCCACCCACCGTGAAGCTGCCCTCCGTGCCGTCGGGCAGGCCGAGGCGCCGGGCCAGGAAGCCCAGCATGTGCCGTTCGATCTCGACGGCGGCGGGGGCGTGGCTGTAGGCGGCCAATTGCGGGTTGACCGCGGCCGCGACCAGCTCGCCCGCGACGCCCCACCACGTGGGAGTGGGATTGAACAGCCCGAAATAGCGCGGGTGCGTGGTGTGCACGCCCCACGTCGAAAGCACTCGCATCACCTCCTGAAGGACCTGCTCGGCCTGCGCTCCCTTGGCGAAGTCCTGACCGGCCAGCCAGCCGCGGATGGTCTCGGTGCCTGGCTCTGGCGGGGCCACCGGCCCGTCCGCCACCTGCTGCGCGTGCCGTACGACGAGGTCGACGGCCGCCGCCAGCAGCCGCGCGCCCTCGCTCTCGCTGATGTCCAGCGGTCCTGATAGATCCATGACGCCACTCTCTCGGCGACCGGCCCTGGTCACCAGTGGCGTAAATGCCGTGTTGCACTAGATTTAAGCCATGGCTCGCATTCGTGTCGTCGTGCCGGTGTTGGATGAGTGCCCGCTGTTCGAGCTGGCAGTACCGTGCGAGGTCTTCGGTCGCGACCGCAGCGACCTCAGTCCCGACTGGTACGAGCTGACCCTCTGTCACAGCGCCGCCGGCGAGCAGAAGTCGCTCGCCGGCGGGCTATGGCTGCGCGCGAGCCGTGGGCTCGACGCGATCGTCCGGGCGGACCTCGTCGTCGTGCCCGCCTGCGTCGACGGCGGCTACGAGCCGCCCGAGGCTCTGCTCACCGCCTTGGTGGAGGCACACGCGCGGGGAGCACGCATTGCCTCGCTGTGCTCCGGCGCTTTCGTGCTGGCCGCGGCGGGCCTCCTCGACGGCCGTGAGGCCGCCACGCACTGGATGCACGCCGACGAGCTGCGGCAGCGCTACCCACAGGTCACCGTCAACCCGCGAGCGCTCTACATCGACGAGGGCGACATCCTCACCAGCGCGGGCACGGCGGCGGGCATCGACCTGTGCCTGCACATCGTCCGCAACGACTTCGGCGCGGCCGTGGCGGCGGAGGTCGGGCGGCGGATGGTCATTGCGCCGCAGCGGGAAGGAGACCAGACCCAGTACGCCTGGCCCGCGCCGCTGGCCGGCGGTGGGGTCCAGGGGCTGGCGCCGGTGCTGGACTGGGCGCTGGAACGGCTGCACGAGCCGCTCACCGTGCCGCGGCTCGCCGCGCGGGCAGGGATGAGCACGCGGCACTTTGTGCGCCGCTTCCACCAGGAGGTGGGACTGCCGCCCATCCGGTGGCTCACCCAGCAGCGCATCGCCCGGGCGCGCGAGCTGCTGGAGACCACCAGACTGCCTGTCGACGCCGTCGCCGAGCGTGCCGGCTTCGGCACGGGCAGTGGGATGCGGCAGCACTTCACCAGGGCCGTCGGCACCACCCCGTCCGCATACAGGCGCACTTATCAGGGCTCTCACTGACCTGCTGTCAGACGGCGAGGCGGGAGAGCAGTTCTGGGTGATCGGCCAGGGCGGTGCGGGCTGCGGCGTTGACCGCATCGATGGCGGGGGCGCGGTCGATGGTGTCCCATTGCGGCGGCTGCTGGGAGGGTGCCGGGTCGTATTCGATTGCCTGTCGGATCAGCTCGCCCAGGTTCTGGCCGGCCAGCTTGCCGACGATGTGGAGGGACATATCGAGGCTGGCCGACACGCCGGACGCGGTGATCAGCGGGCCGTCTTGCACCCAGCTGTCGGTGGCGGGTGTGGCGCCCAGGCGGAGCAGCAGGTGGCGGGCGGCCCAGTGGGTGGTGGCCTTGCGTCCTTCCAGCAGCCCGGCGGTGCCGAGGATGAGCGAGCCGGTGCAGACAGAGGTCAGCAGCTCGGCGTGCTCGGCGGCGTTGTGCAGCCAGGTGATCAGGGGTCGGCTGGCCATGGCGGCGAAGGCGGGCTCGCCGCCGCCTGGCACCATGACGGCGTCGGGGTGCGGGATCTGCTCGAAGGTGTGTGTGGCGGTCACCGTCAGCGGGGTGTCGGTGGGCAGGGCCTGCGGTTGCCCGGCGACGACACAGACTCGCCAACCGGAGGAGAGGGTGGCCATCAGGGACATAACCTGGAGCGGGACCACCAGGTCCAGCGGGGTCAGGCCGGGGAACAGGACGAAGGCGAAGGTCTTCGGCTCGGACACTTCAGGCCCCCGTCTCCGGGGCCGGTTCCGGCTCATCCGCGGGCGACGGGTCCGTCCCGGGTTCGAGCAGCACCACCGGTGTTCGGCGGGTCCGGTCGAGCAGCAGGCGGGTGGCGTCGGGGCGGGCGTAGTGGCCGACCGGGTCGGCGGTCATCTTGGCGAGCCGGATGGTGGACAGATCGCAGTCGGTTACCACGATCTCGTCGTACACGTCCGTCGATGACTCGGCGAGCACCGTTGTGTTGGGCGCGAACACGGCCGCTGCGCCTCCGCCCGGCGGTAGCGCGCCCGGTGCTGGGGCCAGCTCCTCAGCGAGCTCCGCAGGCAGGACGTTCGTGGCGGAGAGCACGAAGCATTGACCTTCCAGGGCGTAGGAGGCGCAGACGTGCCGGGCGCTTTGGGCGCCCTGTTCGACGCGGGAGACCGCGAGCGCGGGCCAGGAGGCGATGTGGATCTGCTCGTCCATGCTGTAGAGCGCGTAGCGGCTGAGCGGTTGGATGTGCTCCCAGCAGTTGAGCATCCCGATGCGGCCCAGCCGGGTCTGGGTGACGAGCAGGTCGCTGCCGTCGCCCTCGCCCCACAGGCTGCGCTCGACGTGGGTCGGCTTGAGCTTGCGCCGTACCGCGAGCAGTTCGCCTTGGTCGCTGATCAGTGCTTGGCTGCAATAGAGGCTTCCCGCCGCGCGTTCGGCGAAGCCGAGCGCGACGTGGATCTGGTGCCGCCGGGCGGCGGAGCGGATCGCGGCCAGTTCAGGTCCGTCGGTGGTGACGGCGTTGCGGTCATAGCGCAGGAAGTACGGCACACCGGCCGACGGGGTGCGGGTCCAGATCCAGAACGGGTATCCGGGCAGCCAGCTCTCGCCGAACGCGACCAGCTCGGCCCCCTGCCCGGCCGCCTTGTCGATGATATCGATGGCCTTGTCGGTGCTGGCCTGCGCGTCCAGCCAGACAGGCGCGGCCTGTACCGCAGCCACACGCACGGATTGCGTCATTGGGCTCTTTCCTCTATGTCGGAGATTCAGACAACCCGATCCTGGGCCTAATTCGGGCCTATGATCGCTACCCTTTCGGGTAGTCAGAAAAATCCCCGGCATGGCGGACGCTTTTCCGCGTGAACTGGTGGAAGGGGCTCATGCGACGTGACATCGCCCAATGGTTCAAGCAGATTGACCTCGCCTCCTCGTGGCACATGCTCGAGGCGCTCTACCTCCGGCGGGCGCGCGCACTCCTCGACGCCGAGGCCCTGGGCTTCTACCTCTACCCGCATGACCGATACCCAGGCGACGAGCGCCTGCTGGCGAGCGTGGTCGGCCTGCCACCGGACTTCGCACAGCGCTATGAAGAGCACGGCCGCGCCATTGACCCGGTGCTGGCCACCGTGCTGGACAGCCACCAACCGGCCAGCAGCGACGACGTGCTCGGCCGCGTGGGCTGGCGGGAGCATCCGCTTTATCGGCGGGTGAGCGGGCGCTTCCACCTCGAACACATCGCCACCGCGCCGATCCTCGGCGTCGAAGGCGTCATCGGCACGATCAACCTCGGCCGCACCGGAGTCGAGGACACATTCACCACGAGGGACCGGTTCCAGCTGGGCGTGGTCGCCACCCACATCTCCGTCGCGCTGGCCCGGCTGCGCCCGGCCACGACCGGCGGCCTGGGCCGGTTCGGCCTGACCCCCCGCCAGGCGGAGACCGCACGGCTCGTGGCAACCGGCCTGACCAACCGCGCCGTCGCGGCCCGGCTCGGCGTGACGGAGGCCGCCGTCAAACAGTCGCTCAAGGCCGTTTTCCAGCGCATGGCCGTCACCAACCGCGTCGAGCTCGCCGCGCTCCTGGCGTCTTCAGGGTGAGGATCGGGGTGCTCCGGCCTCCTCTGGAGGCATGCGTGCGTCCGGGAGCCTTCACACGGCGTCGCGCATCAAGCGGGTGACATGCTCGGCGAGGGCCACGACCGGCAGGTTGGTGGTGGCTCGGGGGATGACAGGGATGATCGAGGCGTCGACGTCCCAGAATATCGCTGCCGTACACCCGTCCGGTGGCGTCGACGACGGCGCTGCCGCGGGGTCCGGCCCGATCGCGCAGGTTCCCACCGGATGCCAGTAGTGGGCCGTGGCGGCGCGCATCGCGGCCTCGTCGGCTCGCGGATCCGCGCTGAACCCGTCAAGGGTGCGGGTGCCGAATATTCATCCGCGCAGGTCGTAGGCATGATGGCCGATCTCGGCCTGGCGGTGTCCCGTCCGCCCCGGTGAGCGGCATGATGATCGGTTGTGGTGCCCCGAACCGCTCCTGACCTCCCCCGACATCGCCACGGAGACCGAATTGGCCGACACCGTCTCCATCGCGATGATGGTCGTCCTGGAAACCCTCAGCCCCGTCGAACGCGCCGTCTTCCTGCTCCGCGAGGTCTTCGGCTACTCGCACGCCGAGATCGCCGAGACCCTCGAACGTCCCGAGCCGACGGTCCGCCAGATCGCCCACCGCGCCCGCGAGCACGTCCAGGCTCGCCGCCCCCGCTTCGACACCGACGAGGCACAGCGCCGGCAGGTCACCGCGCAATTCATGAAGGCCTGCGCGGGCGGCGACCTGAACGCCGTGATGGAACTGCTCGCCCCCGACGTCACCGCCTGGTCCGACGGCGGTGGCAAGGTCACCGCCGCCCACCGCCCCCTCCACGGCACCGACCACGTCGCGCGCTGGATCGTGGGCTTCCTGGCCAAGCCCGAGCTGGCCACCCTGACCATGGAACCCGCCGTCATCAACGGCGAGCTTGGCATCCTGGCCACCCTCGACGGCTACACCGTCGGCGCCCTGTCGTTCGACCTCGTCGACGGCCACATCCAGAATCTGCACTTCCAGGTCAACCCCGACAAGCTCAGCGGCCTCACCCCCGACAACGGCCTGGCATTCCCCTGATGCGCGAACGCGGGCATCGCCTGCGGGCAGCTCGGTGGCCTGTTCGAGCAGATGCGCGAGCACGGCAACAAGCCGCGCTGCGAGGAGTTGATGCTCGCTCTGCGCCATCTGCAGAACACCCACACCTCGGCCGCGATGAAAGCGTTGATTGCGGCCGGGAGCCCGGAACCAAGGAGGCGCGTCCGACATCCAACCCAGCATGATCGCGATCGCCCGTCGCCTGATGGAGCTCGCGGCATCTGCCTGCTGCTGCTGAGCGGCTCAGACCCCCATGCGTTATCCAGCGGCACCTCCCCATCACCCCAGGCACCGGCCGCGTGGCCCACGCCCGGTGCCTGCCCGCCGCCCCACCCGACCGAGCCCGCGCTTGGCCGGGCGGTTCCCCTGTCTGCGGGCGGCCAGGGCGACGTCAACACCGTCAGTTTCGGCCGACTGCGTGGACAGCCGATCGCCGTCGCTGCGGGTGCCGAGGGCACTCGCGCGCGCAGCCTGGTCGAGCACGGCGCGCACCAGCCACCCGCCGACGCCCTGCCGCATCCGGGCGGGGTGTACGGCGAGCTGGTCGAGGTGGGGGCTGCAGTCGACCCAGCCGATCAGCGCGAAACCCGCGACCGGCGACCCCTCTACCAGCACCGCGAGGGGCCGTCGACCTCTTCGATCATCGTCGTTGTAGAACGACACCCAGGATGGGCACCTGGAGCCCTCTCGCGACATTGATCTTGTCCATGCCACCGTCGCCGACCGAGTCGCTCAGACGGTCGTGGCCCGGCACCTTGTCGAGCGGGTGGAGCCGATCTTCCATCCCGACTCGTTTGGGTATCGGCCGCACCGGTCGGCTTTGCAGGCGGTGGAGGTGTGCCGGCGGCGATGCTGGAAGCGGGACTGGGTGATCGACCTTGATGTCGCTTCGTTCTTCGACAGCGTCCCCTGGCATCTGATCATCAAGGCTGTGCGGCTCACACCGACGCCCGGTGGGTGGTGCTGTATATCGAGCGGTGGCTGCAAGCGCCGCTGAGGCTGCCCGACGGGCGGCCGGCCGAACGCGATAGGAGGACCCCGCAAGGGTCTCCGGTCTCTCCGGTGCTGGTGAACCTGTTCATGCATTACGCGTTCGACACCTGGCTGGCCCGGGAGTACCCGACCGTCCAATTCGAGCGCTATGCCGACCACGCGGTCGTGCATTGCGTCACCGAACGTCAGGCCCGGCAGGTCCTGGCGGCGATCGAGAACAGGATGGCCCAGGTCGGGTTGCGTCTGCATCCCGGCAAGACGAAGATCGTGTACTGCCAGGACGGGCATCGGCGGCTCGCCTTCGAGCACACGTCGTTCACCTTTCTGGGGTTCACCTTCAGACAATGGAGTGTGCGCTTCGCCGACGGCAGGCTGTTTCTGCGGTTCATGCCCGCGATCAGCAAGCCGGCGTTGAAGAAGATCAGCGCAGAGGTCTGGCGCTGGCGGCTGCACTGCCGCAACACCTTCACCTTCACCGAGCTCGCCAGGGCGATCAACCCGATCGTGGCGGGCTGGATGCAGTACTACGGCGCGTTCAACCGCTCGTCGCTGTGTCCCCTTCTGGGACGCATCAACGCCTACTTGGTGCGCTGGATCCGGCGAAAGTACAAACGGCTACAGGGAGCACGCAAGGCCCAGCGCAAGCTGCGGGAGATCACCACGAGATACCCGCGCATGTTCGTGCACTGGAAATGGGTCCCCTCCAGCTGGTGACCAGGATGACAAGAGCCGTATGAGCCGAGAGGTTCACGTACGGATCTGTGGGAGCCGGAGGGTGAGACTCCCTCCGGCCACCCGACCACCGGGCAGCGTAGCCGTTTCGGGGAACGCGCAGCTCAAGCTCTACGCGATGGGTTTTGACGCGGTACACGCTCGCTCGCCGAGGTCGATCAGAAGGTTGCGGGCCTGCTGAGCGGTCCACGCGCCGGTCGGGTGGGAGGTCACACCCAGGATGTGCACGCGCCGCGTGTGGACCTCCATCACGAACAACACGTACAGGCGCTTCAGAAACAACGTGTCAACATGGAAGAAATCACAAGCTAGAAGCCCCTTCGCCTGCGATTGCAGGAAGACTCGCCACGAGGTGTCGAGATGCCGGGGCGCCGGAGCAAAGCGGCGGGAGCGCAGAACCCGCCGCACGGTCACCTCGCTGACCTGGTAACCGAGCCGCACCAGTTCCCCATGCACACGTCGGTAGCCCCACCCCGGGTTCTCCCGCGCCAGACGGACGATCAAGTCCCGGACCTCCCGGCTCGTCCTCGGCCGGCCACCACGATGCGGATAGGCCCAGGCCCTCCGCAGCAGACGCCGATGCCACGCCAGCAACGTCGCCGGAGTAACCAACCGATGAGCGCGTAACACGGTCGGCAACCACCGAGCCAACGCTGCGAGAACGGCTCGGTCGGCCCAGTCCGGCTTCGGGCGTCCGACCTGACGCCGTAGCACCGCCACCTCGTGACGCAGCACCATGATTTCCACGTTCTTCGACGACTGGCTCCTACCCAGCAACATCAGCCAGCCGAACAACTGGACCGTGATGAGGTAGAGCAGGCGAACAAGCACAAAGCGTGATCTTGTCTGCGAGCGGCGACCCAGTCAAACCACAGCTCAGAGCCGTCGCGACTGCGTTTTGACGCGGTACAGGCGAGAAACGCACCCCGGACCGGAGCGCCCGCCATGCCTTCCGCTTGGTGTCCTCTTGGCCGTCTTGAAGGTCTGGCTTGATTCCGCGACCGCTGGCGCGGACCGGATGCCACCGACCGGGCGGTGGTCGCCGCCGCGCTGGAGCAGGTCGGACTCACCGCGTTCGCCAACCGCTCCTGGAAGGCGCTGTCGGCGGCGAACGGCAGCGCGCCCACATCGCCCGCGCCCTGGCCCAACAGCCGTACGGGCTCCTGCTCGACGAGCCCACCAACCACCTCGACGTCAAACACCGGCTGGAACTGATGGAGCTGCTGACCAGTACCGACCAAACGGTTCTGGTCGCGCTGCACGACCTGACGCTCGCCGCCCGGTACTGCGACCGGCTGCTGCTCCTGTACCGCGGCCGCCTGATCGCCTCCGGCACTCCCGCCGCCGTCCTGACCTCCGAGCGACTTGCCGACGTCTTCGAGTTGGACGCCGAACTCATCACCGACTCCCTGGGACACCCCCAGATCACCTACCGGCGGCCGCTCAGCTCCCAACCGACGACTACATCATCACCGACGGCGCCTTCAAGGGGCAGCGCGGCTTCTTCTCCCGCGGCGATCACCGGAGTCGACCTCGCCGCCCGACCCTTCACCCGGGCTACCGCAGCTCGCTAGCAAGCGCCGACGCCGGGGTGGGTCCTGGTGATTTCCGAAGCCGGATCCTGCTGAGTAGCCAGCCGTCGATGGCGGGCCGCGTCCGATCTCAAGAAAACGTATGGATTGGCGGCTTGCCCGTCAGAGCCGCGTAGTGATTGCAGATTTCGCCCGCGGTGTCGGCCGATAGTGGGGATACCGTCTTCAGGAGGAATCATGGCTGCGCGTGCTCAGGAGCCCACCGTCCCACCGGATGGCCGGCGCCTGCTGGGACGTGGAATGGAGCAGTTCCACCACCCGCGCCCGGTCTGCGTCGGAGGCAGATCGACCCCGCAGCGGGAGCGTTTGCTCAGTGGGCTGACGGGCCGGGTGCTGGAGATCGGCGCGGGTGACGGGGTGAAGGTCACGTGTTATCCGGAGACCGTGGAGGAGATCGTCCTTGTCGAGAGCGATCCGTTTCTCCGATCGGCCGCTCGATTGGCCGCCGATGAGGTGATGATCCCTGTGCGGATCCTCGACGGTGAGCTCACTGGGCTGCCGGTTCCCGACGCCTCGTTCGACGCCGTGGTGATGTCCCTGGTTCTGTGCTGTTCCCCGTCGGCAATGGAGACCTTGCAGGAGGTGCGGCGAGTCCTGAGAACGGGTGGCCAGCTGCACTTCTACGAGCATCAGCGGTCCGGCAACCAGGTGATCGCGCTGTGCGAGAACCTGGTCTCCCCGCTGTGGTCACGCGCGCTCGGCGGCTGCCACCCCGCGCGCGACACGCTCGCGGCACTCCAGCATGCGGGCTTCGCCGTCGATGGGGTGGAGCGGTTCGCCTTCCGCCATGTGAGTCACGTCCTTGGTACGGCCCGGCCGCGCTGATGCAGACGCCGGGCCAGGACCGGGCGATGCCGGTGCCGCATGGGGTGTCGAGGCCGGGCCCGTCGTACCCGCCCCCAGGCCCCGCTGAGGAGCCCGGCACCGAGGAGAGCTACGAGCCTGACCAGGTCGGCTCGGGAGAACGTCAGCAGGCCGATGGCGTTCACGAGGAAACCGGTCAGGAACATCCACGCCATCGCAGCCGCGGCCAGAGCGCTGACGAGGCTCCGCCCCCACATCGCGTAGGCACTCACCAAGAACGCCATCGCCGCCACCCGGCTCGCGGTGCCAGGGAACAGTGGGGCGATGACAGCACAGGACAGCACGGACACAACGAAGCCGCCGGCGATCAAGAATTCGAGCGGCGCCCTGTGCTTGGTGCGGAACTCCATATTTCATGAAAGCGTGCCCGCACCGATGGGAACCGCCATCTTTATGGTCTTCATGCGCGGCCGCTACGCATCCTGACGCAACATTGATGGCGGGCCGCGAATATCGCGTCAGAAGTGCGTCAACACGGCTTGTCCGGGTCTTCGCAGTGGAACGGCCGAGCGCCAGGAAGACTCTGGCTGAGGCAGCGATGTCCTGGTCGACGGTGGAGCGATGGCTGCTCGGCGCCATACCGGAACCGCCTGGCAGGCGGCCTGCCGTCGATGTCCTACCAGGACAAGCTCGCCCACCTGCGTGACTTCGATCGGCTCGGTGCCGCGGTCGGGGATCTGGCCGAAGAGCTCGCCGAGCCGGCCCGCGTCATCGGCTCGGGGGTCACCCCGCTGGAGATCGTCGCCGCCTTGCGTTCGCTGCCCCAGTCACGCTGGGCCTGGGTGTTGCGGCAGGCCGCCGACCTGTCGCTGGCCAACGTGCCCGCGCTGGCGGGCCGTACCCTCGTCCTCGTCGACCGGACCGGCCTGATGGCCGGTCCCGCGTGGCCGGGCGCGCCGCTGACGCGCGCTGACGCGGCCGCGGCCTTCGGCGCCGCGATCGCGGCGCGCGCCTCCTCGGCGGATCTCGTTCAGTTCGGTACGGCAGTCGCCCGCGTGCCCGTGCGGCCCAGGGAGTCGCCACTCCGGGTCGTGGAGAGGTTCGCCCTTTCCTAGCTCACGACGGCCGAGCTCGACGCCGAGGCCCTCCAGGGCCCTCCGCCCACGCCCCGACGCCTGACGCGCCACAGGGGAACACCCGGACCCGATGGCGGGTCCGGGCAACCCCGGCGCGAGCCGTACGGCTTCAGGAAACGCGGAAGCGCATCCGGCACACCACCGCTTCCGTACGGCGGCGCAGCGCCCTGGCCAGCACCGCGCCGCGCTGGTTCTGCAGCATGCGCTGCCAGGCGTGCTCCGGCTCCACCTCGGCAATCAGCACGAACACGTGCGCCTCCGGCACCTGCTCCAAATAGTCGACCAGCGGTTCATCCAGCCGCCGGTGGGCGTCGAAGAGCTGCACGAGTTCGACTCCCGGGTCCCAGCGGTCCCAGTCGTCCACGAAGCGGCGGGCCTGAGCCTCGTCCTCGGGGTGGGTGATGTTGACGGCCACCACCCGGTCGCCCAGTGACAGGGCCGCGGCGAGCGCATCGCGGGTCAGCCGGGTGACCGCGTGCACCGGCACCACGACCAGGGAGCGCCGGGGCCTGGGCGGCGCGGGGACGGCGCCGAGTTCGAGCCGGGCGCCGATGCGCGTGTAGCTGCGGTTGACCCACTCCATGCCCGCCACCATGAGCGGCAAGGCGACCACGATCAGCCAGCCGCCCTCGGTGAACTTCGAGACCGACACGACGATTGCGGCCACGCCGGTCAGCAGCGCGCCGAAGCCGTTCAGCAGGGCTCGCCACCGCCAGCCCGCGGGCCGGTCGTTCACCCAGTGCCTGACCATGCCGGCCTGCGACAGGGTGAATCCGACGAACACCCCGATGGCGAAGAGCGGCACCAGCATGTTCATGTCGCCGCCGGCGATGACGATCAGGAGGCCGCTGGTGACGGTCAGGAAGGCGATGCCGTAGCGGTGCACCTGCCGGTCGGCGCGCAGGGCGAAGAAGTGCGGCAGGTTGTTGTCGGAGGCGAGCAGTTGGGCGAGCACGGGCAGCCCGCCGAAGGAGGTGTTGGCGGCCAGCGCGAGCAGCACCACGGTGGAGAACTGCACCAGGTAGAACAGCCATCCGTCACCCAGTGCCGCCTGCGTGACCTGGGCCAGCACGGTCACCCCGTCGGCCGGGACGATGGCGAACTTCTCGATGAGCGCGGCGATGCCGATCAGCATGACCGCCAGCAGCCCGCCCAGGGCCACCTCGGCGTGCTGGGCCCGCCGTACCCGCGGCTGTTTGAAGGAGGGCACCGCGTTGGCGATGGCCTCGACGCCGGTCAGCGACGCGCAGCCGTTGGCGAACGCCTTGAGCAGCAGCAGGACGCCGACCGTCTCCAGTGTCTGCGCCTGCTGGTGGACGTCGATCGCGGGCTCGCTCCTGAACAGGCCGGCGATGACGACGAGCAGGATCGCGCCCACGTAGATCACGGTGGGCGCGATGAACATACGGGCGCTGTGCGCGATGCCCCTCAGGTTGATCGCGGTGACCAGCGCGAGCACGCCCAGGCAGATCCACACCGTGTACGGCAGCAGCGCGGGGAAGGCCGAGGTGAGCGCGGCGGTGCCGGCGGCGACGGACACGGCCACGTTGAGCACGTAGTCGATGACCAGCGAGGCGCCGGCGATCAGGCTGGCCCGGCGGCCGAGGTAGGTCCTGGCCACGCCGTAGGCGCCGCCGCCCTCGGGGAAGGCGGCGATGACCTGCCGGTAGGAGAGGGTGAGTACGGCTAGCAGTGCCGCGATGGTGAGCGTGACCGGGATGGTGAACCCGAGCCCCGCACCGCCGGCCAGCGCCAGGACCAGCACGATGGCTTCTGGCCCGTAGGCGACGGACGCCATGGCGTCCAGCGAGAGCGCGGCCAGGCCGCCGACGACCGACAGCCGGTGCCTGTCGCGGCTATCGACGGGCTCCTTGGGGCGGGCTTGCACAGCAGTCATGAACAGGCTCCTGGAAGAGGGATGACGCCTCATGGTGCTCCCGCGAACGGCGACATAGCGCTGTTCATACGGACTCCTAACGTCAAACCGGGATATAACTACGCGTTCCCTACGGCGGCCGGTAGGTCAGCGCAGCGGTCTCAGGGGGTGAAGCGGTAGCCCATACCCGGTTCGGTGATGAGGTGGACCGGGTGTGCTGGGTCGGGCTCGAGCTTGCGGCGGAGCTGGGTCATGTACTGGCGCAGGTAGTGGGTCTCCTTGACGTGTTTCGGGCCCCAAACCTCGGCCAGCAGTTGCCGCTGGCTGACCAGCTTGCCGGGGTTGCGCAGCAGCAGTTCGAGGATGTACCACTCGGTGGGCGTGAGCCGTATGTTGCCGGAGATGGTCTTGCTGGTCAGGTCGACCACGTGCTCGCCAATCTGGATCTTCGCGAGCTCGGCCTCCTGCAGCCCGGTACGCCGGGTGACCGCCCGCACGCGGGCGAGCAGTTCGTCGATGCTGAACGGCTTGGTCACGTAGTCGTCGGCGCCCGCGTCCAATGCGTCGATCTTGTCCTGGTTGCCCGTCCGGCCGGACAGCACGATGATCGGGATCTGGGTCCAGCCGCGCAGGCCGTGGATGACGTCGACGCCGTCGATGTCGGGGAGGCCGAGGTCGAGGATGACCAGGTCGGGCGAGACGTCGGCGGCCTGACGCAGCGCGGCGCCGCCGTCCCCTGCCACCTCGACTTCGTAATGCCGGGCGATCAGGTTGATGCGCAGCGCCCGCAGGATCTGCGGCTCGTCGTCGACGATGAGGATGCGCGTCACACCGTCACCGCTCTCGAGGATATGGGCATGGTCAGGATCATGGTGAGACCTCCCCCTGGCGTCTCATCGGGTACGAGGGTGCCGCCCATCGCCTCCGCAAGCCCACGCGAGAGCGCGAGGCCAAGGCCGACACCCGAGTGGTTGTCTCTGTCGCCCAGCCGCTGGAACGGCATGAAGACCCGCTCGTGTGCCTCGGGCGGGATGCCTGGCCCGCGGTCGATCACGCGGATCTCCACATGGTCGCCGTGCCAGCTGGCGGTGATCAGCACGCGCTGGCCCTGCGGGCTGTAGCGGACGGCGTTGGTCATGAGGTTGGCTAGCACCCGTTCGAGCAGGGCTGGGTCGGCCACGATCTCGGGCAGCTCGATGGAGATGTCGCCGTCGACGCGCTCGCGCAGCGGTCCGAGGTCGTCGATGGCGCGCGGCACCACCTCTTCGAGAGCCACCGGTTGCAGCGCCACGCCGAGCACGCCGGCCTGCAGGCGGCTCATGTCCAGCAGGTTCGCCACCAGCCGGTCCAACCGGACCAGCGACTCGTCGGCGGTGGCCAGCAATTCGTCGCGGTCCTCCGGCGACCAGTCGATCTCCGTGCTGCGCAGCGAGTCCACCGCCGCCTTCGCGGAGGCGAGCGGGGTGCGCAAGTCGTGGCTGACGGCGGCCAGCAACGCGGTGCGCATCTTGTCCGCCTCGGCCAGCGGCTTGGCCTGCTCGGCCTCCTCCTGCAGGCGTTCCTGGCGCAGCGCGACCGCGATCTCGGCGGCGAACGCCTCCAGCACCCGCCGGTCGGCCGCCTCCAGCAGCCGGCCCCGCGCGGCCAGCACCAGGTTCTCGTCGATGACCACGTCGGTGTCGGCGGCGGATGGGGACGTGCAGGGCGCGTCCCCGGTGGCGGCGACGATCCGCCAGGCGTCCGGATCCGTCTGGTCGTCCGGCATGCCACCCGTGTCGGGCCGCCGCTCCAGCAGTGTGACCGAGGTCAGCCCGAACGTCTCCCGCATCCTGCCCAGCAGCGACGGGAGCGCGGCGTCGCCGCGCAGCACGTGCCCGGCCAGCGTGGCGAGCACCTCGGCGTCCGCGCCGGCGTGCGCGGCCTCCCTGGTACGGCGGGCGGCCAGGTCGACGATCCAGCTCACCGCGACGGCGACCAGCATGAAGACGACGAGCGCGAACAGGTTCTCCGGATCGGCGATGGTGAACTCCCCGATCGGCGGCGTGAAGAACCAGTTGAGCAGCAGCGACCCGCCCACCGCCGCGGTGATCGCCGGCCACGTCCCGCCGATGAGCGCCACCCCGATGACCAGGCAGAGGAAGAAGAGGATCTCACTGGGCAGCGAGATGACGTCACGGAAGGGAGACAGCGCTGCGGTCAGCAAGGGCATGCCGAGCAGCGCGACGGCCCAGCCGATCAGCCGTCGCTTCCTGGTGAGCGCGGCCCGCGAGCGCTGCGTGCGCGTGCGGCCCTTCTTGGCCTCCTCATGCGTGATCATGTGCACGTCGATGGAGCCGGAGTGCGCGGTGGTCTCCACGCCGACGCCACGGGAGAAGATCTGCGCGAACCGGCCGCGCCGGGAGGCGCCAAGCACGAGCTGGGTGGCGTTGACGCCGCGGGCGAAGTCGAGCAGCGCGCGCGGGATGTCGTCGCCGATCACCTGGTGGTAGGTGCCGCCCATGCTCTCCACCAGGTCGCGCTGGCGGGCCAGGTTGGCCGGGTCGCCGCCGGTCAGGCCGTCGCTGCTGGTCACGTGGACGGCCAGCAGGTCCGCGCCCTTGGTGCGGGCGGCGATGCGGGCGGCCCGCCGTACGAGCGTGTCGCCTTCGGGGCCGCCGGTGAGGGCGACCACGACGCGCTCGCGCGCCTCCCACGTGCCCTCGATGCCGTGATCGGCGCGGTAGCGGTCGAGCTGCTCGTCGACCTTGCCTGCCACCCACAGCAGCGCCAGCTCGCGCAGCGCCGTCAGGTTGCCGACCCGGAAGTAGTTCGACAGCGCGGCGTCGACCTTCTCCGGGGCATAGACGTTGCCGTGAGCCATCCGCCTCCGCAGCGCCTCGGGCGACATGTCGACCAGCTCGATCTGGTCGGCGCGGCGCACCACCTCGTCCGGTACGGTCTCACGCTGCGGGATGCCGGTGATCTGCTGCACCACGTCGTTGAGCGACTCCAGGTGCTGGATGTTGACCGTGGAGATGACGTCGATACCGGCGTCGAGGATCTCCTCGATGTCCTCCCACCGCTTGACGTTGCGCGAGCCCGGCACGTTGGTGTGGGCCAGCTCGTCGATCAGCGCGATCTTCGGCGCGCGCTCGATGACGGCGTCGACGTCGAGTTCGGTGAACGTGGCGCCCCGGTAGACCAGCGTCTGACGGGGGATGATCTCCATTCCGTCGAGGAGCTCGGCGGTGCGGGCGCGGCCGTGGGTCTCGACGAAACCCACGACCACGTCCCTGCCACGCTCTTGTCCCCGGCGGCCCTCGCACAGCATGGCGTAGGTCTTGCCGACCCCTGGCGCCGCGCCCAGGTAGACCCTCAGCCGGCCGCGTGGCATCGTGCTACTCCTTGTCGAGGGAAAGGTTGAGCTTGAGCACGTTGACCGCGGGCTCGCCCATGAAGCCGAGCGACCGGCCGGTGGTGTGCTGCCTGATCAGGTCCTGCACCTTGGCCAGGTCCAAGCCGCGCTCGTTGGCCACACGGGGCGCTTGGAGCTCGGCGTAGGCGACCGAGATGTGCGGATCGAGGCCGGAGCCGCTGGCGGTGACCGCGTCCGCGGGCACCTCCACCTTGGTCACGTTCCCGCGAACCGGGACGGTCCTACCCGCGGCGTAATCCTCGCCTGGCTTCGCGCACTCCACGGGCAGGCCCTGGTAGGCCGCGATGAACGGCTTGGCCGGGCAGGCTTGGTTGACGCTCACCGCACGGTCGGGGAAGACCTTCAGCACCGCGCCGACGCCGTCCGGCGTGCAGTACGGCCGGGCGCCGCTGACGCCCTCCAGTTCACCGACCGCCTTCGAGCGGGCGCAGACCTGGGTGAGTAGCGACTGCTTGCCCTCGTCGGGGTTGCCCTCCTCGTCCTTCTGGCCGGGCACCGGCAGGACGTCCACAATGTCCTCGGGGCCGAGGTTGCTCGCCGAGGTGGACGTCGGGTCGTAGCCGTCGCCGGCCGCGGATGGGCGGCTCTGGAAGTACGTCTTGACCGGGTTGCCGTCGTTGTCGGTGAAGAGCTGGCCGATGATCGCACTGCCGACGTCCTTGCCGTCCTTCTGCACGATCGAGCCGTTGGCCTTGTCGTTGAACAGGGCCTGAGCGACGCCGGTCACCGCGAGCGGATAGAGCGCGCCGGTGATCAAGGTCAGGACGACGACCGCCCTGATCGCGGCGAGGTGCTGGCGGAGCCAGCTGGGCAGACGTTCCATTACGACATCCCCGGAAGGAACTGGATGAGCAGGTCGATGAGCTTGATGCCGACGAACGGTGCGACGATGCCGCCCAGGCCGTAGACGTACAGGTTGCGGCTGAGCAGCTTCGACGCGCTCGACGGCCGGTAGCGCACCCCTCGCAGGGCGAGCGGGATCAGCGCGACGATGATGATCGCGTTGAAGATGACCGCCGACAGGATCGCCGACTGGGGGCTGGCCAGGCGCATGATGTTCAGCGCGTCCAGGCCCGGATAGACCGCCGCGAACATCGCCGGGATGATCGCGAAGTACTTGGCGATGTCGTTGGCGATCGAGAACGTGGTCAGCGCGCCTCTGGTGATGAGCAGCTGCTTGCCGATCTCCACGATCTCGATGAGCTTGGTCGGGTTGGAGTCGAGGTCCACCATGTTGCCCGCCTCTTTGGCGGCGCTGGTGCCGGTGTTCATGGCCACGCCGACGTCCGACTGCGCGAGCGCGGGCGCGTCGTTGGTGCCGTCACCGGTCATGGCGACCAGGCGGCCGCCCTCCTGCTCCTTCTTGATCAGGGCGAGCTTGTCCTCCGGCGTGGCCTCGGCGAGGAAGTCGTCCACCCCTGCCTCGTCGGCGATCGCCCTGGCGGTCAGCGGGTTGTCGCCGGTGATCATGACGGTGCGGATGCCCATGCGGCGCATCTCGTCGAACCGCTCACGCATGCCCTGCTTGACGACGTCCTTGAGGTGGATGACGCCGAGCACGCGGCCCTTCTCGGCCACGACCAGCGGGGTGCCGCCCGAACCGGAGATGGCGTCGACGATGTGGCCGACCTCGTCGGTCGGGTGGCCGCCCTGGTCGCGGACCCACTTCATGACGGCGGTCGCGGCGCCCTTGCGCACCTCGCGGCCGTCCAGGTTGACGCCCGACATGCGGGTCTGCGCGGTGAACGGCACCCAGTCGGCGTGGGCCAGCTCGCCCGGGTGCCGCTCCCGCAGGCCGTACGCCGTCTTGGCGTAGACCACGATCGAGCGGCCCTCGGGCGTCTCGTCGGCCAGGCTGGACAGCTGGGCGGCCTCCGCGACCTGTTCGTGGGTGACGCCCGCGACCGGCACGAACTCCGAGGCCTGCCGGTTGCCCAGCGTGATGGTGCCGGTCTTGTCCAGCAGCAGCGTGCTCACGTCGCCCGCGGCCTCGACCGCGCGCCCCGACATGGCCAGCACGTTGCGCTGCACCAGCCGGTCCATGCCCGCGATGCCGATCGCCGACAGCAGCGCCCCGATCGTGGTCGGGATCAGGCACACCAGCAGCGAGACCAGCACCACACCCGTCACACCGTCACCGGTCAGCGCCAGCGAGTCGGGAACGCCAGGATTGACGGACTTGGAGTAGATCGCCAGCGGCTGCATCGTCACGGTGGCGACCAGGAAGATGATCGTCAGCGCGGCCAGGAGGATGTTCAGCGCGATCTCGTTCGGCGTCTTCTGCCGGTCCGCGCCCTCGACCAGCGCGATCATCCGATCGATGAAGCTCTCGCCCGGCTTCTGCGTGATCTGCACGATGATCTCGTCGGACAGCACCTTGGTGCCGCCGGTCACCGCGGAACGGTCACCGCCGGACTCGCGGATCACCGGCGCGGACTCGCCGGTGATCGCCGACTCGTCCACCGAGGCGATGCCCTCGATCACGTCGCCGTCACCCGGGATGATCTCTCCCGCCTCGACGATCACGAAGTCGCCCTGCTTCAACTCGGGCGCCCCTACAACATCCCACTGAGAGTGATCGTCGCGCCTCCTGAGGCGACGGGCCGTGGTGTCACGTTTGGCGGCGCGCAGCGTCGCCGCCTGAGCCTTGCCGCGCCCCTCCGCGACCGCCTCGGCCAGGTTCGCGAAGATCACCGTCAGCCAGAGCCACGCGACGATGGCCCACGCGAAGAACGACGGATCGGCGACCGCCAGGACAGTGGTGAAGGCCGCGCCGATCTCGACGATCAGCATGACCGGGTTACGCCACAGTGTGGCCGGGTTCAGCTTCTTGACCGCGTCCGGCAGCGACCTGAGCATCTGCTTCGGGTCTAGCAGGCCGCCGCCGACCCTGCCGTTGTTCTGTGGCGCAGGAGCCTTGACCGGCGCTTGCAGCACTGGGGTTGACATATCAGAACAGTCCTTCTGCGATGGGGCCGAGCGCGAGCGCCGGGAGGAAGGTCAGGGCCACCAAGATGATCGTGACGCCGACCACCATGCCGACGAACAGCGGGCGGTGGGTCGGCAGCGTTCCCGCGCTTTCCGGTACGGGTGTTTGCTGGGCCAGCGAGCCGGCCAGGGCCAGCACGAAGATGATCGGCAGGAACCGGCCGAGCACCATGCACAGGCCGAGCGCCACGTCGTACCAGGGGGTGTTGACGGTGATGCCGGCGAAAGCCGAGCCATTGTTGTTCGAGGCGCTGGTGAAGGCGTAGAGCACCTCGGAGAAGCCGTGCGGGCCGCTGTTCAGCATGCTCGCCCGCTGCTCTGCCGAGCCCATCGCGAACGCCGTGCCGACCAGCACGAGAATCGGGGTGACCAGGAAGTACAGAGAGGCCAGCTTGATCTCGCGGGCGCCGATCTTCTTGCCCAGGTACTCCGGCGTACGGCCGACCATCAGCCCCGCCACGAACACGGTGATCACGGCCAGGACGAGCATGCCGTACAGGCCCGCGCCGACACCGCCGGGAGCCACCTCGCCCAGCAACATGTTGAACATGGTCATCATGCCGCCGAACGGCGTGTAGGAGTCGTGGAAGGAGTTCACCGCGCCGGTGCTCGTGAGAGTTGTGGCGGCGGCGAACGTGGCCGAGTTCGTGATGCCGAACCTGACCTCCTTGCCCTCCACCGCGGCGCCCACGGCCTGCGGCACGGTCGCGTTGCCGGCCAGCTCGAAGACGTTGGTCAGCACGATGCTGGTCAGCGCGATCGTGGCCATCACGGTGAGGATCGCGTAGCCCTGGCGGACCTGGCCGACCAGCTTGCCGAAGGTGCGGGGGAGCGCGAATGGGATGACCAGGATCAGGAAGATCTCCAGCCAGTTGGTCCAGTTGGTGGCGTTCTCGAAGGGGTGCGCCGAGTTGGCGTTGTAGAAGCCGCCGCCGTTGGTGCCCAGTTCCTTGATGACCTCCTGGCTGGCCACCGGGCCGCCGGTGATCGACTGGGTGCCGCCGGTGAGCGTCGTGACCTCGTGCAGGCTCGCGAAGTTCTGGATCAGGCCGCCGGCCACCAGGACCAGGGCGCCGACGAAGGCGATCGGCAGCAGGATGCGCAGCGTGCCGCGCACCAGGTCGACCCAGAAGTTGCCGATCGTGTCGGAGCCCTTGCGGGCGAAGCCGCGCACGAGCGCGACCGCGACGGCCATGCCGACCGCGGCGGATACGAAGTTCTGTACGGCGAGGGCCGACATCTGCACCAGGTAGCCCATGGTGGACTCACCCGAGTAGGCCTGCCAGTTGGTGTTCGTGACGAAGCTGACGGCCGTGTTCCACGCGATGTGGTCGGTGACCGGCTCCATGCCCAGGCTCAGCCAGAGCTTGTCCTGCAGGCGCTGCATGCCGTACACGACCAGGATCGAGATGACCGAGAAGGCCAGCAGGCTGCGGGCGTAGACGCCCCAGCGCTGCTCAGCTTCGGGACGCACGCCGAGCAGTTTGTAGATGCCGCGCTCGACGACGTTGTGCTTGGCGCCGCTGTAGACCCGGTACATGTAGTCGCCGAACGGCTTGTGCACCAGGGCCAGCGCGACGATCAGGGAGACAATGAAGATCCAGCCCATTTAGAAGCGCTCCGGGAAGAGCAGGGCGGCGACCATGAAGATCACCAGACCGGTGGACAGGATCAGACCGACGGCGTTAATGGCGCTCACAGGCGCTCCACCGCCTTCACGACGAACCCGAAGACCACGAAGATCGCGATCGTCAGGGCGACGAAGATGACGTCAGCCATCCCCACTCCTCTAATTCCGGAAGATTGCTACAGACCAAGCAAAGACCCGGATATGACCGGTTTTGTCGGTCTTGACGGGTTTCCTACGCCGCCGACCCGAGAATTGACGCCATCCCTACACCGCAGACTGCCGAGCTTGCGCGGATGCACGCCGCGGGAGAGATCGGGGAGAGCACACGCAGGCGCCTGCAGCGGGAGCTGGACCGCCAGGATCTCCGTTACACCGGCGACTGATCAGGCTGGTCCGAACGTGCGCAGGTCGAGGGAGCGGTTGAAGGCTTCCTGGGCGGTGTCGAGCTGTTCGCGTAGGGTGTCCAGGTCGAAAGGGGCGGGAGCGGCGTCGCCGAGCACCGACGTCAGGAGTTCCTGGCCCCGGCGGGCCGCGTCGTCCTGCGCCGCCTGTACGGCATGCGTGATGGACTCACCGAGCGTCCGGGTGTCCTGACGCATCGCTCTGGGATTCAAGATGACGTCGAGCAGTCGTCCGGTATGACTGACAGTGGCTGTGACGAGTGCGTCGGGGGTCTCTCCCGTGCCGGTGATCGCGTCGAGCTCGGTGGTGGCCTCGCGCAGCCGCCGAAGGGCATGCTCGCTCTCGCTGACCATCCGGTCGAGGCGGTCGGGATCGAATGCCGTCATGTCCTTAGATCTAGCAGCCGGTTTGTGAGGGGATCGGGCCCATTGACGCCCTGGATACGGCATTTCGTCCCCTCTTGATGTGGAACATGCGCATTTTCGGCCGAGCTGGGCCTGCGGCTGTAGCAGGATGGAGTTGTTGATCAACGTCCAAGGAGGGGCCATGGCGTACGGCGGTATCCACATCAGCTCCACCGCGATCGGGAAGATCGCGGACGCGGTCGACCTCTATCTGACCACGCCCTTCAGGAGCTACCACGCCAACATCAGGCCGCAGACCGACCTGCCGCCCGGCACGTTCGGCATGGTCGGCGACCTCATTCTCGGGCGGGCCTACCGGGACGTCCAGGACACGGTGGAGAAGCTGATCGGGGACGCCATCGAGGTCACCACAGAGTGGGAACGCGACCTGGTGTACGCGCGCCGGAACTGGCGGACGGCCGAGGACCTGATCACCGCGGAAGTCCTGGCCATCGGGACGGTCCGGTGACTCCCGGCTTCGGCCCGCCCGCGCCTCCGGGCCATCCCCTGTCTCCTTTCCCACCGGCGCCCGGTGGGTTCGGGCCGCCCGTTACTCCCGGGCATCCCTTGTCTCCGTTCCGTGCGTCCCTGGGGCAGTTCGGGCCGCCGCCGTCGTCGTTCGTCAAGACGCCGTCGGCGGCCGTGCGGGTCTGGAGGATCGCATCCGGCATGAGCCTGCTGGCCGTGGCCACTTACCTCCTGGTGGAAGGGGCGCAGGGCAACGAGGAGGCGATCCGGCAGGCCAAGACGAGCTGGATCAACGCCCTCGGCGGCACGCTCGGCGTGGAGGGGCAGATGATGCCCGGCGTGGAGACCGTCCGCAGGGCGATGACCGGGTGGGACGCCGGCGACCAGGACGCCTTCGAGGCCGCGCTCAACGCCTTCAACAGCCAGGTGGGCTCGCTCAAGACCGCGATGGAGTACATGGGGGAGAACCTCGGGCACCTCGCCGGCGCCTACGCGGACTTCGACATGGCGCTGCGGCTGACGGGCGTTTCGCTCATCACTGCGCTCGTCGGGCTGAAGGTCGCGCGGATGTTCCCCGCCACCGCGGCGGCTGCCGCCTTCGGCGAGGCCATGGCCGTCAGGACGGCGAACCTCGCCGTGATCGCGCTGCTGGGGCAGCTCGGCGCCTTCGTCGCCAATGCCGCGACAAACCTGGCCCAGCTGCGCAGCGCCCTGCTGAACCTCAGGACTGTTCTGCCCAGCGGGCCAGGTGCGATCAATTTCGGCTCCGCGAAGATCAACAAAGCCGGCCTGCCGCCCTTCCAGCCGCCGCCGGAACGCCGGCCGGGCATGCCCCAGCAACTCCCGCCCGGTAGCGAGGACTTCGACTGGAATCTGCCCTAGCCGACGTGGACGTGGGGGCGGCGTTCGAGGTCGGGTTCCGCCTTGCGGAGCACCTCGCGGGTGAGCGGCGGCACGTCGCCGCCGCCGAAGACCAGGTAGCGGAGCATGGCCACGACCGGGTTGCCCTCGGCCCAGTGGAAGTAGATGTGAGGCACGCCGCCGGTGCGGTCACGCAGGTGGAGCAGCAGCGCGGCCAGCGTATTGGGCACCGCCGAGCTCTCGATGCGCAGGATCTGGTGACCGTAGCGCTCCTCGCCCTGGACGTGCAGCTCGGTCTCGAACTCCGAGGCGTCGGGCACCGTGACCTCGACGAACAGGACCGGTTCCGAGCTGCGCAGCCGGTGGTTGAGCCAGGTCTCGCGCAGCTTGTCGTTGTATTCGGCCTGGTCGCGTTCGTGAGGTTCGTTGGCGATCACGTGGATGTCGCCGCAAGCCTGGTTGACGAACTGCTCGGCCAGCGGGTCCAGGTGGACGTCGGTGACGCGTAGCTCGGTGGAGCGGGTGGCGCGGGAGATGAGCGAGGTGGTGATGATCGCGGCGATGAAGAAAGAGGCGATCTTGACGCCGTCGGGCCGCTCGATCACATTGTCGATGAGGGTGTAGGCGAGCACGGCCGTGATCAGCCCGAAGCCAAGCCGGGCGCCGCGCTGGCCTTTGCGGTGGGCGGACAGGGTCACGGCGACCGCGGCCGAGAGCATGAGGACCAGCACGCCGGTGGCGTAGGCGCCGCTCTGGGCGTCCACGTCGGCGTCGAAGATGAGGGTGATGGCGAACGCGATCACGGAGAAGATGAGCACCAGAGGGCGGACGGCGCCGGTCCACTCAGGCGCCATACCGTAGCGGGGCAGGTAGCGGGGCACCAGGGTGATCAGCCCCGCCATGGCCGAGGCGCCGGCGAACCAGAGGATGGCGATGGTGCTGATGTCGTAGGCGGTGCCGAACAAGTCGCCGAGGAAATCGTGCGCCAGGTAGGCCAGGGCGCGGCCGTTGGCCTTGCCGCCCGGCTGGAACTCGGCGGGCGGGATGAGCACGGTGGTGACGAAGCTGGACAGAATAAGGAACACGCTCATGATCAGCGCGGCCGTGGTGAGCAGCCGCTTGGTGCCCTTGATCCGCTCCTGGATGTCGCCCTTGACCACCGGCATCACCGCGACGCCGGTCTCGAACCCCGACATGCCCAGCGCCAGCTTCGGCATCACCAGCAGCGACAGGCCGATCATGGCCATTGGGCTGCTGTAGTTCACACTCAGCAGGTTGGTCCAGGTCACCACCACGTCCGGGTTCGCGAGCACGTGCTGCAGAGCGCTCACCACGACGACGGCATTGAGCCCCAGATAGACGAAGACCAGCAGCACGGCGATGCCGATCGCCTCGGTGAACCCCATCAGGAATACGCCGCCGAGAAGGGCCAGCAGGAGCAGGGTGACCGGCACCCGTTGGCCCTCCAGCCAGTGCGGCGCGAACGGGTTCTCCAGGATGTGCGCGGTGGCGTCGGCGGCCGACAGCGTCATGGTGATGACGAAGTCGGTGGCCGCGAAGCCGAGCAGGGCCAGCACGAACAGCTTGCCCCACCATTGTGGGGCGAGCTTCTCCAGCATGGCGATCGAGCCTTGGCCGTACGGGCTCTCCTCGGCCACCCGGCGGTAGACCGGCAGCGCGCCCAGCAGGGTGAGAGCGACCAGGAACAGCGTGGCCAGGGGCGAGAGCGCTCCCGCGGCGAGCGCGGCGATGCCGGGCTGGTAGCCGAGAGTGGAGAAGTAGTCCACGCCGGTCAGGCACATCACCCGCCACCAGGGGTGCTTGGCGTGCGGGCCGTGCTCGATCTGCTTGCGATCGGTCTGCAGACCCTCAAGCAGCCAAGTCCGTAGCGGAGATCCCGGTGTAGAGGCGGGTGGCCTCATCCTGACCAATTTCTGGCACCCCCGGCATCGTGTTCTCTCACCTAGACGAACGCAGACTACTGACTGCTTTGTGCCTGTTCGCCGCGTTGAGGTGTCAAGAATGCGTCAATGGTCGAAGTTGTTCAATTACAGAGAGTGACAGTTGTGGGGCTTTCGACCTGGGACTTGATCGGGCAGCTGGCCGTGCGGGCAGCCGCGCATCAAGAAAACGTCATGCCACATGACCGCCAGAAGCGGTCGCTGCTGCCCTGGCTTGGGGTGGTCTGCCCCACGTTGGGCTTCCTCCATCTTCAAGAAGGATCTTGCTTAGAGGTGCGCAAGGAGGGCTGGCGGTGGGCAACCGATCAAGATGGGAGCTGGCGGTGCAGCGAGCATGTTGGCGAGGCCTGGACAGGCGTGGGGTGCTGCGACTGTGCTCGATTACGGTTGACGTCTCGGGTATCCGGAGCCACGACAGCGACGATGAGGGGGATGCCTACATGAACGAGCCGTGGAGTTACCACGAGAGCGTCGGCGCCGGCACCGGTGTCAGCCTGATCGGCTTCGACGTCGAGGCCACTGACGGCAAGATCGGTTCGGTGGATGAGGAGAGCAACGCGGTCGGCGACAGCTATCTGGTTGTCGACACCGGCTTTTGGATCTTCGGCAAGCAAGCCGTGCTGCCGGCCAGCACGGTCACCCGGATCGATCCGCAGGAGCGCAAGATCTCTCTCGCCCGCACTATGGAGGAGATCAAGAGCGCTCCCGAGCTCGATGAGGACACCTACAAGGACCCCGCCTACCGCCAGCAGATCGGCGACTACTACGTCCGCTACCCTTATCAGTCCTACGGCAGGTAACAACCGCATCCGGGCTCTCTTCACGATGCCAAGGCAATGAGAGAGTCCGCCTCATGTCCGGTCGGTCAAGGACTGCGCCAGCAGCGGCTCACCGGGGGGCAGGCCGTCATGTGGCTTCGCCCGCGCAGCACGTTCCGCGGCGTCGGTGGCCACCAGGAGCAGCGGTCGTGGTGCTCGGCGACAATGGTCCCGACAACCTTAACGAGCTGTCGGTCGTGCCCGGTTCTCATCACAGCCAGTCGCGACGCTTGAAGATCAGATACAGGCTGAGACACGTCAAGACCATCAGACCGAGCGCGAACGGATAGCCGAAACTCCACCGGAGTTCGGGCATGCCGGGCGGTTCGAAGTTCATGCCGTAGACCGTGCCGATCAAGGTCGGCGCGAATAGGCTGGCCGCCCAGGAGGAGATCTTCTTGATCTCCTCGTTCTGGGCGTAGCTGGCCTCGGTCATGTGCTTGATTTCCTCGTTTTGGGCTTGGGAGACGAGGGTGGCGTTGACGGTGAGGATGTCGGCGAGCATCTGGCGGAAGCCGTCGACGCGTTCGGCCACGGTGGTCGCGTGGTCGGCCACGTCGCGTAGGTAGCGCTGGAGCTCTTCTTCGGTGCCGTACTTGTCGAAGCCCGCGGTCAGGCCGTCCAGGATGGCCAGCAGCGGGCGGGTGGCCCGCTGAAACTCGATCACCTCGCGCGACAGCTCGTAGATGCGCCGAGAGGCGCCGGGGTCGCCGTCGAACACCTGGGTTTCGATCTCGTCGATGTCGTTCTGCAGTCCGGCGATCACCGGGGCGTAGCCGTCGACGACGTGGTCCAGCACGGCGTACAGCACCGCCTCGGGGCCACGGGCCAACAAGGCGGGGTCGGCTTCCATGCGCTCGCGCACCAGGTGGAGCGGTGGTGCGTGGCCGTGCCGGACGGTCAGCACGAAGTCAGGGCCGATGAACAGGTGGATCTCGCCGAACTCGACTTCCTCGGCGGCGTCGTCGTAGCGGGCCGCCCGTAGCACGACGAACAGCGTGTCGCCGTAGCGTTCCAGCTTGGGCCGCTGGTGGGCGACCACGGCGTCCTCCACCGCCAGCTCGTGCAGGCCGAACTCCTGGCCGAGCGCGGCCAGCTGCGCCTCATCTGGCTGGTACAACCCGATCCAGGCCATCGCGCCCGGTTGCTCTCGCAGGCACGAGAGGGTGTCAGCGGGGGTGGACGGGCTGCTCGTCCGCCGCCCCTTCCGGTAGGCCGCGTCGACCACCCGCCCCTCCGGCGGGGTAGCGGCGTGCGGGCCGCGCGGGTCCATCGACTCTTCAGGCGAGGGCTCTCGCCCGCGGTCGACGGTGGCGATGTTGGCCCGCTTGGCCGGGCGCAGGACACGGGAACGCCAATCAGACATGAGTGGAACCTTCGGGGCAGGCTCACCACCACCAGGCACGCGGGCAGGACCTTTGCGCTGCCAACGGTGCGAGGGGGAGAAGGGATCAGGGACGGGACCTCAGCGGGGGCGACTGGGAGGTTGACTGCTCATAGCAGCCTCACCTCCTTGCCCTCGGTCCCGGCGAAACCCGGAAGAACGTGACCAAGATAGCGCACGCAATCGCTGCGGGGGCGCGCAGACGGCGGTCGACCCGGCTCGCCCTTGGTCCGCAGTCGTTGGGGTGACGTGGCGAACTAGACTCAAGTCCAGCCCCCGAGCAAATGAGTCCAGGGGGAGGACACATGAGCTTCCAGGCTGCTGGTTGGCTGTGGGTGTTCGCGCTCCTGGCCACAGTCGCCACCGGCTACTCGTCGCCCAGCTCAGGCGGCCGGGCTATGTAGCCCGCTTCACCAACCCCAGGCTGCTCGACTTGATCGCACCCAGTCGCCCTGGCTGGTCGAGGCACATCGCCGCGGTCCTGTTCGCGGTGACGATGGGCCTGCTCATCGTGGCAGCCGCCCGCCCGGCCATGTCCGTCCAAGTCCCCCGCGAGCGGGCCACCGTCATCGTGGCCATCGACGTGTCGCTGTCGATGATCGCCACAGACGTCTCGCCGTCCAGGTTGGAAGCCGCCAAAGCATCGGCCAAAACGTTCATCACCGGCCTGCCCGTGCGGTTCAACATCGCGTTGGTGTCCTTCGCCAGATCCTCGGCCGTCGTGGTGTCGCCCACCGTGGACCACGCTGCTGTCCTGCGCGGGATTGACGCGTTGAAGGCGGCGCCCGGCACCGCCATCGGCGAAGCGGTCTTCGCCGGCCTGGATGCGATCCGGTCCTTCGATCAGCAGGCCGCCAGCGATCCGCCGCCCGCGGCCATCGTGCTGCTGTCCGACGGCGACAACACAGCGGGCCGGCCGGTGTTCGAGGCGGCGCGCGCCGCGGCCAGGAGCAAGGTGCCGGTTTCCACCATCGCGTTCGGCACGCCCGAGGGCACGATCGAGGTCGACGGCCGCCGGATTCCCGTCCCGCCCAATGAGCAGACGTTGCGGACGCTCGCCGAAGTCACCGCGGGGCGAGCCTACGGCGCCGAGACGGGCACCTCGCTGGATGAGGTGTACAAGAGCATCGGCACCTCCTTGGGTGCCATGACCGTCACCCGAGAGGTGGGCTACCGCTTCCTGCGCTGGGCGCTCGTGCCAGCCTTCGCCCTGGCCGCCGTATCGATGCTGAGCGCGACCAATGTGAGGCGAGCTCGCCCTGTTGGTTGACCGCAGCGGCGCCCTCTAGTCTGCCGGGCATGTCTCATACCCGGCTTTACCGCCATGGCGTGCTGGAGGCCGAGGGCTTTCCGGTGGCCGATGTGTCCGACCACGTGTCCGACCCCGCCTGCGCCATCTGGTTCGATCTCTGCGCGCCCAGCCCTGCGGATCTGGCTGTGATCAGCGAGGAACTCGGGCTGCACAAGCTCGCGATCGAGGACGTGCTGCACGACCGGCAGCGCCCCAAGCTGGACGTCTACGACAGTCACCTGTTCTTGACCGTTTACGGCGAGCAGTTCGACTCCGGCACGGGGCAGCTGACCTCCACCGAGATCAACGTCTTCATCACCCGCAACGCCCTGGTCACGGTGCGCGAGAACGACAGGTTCGATATCCAGGAGGTGATCCGCCGCTGGGACGCCAGCCGGGACCTGGCCAAGCACGGCGTCAGTTTCCTGCTCCACGGGCTGCTCGACGTCGTCGTCGACGGGCACTTCGAGATCATTCAGGCGCTCGACGACCAGATCGAAGCCCTCGAGGGTGAGCTGTTCGACGAGCAACCCAGCCGCGAGCTGCAGCGCCATACCTTCGCCCTGCGCAAGAGTCTGGTCCAGTTCCGCCGCGGTGTGCTGCCCATGCGCGAGGTGATCAACAGCCTGATGCGGCGTGACCTGCACGTGGTCGAGGCCGCCATGGCGCCCTACTACCAGGACGTCTACGACCATGTACTGCGGGTCGCCGAGTGGACCGACTCCCTGCGCGACCTGGTCAGCAACATCCGCGAGACCCATCTGAGCCAGCAGGGCTACCGGCTCAACGCCATCATGAAGAAGCTGACGAGCTGGGCGGCGATCATCGCCGTCCCCACGATGATCACCGGCTTCTACGGCCAGAACGTCCCCTATCCGGGTTCGGAGCAGCCGATCGGGTTCTGGACCTCCGCGATCGTCATCGTCACGGCGTCGGTCGGTCTCTACGTCGCCTTCCGCAAACGCGACTGGCTGTGACATACGGCCGACAAGCCGGGACATACATCTCGCGACAGCCTCGAACGGCTACCGAGTGGACGAATGCGATCATTCCGATGCCCAGAATGAGGTGCAGCAACTTGTCGGCTGCGTTGACGGGAACGACGTTGACGGCGCTACCGCGCTCGATGAGGAATCCGTAGAGTCCCAGCAGCAGGGCAGATGACGCCGCCGCCGATGAGGTAGTTGCGTGAGCCGCTCCGGCTGTGGGCCATCACGAGGGCCGACGATCCCGAACAGCAGGTACATAATCTTTTGTCCAGGAGCGAGAACTGGAAGACGCCGAACAGTGGCCCGCCGGAGTTGTGGCCAGCGATCGGCATCTCGCCGTGGTTCGCGGTGCCCTCTGGCATGAAGCCCAGCTCGCCGACGAGCAAGAACACGACGCCCTGATGAGCGCGGGACCGGCCAAAAGCGGCGTGGGGACCCACCGAGCGCGAGCAACTGTCTCCCGTATTGGGCCAGACAGAGTGCCCGCGTGGAACCACTCACGCGAGGACGTTGGCCGCGAAAGCACTGACCTCCACCCTCACCGAGAGGCAAGGATCTGCACTCTTCGCCGCCTGGCCGTGCGAGTCTACGGACGTTTGATCCAGACGGGATCGGCGCACGTGCGCACGTGCGGACGTGGTCGGCGGTGGCGCACAGCTTGAAGACGTCGATCCGACTGAAGAACGTGCTGTCGGTTCCGCAGCCTGGGCGGGGGCCGTTGGAGTCGGGCACCTTGTTGATGTCGAGCATCGAGGTGGCGTACTCACCGTAGATGGCGTAACCGTCACGGCTGAGACACGGACGCTGCCCGCCAAGGTCTCATAACTCCAACCGGAGGCGGGCGCGGCTGCTGCCGCCGGGGCGGCGAGCAGGGCAAGGACGGTGCTTCCCAGAAGGGTAAAACGAGCGATCACGTGGAGATCCGTTCCGCAGAGGAGGTCAGAACGGCAGCCACCGTGAAACAGCGACACCCGCGCGGAAGGCGGCTTGATCAACACTTGGCCAGGCGAGAAACGCACCCCGAACCGGGGCGCCCGCCACGCCTTCCCTCTTGGGGTTCTCTTGATCATCCTGGAGGTCTGGCTTGACAGGCGGACCCCAGCCGCCGCTCGGAACGCCTGGCTGGGTGGAGGCTAAGCGAGCGAGTATGCGCGGTGCTGCAGGCAGCAGATTGAGATGGCCGACACGGTGAAACGGCGGCATCTGCACGGCGATCGACTTGATCGACTCTTGACGCAGGGGCAGGCAGAACTCGGACCGGGCGCCCGTCGGGGGCTTCCGGCTTGGTGTTCTGTTGGTTGACTTGCGGGTTTGCCTTGGCGAACGGGCCCAAAACGAGGCCGGTACAGCCCGGCCATGTGCCGGACCCGTGCCGAAGAGCATCCAGCGAGCATCCAATGGCGTGTCTCGGCCTCGCCGGAGGCCCTCGAAAACCGAGAAAGCCCAGGTCGGGCGGGGTGGAGGGTGGTAGGGCGCCCGGGGCTCGAACCCGGAACCTACGGATTAAAAGTCAGCAGCCCTAATGCCGGGCCATGTTTCAACGGATTCAATTGTATCACTCTGCTGAATTTTGTCGCATTTAAAATGTCTGAACATGTCGGCCGGTGTTCGTGGGTGCCGATGGCCGAAGAGCACGCAACGAGCACGCGGTGTGGGGTCCAACGGCGTCCGGCGCGACCTGACGTGTTCTTGACCGTTTGACCTGCCCCGATTTCGGCATGTTTGGTCATCTCTGATGCGGGGCTCTCAGAGGGGTTCCGTGTCTGGTGCGGAGATGGGGGGCGCGCAGGGTGCGTTTTGCCTTTTCTTGCCAGGGCAGTGGCGTTCGTCCCGGGTTGTTCGAGGCCGGTTGTCAGCTGGGCCGTTTGGGGTGCTCGCTGGCCATGGGGACCAAGGTGCCGTCCAGGATCACGTACGCCAGTCCTTCGGCTTGGGCGCGGTCGAGAGCTTCGGGAAGATCCGGTGCTTGAGCTGCGAGAACTTCGATTCCCTCGTGGATGTAGCGGTAGGCGGTGGCCCGGGAGACGCGGTGATCGCGGCCGAGTTTGGGGATGTCGTGCTCACCTCGGAACCAGCGCATCACCGTGACCGCTTGTTCGGCTGCTTGCTTGTCGCCGGCCTTGCGTCGTACCTCGGCGACGGTGACTCGTTCAATCGCCCGCCACTGCGGTGCCACGACGGTGGTCAGGTCCGGCGGGTTAGTTTCGGCCAATCGAACTGCTGCGGGAGTCGCCCGGTCGTGGAGAGTCCCCGCAGCGCAACTTCGCGCACTACGAAGGGATTGACCAGCGGTGTGAGCTGGTGAGTACTCAGAGTGCGTTACGCGAGCCTCTGCCCGTGATGCCGCAGTGTGATCGAGGGGATTTGTAGCGTTACCGCCAATAGGCGGGTCCGGGTGTGCTG
>NZ_JBEZDO010000045.1:0-69063 GCF_040648355.1 Nonomuraea sp. NPDC049152 | reverse complement strand
TCAGTTGCACTCGCGTCACGGAACAAGATCTACCGGTCCAGGCCTCACCACGAGGGCGAATCGACAGATTGATCACGACCCAATACGCGCCCTAGCGCCCAAACCCGGACCAATCTCCCCGAAGCCTGAAATGAGTACGCTATATCCATATATGTCGGTTCTATCATACTAAGAGTGTTTTAATAAGAGCGAAGGGCACTTTTACTTCTATTAGATTGCCTGCACCGTTAAATGCGGGTCTACTAGGTATTGCCCGGCCTTCAACCGATAAGGCTGAGCTGACATATCGACATCAAGAGGAAAGAGCTAAAAATGTTCAAGCAGCTCGTAGTCGGCGGCGCCCTGATCGCAGGGTTCACCGGCCTCGGCCTGGACGTTCCGGCCTATGCAGACGGCGGCCCCTGGCCGCCGGGCGTCAACAACGGGAACAATGCCATGCAGTCCCATAATGTGAATGTTTGTGGTAACCACGGCATTGGCGACATCGGCCTCAACCTCCTCAACGTTGGTGCGATCACCACCACCCACACCGAACCCGTGAGCTGCAATTTCTCGATCACGCAGAATTAGCTAAACCGCGAGCACTCCTCTATCTCGATCCGATGGGGCGGGGGTCGTGGCCACCGGCCACGACGCCCTCTTCGTTTCCATGACGGCCACGGCCAAGGACTGCCTCGCCGAGGTGGGTGGCGGCGCTGTGGCGGAGGGTTGAGGAACCTGCGAACAGCCGTTAGCGCCGAGAACGATCATGGAGCCTCGGCGCTGACTAGACACAACATCAGCTCTGTCCAGCCTCCGGAACCGCATCACCGCAGGTCGCCGCCCTGGAATCGATTCCCGCGCCATTCCGGTCCCGCGCACCGCACGGTGGCTGACCGCTGAAACCTCGGTCTACCGGGGGCGCGAACCCTGCCGATAACTCGCGGCGAGGCGTTACGACGCCAATCGGTTGGGGCCTCGGCAGAGCAGGGGCAACACCACAAGATCCTTCTCAGCGCCAACGGTTGTCCGCAGGTTCCTCAACCCCGTCTCCAGCGACGACACAGCCCCACTGCTCGATCGAGCGGCGGATGCCGGGCAGATCGTGGTCTTTCGGGTTCCGGGCGGCGCGGGGGATGTCGGGCGAGCGGCATGTGCTCGATCCTGCGCATCACTCGGCCCTGCCCAGGTTGATGATCCCGGAGGAGGCGAGCGTGGCCACCGCCGTGCTCCACACCCGCAGGGGGTGTTCCAGCCGGGGCCGTACGGCTCGCCGAGCAGGATCGAGGCGGTGCGTCCAGGGCGTCATCGACCGATGAGGTCTCCAGGTGCCGCACGGTGGCCAGCACGGTGGCCAGCACGGTGGCCAGCACGGTGGCCAGCACGGTGGCCAGCACGGTGGCCAGCACGGTGGCCAGCACGGTGGCCGCCTGCCGATCGCTCTCCAAATCCCGCAGTGTCGGCGCCTTGGAGGCCAGCCCGTAACGAGCCAACGCTGACAGCTTCACCGCCGGCACCGGCTCCTCTCGGACGGCCCCCGGCGCCCATGCCACCAATGTCGGCCACCCGATGCAGCTCCGCCACCATCACCCGGCCCGAGGCCCGCGTCGGCGCGGTGCGCAGCCGCTCCAGCTCCGAGACTCGCCAACATGCAGCAGCCCGGCCAGCCTCGTCCTCAGCTCCGGCCCCGAACGCTCGGCAAGCGTGCGATACAAATCGTCGTCAAGATCGTCCCTTTAGCGCCAAAATCCGGGCCGATCCTCCCCGGAGGCCGACCCGGCTCGCCGGTCGGCGGCCACAAGACGGTGGGCATGCTTCCCTCCTGCCACAAAGCCCGAGGACGTGGCCACCCCCGGTGATCTGACCGATAGTGAACGTTGCGTCTTCAAAAGGTGGGGCGTAGCCTCCCATAGAGAACGAACCGTCTCTAAGGGGGTTGTGGTGCGCCGATCGGTCACCCTCGTCCTGCCGGGCCTCGTGCTGTCCATGCTGCTCGGCGCCCTCGACCAGACGATCATGACCCCGGCGCTCCCCTCGATCGCCAACGAGCTCGGCGGCCTGCACCAGATGCCCGCCGTCGTCACCGCCTACCTCGTCGCCGCCACCGTCGTCATGCCCGTCTACGGCAAGCTCGGCGACCGCTTCGGCCGCAAACCCGTCATGCAGGCCGCCATCACCGTCTTCGTGGCAGGCGCGCTGCTGTGCTCCATCGCCACCTCCATGCCGCAACTGGTCACCTTTCGCGCGCTGCAGGGCATGGGCGGCGGCGGCCTCATGATCGGCGCGCAGGCCATCATCGGCGAGATCGTCTCCCCACGCGAACGCGGCCGCTACCTCGGCGTCATCGGCGCCGCCTACATCGTCGCCGCCGTCGGCGGCCCGCTGCTCGGCGGCTTCTTCGTCGACCAGCTCACCTGGCGGTGGATCTTCGCGATCTACCCGCCGCTTGGCCTGCTGGCCTTCGTGCTGCTGACCCTCACCCTGCGCCTGCCACGTCCCGCGGGCCGCCCGCCGATCGACTACGCCGGCACGATCACGCTGGCCACGGCCGTGGTCGCCTTCGTGCTGCTCGGCCAGACCCGCCACCCGGCCTGGCTGCTGCCTGCCGCCCTGGGCACGGCCGCCTGGCTGGTCACCGCGAGCAGGGCCGCCGACCCGGTGCTGCCGCTGCGGCTGTTTCGCCAGCGCGCCTTCGCCATCCCGGTAGCCATCAGCTTCCTGATCGGCTTCGCCCTGTTCGGCACCCTCACCTACCTGCCGGCCTTCCTGCAGATCGCGCTCGGCGCGGGCGCCGCCCAGGCGGGGCTGGTGGTGACGGCCCTGATGGCCGGAGTGCTGACGACCACGATCGTCAGCGGCCGCCTGATCACCCGCACCGGCCGCTACAAGTCCTACCCGGTGGCCGGCACGGCGCTGGCCTGCGCGGGCCTGACGCTGCTGGCCGTCCTGTCGGCCCACCTGTACGGCACGCCGTCGCCAGGCGCGGTCACCGCCGTCGCCGGGGCGATGGCACTCGTCGGGCTCGGCGTCGGCCTGGTGATGCAGGTGATGGTGCTGGCCACGCAGAACGCCGTCGACTACGCCGACCTCGGCGCCGCCACCTCCGCGGTGACGTTCCTGCGCCAGATCGGCGCCTCGGTGGGGGTGGCGGTGGCCGGCACGTTCATCACCTGGCGCCTGGACAGCGGCGGCGGTGAGGCCGCGGCCCTCGGTGAGGCGATGCCGCTGGTGGCGGCCCTGATGGCGCCGCTGCTGGCGGCGGCGTTCGCGCTGGCGGTCCTCCTGCCGGTGCGGGCGCTGCGCACCAGCGCCCATGTCGAACAACACGTATGAGAGAGGCTCGCAAGTCGCCGTCGGCGGGCGCGAGGGCCCGCGCACCGTTCCTAGGATCGAGACATGGTCACCGACCACCGCAAACAGCCGCGCCGGCGCGGCGAGACGCTCAACGCCGCCATCTTCCAGGCCGTGCTGGCCGAACTGGCCGAGGTCGGCTACGCGGGCATGACGATGGAACGGGTCGCCGAACGGGCCAGGACCGGCAAGGCGTCACTGTATCGGCGCTGGTCCAGCCGCATGCAGCTGGCCATGGAGGCCGTCTACCACGCCATGCCCGACCCGTCGCGGCCCGAGGAGACCGGCAGCCTGCGCGGCGACCTGCTGGCGCTGTTGCGCCGCAACGCCGAACTGCTGGCGGGCCCGGCGGGTGAGGCGTTGCGCGGGCTGCTGTCGGAGGTGCTGGCCGACCAGTCGCGCATGGCCGAGCTGCGCCGCCTGTCGCACGGCAGCGGCCGCAGGGCGATGGCCGAGGTGGTGCGCAGGGCGGTGGAGCGGGGCGAGGTGGACGCCTCGGCGGTGACCGCGCGCAGGCTGGAGGCCGGGCAGGCGATGCTGCGCCACCAGTTCCTGTCCCATGGCGTGCCCATCCCCGACGAGGCGGTCGTGGAGATCGTGGACGAGGTGCTGGTGCCGCTGCTGCTCAGCCCGCCCGCCGCGACAGCAGGGGCGACAGGAAGCCGGTGAGCAGCGCGGTGACCTGCTCGGGCCGCTCCAGCGGCGGCAGGTGACCGGTATCGGGCAGGTCGACGCGGCGGGCGCCGCCGATGCACGACGACAGCAGGTCCGAGACCTGCTGGATGCCCGGCACGTCGGCCAGCCCGTTGATCACCAGCGTCGGCGCCCGCACCTCGCCCAGCCTGCCGGCCGCCGGCGGATCCAGCAGCCTCTCGGCCACGGCGGGGCCGCGCCACAGCCGCTCGAAGACGCCCTCGCACATCGTCACCGCCCGCTGCCACACCTGCTCGGAAAGGTCCCCGCGCCCGCGTTCGGGACCGGCGACCTGCCACAGCACCTGCGCCCGCGCCATCGCCAGCGCGTCACCCTCCTCGACATCGGCGCCGCCCTCGCGGTAGCGGGCCAGGCGCTCGGCGGGCACCGCGCTGTGCACCCGCTCACGCGCCTGGGCCAGCATCTCCTGCGGCCAGATGTGCCCGGCCAGACCCGAGGCGACCAACGCCAGCGCGCTCACCCTGGCCGGGGCGGCCAGCGCGGCCTCCACCGCGTACGCGCCGCCCATCGAGCAGCCCACCAGCGCCGCCCGCTCGAGCCCGAGCTCGTCCATCAACGCCAGCAGGTCCTCATGGTGGCACGGCTCCTGTTCCGGGTCGCCGGAGCGGCCGTAGCCGCGCCAGTCGTAGCGGATCACCCGGTGGGTGGCCGCCAGCGCGGCGAACTGGTGATCCCACATGCGGCGGTCGGCGATGCCGGCGTGGATCAGGATCACCGCGGGCCCTCGGCCCGCCTGCTCGAAGCTCAGCATCCCGGCAACCTAGCGCGGCCACCGCCGCCGCCGCGATCATGTTCGCTGCGGGCGCGCGTGCGTGCGGGCTGGCGGCGTGTTCAGGCGGCCGCCTGCGCGGGGGTGAGCGCGGCCAGGGTCAGCGCCCTGGCCCTGGCGGGCACGGTGAGCACGTCCACGTTGTCGCACAACTGGTCGACGCTGCCCGTCGGCGCCAAAGCGCCGATGTCGGGGTCGCGGATCGACTCCAGCAGGCAGGCGGCGAACCGGTCGCCGCCGATCACCTGAAAAGGCCTGGAGTGAAAGCCCCGCACCGCCGGATCCAGCGGCATGGTCAGCGCGATCCTGTTGTGCACCGCCGCCAGGCGCTGGTATGCCTCGCACAACGCCTGCTCCCTGTGATGGTAGGAGCGCGCCTGCAGCGCCCCGCTCAGGGCCCGGCCGAGTTCGGCAGCTCCCGACAGGCGCGCCAGCGCGCTGCCCAGCCACTTGGCGTACGGCGGATACCTCTTGCGTTGCAGTAACGCCAGCCGCATCACCTGCCTGACCAGCCCAGCCGCCAGCGCCGCCGAGCCCAGCTCGTCGCCCACCTCCGCGCACCTGCCGGGAAAGGACTCCTCGGCGCCGATACGCCGCCACTGGCAGGCCAGCACATACCGCCACACGTCGTCGGGATACCAGCGCAGCGCCTGCCGTACGGCATGCAACTCGCCGAGCCCGTCGTGGAAGACCTCTCCCCCGGTGACCTCGGCCAGCGCCTGCCAACTGGCCGACAGCCAGTCCAACGTCGTGATCCGCCCACGCGGATCGAAGCCGAGCCGTCCGCTCAGCCACCCGCCCAACTCCTCCACCCGCACGCCATGACGCAGCAACCCCCGCTGGGCGAACACGGTCGGATACCCGCCGAAGGAGGCCGGCAGACCCGCCGTCACCCGCGCCTCCACCTCGGCGACCGCCTCCGGCCGCACGAACAGCAGCACCCGCGGCCCCCAGTCGTGGTCGGCGCTGCGTTCGGTGTCGAAGGCCTGCACCTCCGACCCGGGACCGATCAGCGCGGCACTGTGCGCGACATCGGCCGCCAGCGGCGCCACCACGTCGGCGTAGAAGGCGCGGCTCAATTCAAGACCAGGCACAAATCCAGACATCACTATGTCAACTGTGCCTGACCCTCACCGGAACCTCACCCGATTTTCCCCGCACCCCCGCTGACAGGCCCACACACCGCCACGGAGGGCGCCACACCCTGCCGCTAGGCTGACTCGCGGTCAACCGAAAACCCAGCGAAAGGGCCCCTATCGTGCTGCGCCTGTTCCGTGCCGTCGCCATCGCCGAAGCCTGCTCCTGGGCCGGCCTGCTGGCAGGCATGTTACGTCAAGTACATCGCCCAGGCCGGCGAGGTGGGGGTGAAGGTGTTCGGCCCGATCCACGGCGGCCTGTTCCTGCTGTACCTGGCGGCGGTGCTGCTGACCGCCCGCGAGCTGGGCTGGTCGCGCGCCACCATCACGGTGGGCCTGGCCTGCGCGGTGCCGCCGTTCGCGACGATCTGGTTCGAGCGCCGCCAGATGCGCCGCGAGCGCGCCCTCCAGCCCGCCGCTCAGCCCGCGGTTCAGCCCGCGGTTCAGCCCGCAACGGCCGAGACCGTCACCGGCCGCCTGCGGTAACCCAGCGCCGCGTACAGGCGCAACGCGGCCTCGTTGTGATCGTCGACCATCAGCGCCGCCCTGCCGTGCGCGGCCACCAGCCGCCCGCTGAGCCACCTGCACACCCGCCCCGCCAGCCCCCTGCCGCGCAGCGCCGAGGCGGTGGCGACCCCCGCCATGAACCCGACCGTCGGCGCGCTCCAGGCGTCGGCGGCGACCGCGGCCAACGCCCCCTCCACCCGCGCCCCCGCCCACCGGGCGACCCCCGGCCTGCCGGGCGCGGCGTAGGAGTCCGGGGCGTCGGCGGCCAGCAACCGGGCGATCTCGCCGTCGTAGGCGCCCTCCAGCCACGACACGCCGTCGCTGGGGCCGATCGGCAGATGGTCCAGGCTCATCCACGAGAACGCCGCCACCCGCTCCATCCCCTCCACCCGGCCCGCGACCGCCTCGACCAGGCCCGCCTCACCGAGGGGCCGGTAGGTCGGGCCGAGCTCGGCCAGCGCGTGCCGTACCAGATCGGCGGCATCGGCCGGATGCCCCCACACCGCCATCCGGTCGCGGCGGGAGATGTCGGCGGCCGCGGCCAGCACCGCCTGGCCGCCCGCCCACGCCCGCGCCCCGCCCGCCAGATCCTGCGCCGCCCACACCACCAGGTCGTCATCGCCACAGGCGTCCGCGACCTGCCGCGGCGTCAGCAGTTCGTGGATCACAGGATGGCACCGGGAGCGTAGGCGGCGGCCTGCGGGTAACGGGCGACGATCCGACCCACCTGCTGGGAGACGGCCTCCACCTGATCGGCGGCGGCGCCGGTGAAGGACACCCGGTCATCCAGCAGCGCCTCCAGCTGCGCGCGACCCAGCGGGAACCGCTCATCGGCCGCCAGCCGCTCCAGCAGCGCGTTGGCCGCCCCCTCAGAGCGCATCGCCAGCGCGGAGGCCACCGCGTGCTCCTTGATCAGCTCGTGGGCCTGCTCGCGGCCCACCCCCGCGCGCACGGCCGCCATCAGCATCTTCGTCGTGGCCAGGAACGGCAGGTAGCGGTCCAGCTCGGCGGAGATGACCGCGGGGAAGGCCCCGAACTCGGCCAGCACCGTCAGCATGGTCTCCATCAGCCCGTCGAAGGCGAAGAACGCATCCGGCAGCGCCACCCGGCGAACCACCGAGCACGACACGTCGCCCTCGTTCCACTGATCGCCGGCCAGCTCCGCCGTCATCGAGGCATAGCCCCGCAGGATCACCGTCAGCCCGTTGACCCGCTCGCACGAGCGGGTGTTCATCTTGTGCGGCATCGCCGACGAACCGACCTGGCCCTCCTTGAACCCCTCAGTGACCAGCTCGTGCCCGGCCATCAACCTGATCGTCTTGGCCAGCGAGCTGGGCGCGGCGGCCAGCTGCACCAAAGCGGTGACCACCTCGAAATCCAGCGAACGCGGATAGACCTGGCCAACACTGGTCAAACGCCGCTCGAAGCCCAGGTGGGCGGCCACCCCGTCCTCCAGCGCCGCCAGCTTCTCACGGTCGCCGCCGAGCAGGTCCAGCATGTCCTGGGCGGTGCCGACCGGGCCCTTGATGCCGCGCAGCGGATAGCGGGCGATCAGCTCCTCCAGCCTGGCGAAAGCCACCAGCAGCTCGTCGGCGGCGCTGGCGAACCGCTTGCCCAGCGTGGTGGCCTGGGCGGCGACGTTGTGGGAACGGCCCGCCATCACCGACGCCTCGTACTGCTCGGCCAGCGACGCCAGCCGCGCCAGCAAGGCGACGGCGCGCTCGCGCACCAGCAGCAGGCTGTCGCGGATCTGCAACTGCTCGACGTTCTCGGTCAGGTCACGCGAGGTCATGCCCTTGTGGACGTGCTCGTGCCCGGCCAGCGCGTTGAACTCCTCGATACGCGCCTTCACATCGTGTCTGGTCAGCCGCTCCCGCTCGGCGATGGAGGCCAGATCGACCTGCTCCAGCACCTTCTCGTAGTCGTCGATGGCCTGCCCGGGCACCGCCACCCCCAGCTCGGCCTGCGCCTTCAGCACCGCCAGCCACAGCCGCCGCTCGGCGACGACCTTCGACTCGGGAGACCACAGGCGGGCCAGCTCGGCAGAGGCGTAGCGGGCGGCCAGAACGTTCGGGATGCGCGGCTTGGAAGTCACGTTGCCCCAGTGTATTGGCCCGCCCCGCGCCGGCCGCGCAGCGGGGTCACACACCCGCTGAAGGGGCGCCGCCGCCCAGCCAGAGGCCCGGCGGGCAGCAACCCCGCCGGGCCGAGCACCACATCAGGCTCAGGCGGGCGCGCCCACCTTCTCCTTGGCGTGCGCCGGCGCCGCAGGGCCACCCCGGCGCAGCCGCTCCTTGGTCCGCTCCACCATCGTGTACAACGTCGGCACCAGCACCAGCGTCAGCAGCGTCGAGGAGATCAACCCGCCGATCACCACGATCGCCAACGGCTGCGAGATGAACCCGCCAGAACCGGTCACCCCCAGCGCCATCGGCGTCAACGCGCAGATCGTCGCCACAGCCGTCATCAGGATCGGCCGCAACCGGCGCCTGCCGCCCTCGATCACCGCCTCCACCACGCCCAGACCCTGATCCCGATACTGGTTGATCAGGTCGATCAGCACGATCGCGTTGGTCACCACGATCCCGATCAGCATCAGCATGCCGATCAACGCCGGAACCCCCATCGGCGTACCGGTCACCAGCAGCAGCCCCAGCGCGCCCGTCGCCGCGAACGGCACCGACACCAGCAGGATCAGCGGCTGCACGAAGCTCCGGAACGCCGCCACCATGATCATGAAGACGATCGCGATCGCCGCCAGCATCGCCACCCCCAGATCCGCGAACGCGTCGGCCTGATCGGCCGACACACCGCCGATCGTGTACGAGGCCCCCGCCGGCAGCGCCAGCCCGTCCAGCTTGGCCGTCAACGCCTGCGTGAGAGTGCCCAGGTCACTGGCCGAGGCCTTCGCCGACACCGTCGCCGACCGCTCCCCGTCGATCCTGGTGATCTGCGTCGGCCCCTCCACCTGCGACACCTTGGCCACCTGCGACACCTTCACCGCGCCGACCTTGAGCTTCTCCACCTCCTCGATGTCCTCAGGCGCGTCGCCGCCACGCAGGATCAGATCGCTGGCGATACCGTCCAAGGTCAGCTGGCCCAGCGGCGCGCCCCTGAAGGCCTGCGCCACCACCTGCCCGACCTGCGCCTCACTGACGCCCTTCTCGGCCGCCTTCTTCCTGTCGACGACGACCTCGATACGCGGCGCACTCGACTCCAGGTCCGAGGAGACGTCCCGCAGCCCCGACACCTGCCCGACAGCCGTCGACACCTGCCCGGCCGCGCTGCGCAACGTCTCGGCGTCCGGCGCCTGCACGATCACATCGATGGAATCGGAGCCGAAGCCGCCGCCGCCCTGCCCTCCGACGGTCACCTCACCGATGTCCGACAGGCCCTTCAACTCCTCGCGCAGCCGCTCCTCCACCGCCCCGCTGTCGCTGCCCTCGGCCACCGACACCGAATAGGACGCCCGGTCGGCGCCACCGCCCGCCCCGCCGCGCATGGCGTTACCGCCGCCCACGTTCACCTGATACGACTCCACGCCGTCCAGGCCCGCCAGTACCTTCTCCACCTGCTTGGCCGCGGCGTCCGTGACCGCCAGATCCGTGCCCGCCGGCATCTTCTGGCTCACCGAGATCGTGTCCTGACCGGAGGAGTCGATGAAGTTGGTCTCCAGCCTGCCCGCCAAACCCATCGTGCCCGCGAACACCACCACCCCGATCAGCAACGTCACCAGCCGCCTGCGCGTCGCGAAACGCAGCACCGGCAGATACATCCGCTGCAGCGGGCTGCGCAACTCCTTGGCCTCGGCCGCCTCACGCACCGCCCTCGCCTGCTCCGGCTCCAACGCCGGCGCCTTCAAGAACCAGTAGGCCAGCACCGGGATCACCGTCAGCGACACCAGCAGCGAGGCCAGCAACGCCACCGTCACCGTCATCGCGAACGGCGAGAACAGCTCACCCACCATGCCGCCCACGAACGCGATCGGCGCGAACACCGCCACCGTCGTCAGCGTCGAAGCCGTCACCGCACCCGACACCTCACGCACCGCCGCCGTCACCGCGGTGCGCTTCGGCTCGCCGTAGCCGAGATGACGCTTGATGTTCTCCAGCACCACGATCGAGTCGTCGACCACCCGGCCCACCGCGATCGTCAGCGCGCCCAGCGTCAACATGTTCAGCGAGTAGTCGCCCGCCCACAACGCGATCAGCGCGATCACCACCGACAGCGGGATCGACACCGCCGTCACCAGCGTCGAACGCACCGACAACAGGAACACCAGGATCACCAGCACGGCGAAAGCCAGCCCCAGCAGACCCTCGGTCGTCAGATCCTCGATCGAACGCTCCACATACGGCGCCTGGTCGAAGATGACCGTCGCCTTCGCACCCAGCGCCGACTCCATCGCCGGAAGCTTCTCCCGTACGGCATGCGAGATCGCCACCGCGTTGCCGTCCGGCGTCATCGTCACCGACACACCCAGACTCGGCTCACCATTGGTGCGCGTCAACGTCGTCGCATCGCTCTTGCGCCGCTCGACCTCGGCCACATCACCGAGCTTGACCGGCTTCGGCGGCTTGGGCGGCTTCGGCGCGGCCTGCACCGGCGCCTGCCCCTGGCCTGGCGGCATCGCCCTGCCCTGCGCCTGCTGCGCCTGGGCCTGCGCTTGAGCCTGCGCCGGGGTGGGGGTAGCGGCCTGCGCGGACGCCGCCGGCACCAGATACAGCTCCTTCAACGCCTCAACCGACTCGATCCGCGAGCCCACCTGCACCGTCAGCGCCTTGCCCGACTCATTCAGCGTCCCCGCCGGCACCGGAGTCCCGTTGGCCTTCAGTACCTCGGGAATCTGCGCCGCCGACACGCCCTTCTTGGCCATCTTCTTGGCATCCGGCGTGATCACCACCGTCTCGTCCCTGGCGCCGGTGACCTCCGCCTCGCGCACCCCGTCGATGCCCTGCAGCTCCGGCACCATGACCCGGCCCAGCTTGTCGGCCATCTCCCGCTCGTCGCCGCCGTCGCCCACCGCCAGCACCAGAACCGGGATGTCGTCGGTGTTGCCCGCCACCACCTGCGGATCGACACCGTCGGGCAACTGCGCCCTGATCCTGCCGATCGCCGTCTGCATCGAGGCCACCGACTCCTCGATGTCGGTGCCGTAGGCGAAGGAGACCTGAACCTGCGCCAGCCCCTCCTTCGACGTCGAGGTCATCTCCTCCAGACCGTCGATACCGGAGAAGGAGTCCTCGATCGGCTTGGTGACCTGATCCTCCACGATCTCGGGAGAGGCCCCGGCGTAGGGCGCGATGACGAACGCGCCGGGAAACGACAGCGACGGCAGCAACTGCTGCTTCAGCTGCGGGATCGTGAAGGCGCCGAACGCGCTCAACACGATCGCCACCAATATGACGAGACTGCGGTTGGCAAGGCTCAACCGGGCAAGAGCTGTCATCCGGGTCCTCACAGGCGAATGGCAAAGAATTCGCCCCAGACTAACACTTTGCCTTGAGCGAATATTTAGCCACATGCTGCTTTCCTGATAACCTTCTCAGGAAGCGAGAGGTGAGAGTGGACCACGAACGCGACGCCCTGATCCGACAGATCAGCGACACCCAACGCGCCATCGGCCGCGTCTTCGCGCAGGACCGATCCTCACCCCTGTTCAGCTCCAACCTCACCATGCGCCAGCTCAAAGTCGTCATCCTGCTGGCCTGCACAGGCTCCGCCTCAGGCCAAGACCTGGCCACCAACCTCGGCGTCGGCCTGGCCACCGTCACCGGCATCGTCGACCGCCTCATCGGCCACGGCCTCGTCACCCGCCACGAAGACCCCCACGACCGCCGCGTCCGCCGCGTCGAACTCACCGACCAAGGCCGCGCCCTCATCGAACAGATCAACGACGTCGGCCTACGCCACTACCGGCGCATCATGCAACACCTCGACACCGACACCCTGCGCACCCTCGCCGACATCACCGCCAAGATCGCCGCCATCGCCACCGACCTGCCACCCTGGCACGACGACGACACCCAACGCGTCCCCGCTCAAAGCGACTCAGGCCGCACCGCCGCCAGATAAGCCACCAACGCATCCCTGTTACGCGACAGGCAATCGATCCGCGCCTGAATCCGCTCCACCTCACCCCGCAACAACCCCTCCAACTCCGCCGTTACACACGCCGGAGCCACATGGATCACCTCGGGACCATCAAGGAACGGCAGAATCCGCCGAATGATCTCCGTCGTCAACCCCGAGTCCAGCAACCCCCTGATCTGCTGCACCCGCACCACCGCCGCCTCGCCATACCACCGGTAGCCATTGTCCGAACGCCCCGGATCCAGCAGAGACTGCTCCTCGTAATACCGCAACATCCGCGTCGGCACCCCCGTACGCCGCGACAACTCACCAATCCTCACAACCACCCCCATTTGCCTTCACACTGATGTGAAGGTCCAACCATGGTCGCATGCCGGCCCCACTACCACTCGGCGGACTGCTGGCCCTGTTCAGCGCGGCCTTCACCGCCGTCATGACCGAACTCCTGCCAGCAGGCCTCCTCCCCCAGATCAGCCACGACCTCCACACCACCCCCACCGCCACCGGCCTCCTGGTCACCGGCTACGCCATCACCTCCAGCGCCGCCGCCATCCCCGTCACCACCGCCCTGCGCACCCTGCCCCGACGCCCCGTCCTACTCACCGTCCTGACCGGCTTCGCCACCCTCAACCTCCTCACCGCCCTGTCCACCTCCTACCCCCTCACCTTCACCGCCCGCCTGCTCGCCGGCGTCATGGGCGGCACCCTGTGGGCCATGCTCGTCGGCTACGCCACCCGCATCGTCCCCGCCACCCACCGCGGCCGCGCCATCGCCATAGTCTCGGCCGGCATCACCATCGCCCTGTGCGCCGGCATCCCCGCCGGCACCGCCCTGGCCCAAACCCTCGGCTGGCGCACCACCTTCGCCGCCCTCTCAGCCCTCGCCCTCCTGCTCATGGCCTGGGTACGCCTGAAGGTCCCCAACCTCCCCGGCGAAAATCCCACCCACCACCTCCCACTGCGCCAGGTCAGCCGCCTGCCCGGCATCAGAGCCGTCCTGACCCTCACCCTCCTCGCGCTGCTCGCCCACCAGGCCATGTACACCTACATCGCCCCCTACGCCCAGCACACCGGCAACCGCACCGACCTGGCCCTGCTCACCTTCGGCATCGCCACCGTCGCCGGCATCTGGATCACCGGCGCCCTCATCGACCACCACCCCCGCGCCACCCTCCACACCGCCATCGCCCTGCTCACCCTCGCGATGCTCACCCTCGCCCTCCTGCCCGCCGCGCTCCTACCCGCCGCCGCCGTCTGGGGAACCGCCTTCGGCGCCGCCCCCACCCTCCTGCAAACAGCACTCGTCAGCGCCTCAGGCCCCGAACACGCCGACATCGCCACCTCCATGCAGACCACCGTCTACAACCTGGGCATCGCCGCCGGCTCCCTGACCGGCGGCCTCGCCCTGCAAACCGCAGGACCAGCCGCCCTGCCATGGACGGCACTACTCATCCTCACCACCACCTGGCGCATCCTTCCCTCGATCAGATACACCAGGCAGTGACACCAACCCCTCATGAAACGACCCCATGAACCCCAAAGACGTCCTCGCCCTCCACGACCACCAACTCCGCCGACACGCCCAACCCGACGACCCCCACACCACCCTCGAACTCACCCACGGGGTCCTCCGCCAGACCAGCACCACCCACGGCTGGAACGGCGTCATCTGGTCCGACCTCGACCACACCACCGCCGACGCCGCCATCGCCGACCAACTCCGCCACTACGCCGGCCGAGCCTTCGAATGGAAGCTCTACGCCCACGACCAACCCACCGACCTCGCCCAACGCCTGCAGGCGGCAGGCTCCACCCCCGAACCCGCCGAAACCCTCATGGCCGCTGACATCCGCGACCAGCCCACCACCATCGACCTGCCCGAAGGCGTCCACCTGCGGCCCGTCACCGACACCACCGACATCGAACTCATGCTGGAAGTCCACCAGCAGGCCTTCGGCACCAGCCCCGCCCACCTCGGCCACCACCTGCGCACCCAGCTGGCCGACGCACCCCACACCATCGCCGCCGTCCTCGCCATGGCAGGCGAACGCCCCGTCAGCGCCGCCCGCCTGACCCTCCACCCCGGCACCGACTTCGCCGGCCTCTGGAGCGGCGGCACCGCACCAGACTGGCGAGGACGCGGCATCTACCGCGCCCTCGTCGCCTACCGCGCCCGCATCGCGGCCGAACGCGGCTACCGCTACCTGCAGGTCGACGCCTCCGACGACAGCAGGCCCATCCTGGAACGCCTCGGCTTCATCCCCTTGACCACCACGACGCCGCACGTGTTTTTCGGAGAGAGTCTTTAGTCCTTGAATGGTGGCCGACCTCCGGTCGGCCCGCCCCACTCCTTTACAAAGTAGATTTCATCCGTCCGAGAACGTCGGGCAGCGGGCCCTCGTGGACCACGGTCAGCCGCCTGGTCGCCCTCGTCATCGCGACGTACAGGTCCCTGGCAGACTGGGCGAGGATCCCCGCCGGATCGACCACCACCACGGCGTCGAACTCCAGCCCCTTCGACCGCGTGACCGTCAACGCCACCACGGGCGCGTCGAGATCGTCGCTGCCCGGCAGCAGCGCCGCCACCGCCGCGTGCACGGCGTCGGAGGTCACCACCCCGACCCTGCCCTCCCCGATCTCGCCTCGCTCCCGCTCCACCAGCGCCGCGACCTCATCGAGCCCCGCCTGTACGGCCAGCGGCCGAGCGCCGCCCTGCCGTACGGACTCGGGCGGCAGCAGAGCGGGATCGACGGCGCGCAGCACGTCGGCGGCCACCTCCATGATCTCCACCGGCGTGCGGTAGTTGACCAGCAGCCTCTCCTCCCGCCACCTGCCGGCCAGATAGGGGTCGAGCATCTCCCCCCACGAGCGCGCCCCCGCGGCCGAACCGGTCTGCGCGACGTCGCCCACCACCGTCAACGACAGGGCGGGAACCCTGCGCATGACCACGCGCCATGCCATCGGCGACAGCTCCTGCGCCTCGTCGACGATCACGTGCCCGTAGGCCCACGTACGGTCGGCGGCCGCCCTGTCGGCCGTCGTCAGCCCGTCGCCGCCGCCGTCGTGGCGCTCGGCCAGCGCCGCGGCCTCCATCAGCCCCTCCTCCGCCAGACCCGAGGAGACCAGCACCTCCCGCGCGTACAGCTCGGCCTCCTCCCGGGCCAGATCCGCCTCCCGCGCCGCCGCCCTGGCCGCGGCGTCGTCCTCGCCCAGCAGCTCGGCCGCCTCGTCCAGCAGCGGAACGTCGCCGACCGTCCACGCCGCGCCCGCGGGCCGCAGCAGCACCTCCCAATCCAGGTCGGGAGCGGCCGAGGCCAGCCGCTCGGCAGAAGACAGCAGCTCCGCGACCAGGCGCTGCGGCGTCAACATCGGCCACAGCTCCTCCAGCGCCGCCCGCACCTCAGGAAACGACCACAGCCGCTCGGCCTCGTAGGCCAGATCCTGCTCGGTGTAGGGGTCCTGGGCGGCCGGCAGCTCGCGCTCCAGCTCGGCCGCCTCCTCGGCCGACATGAAGTTCTCCAGCGCCAGCGACTCCTCCATCCCCGCCAGCAGGTCGCGAGCCAGCTCCCTCAGCAGCTCGGTGACCAGCAGCTTGCGCGCCAGGTTGTGCGGCAGCCGTACCGCGCGCGCCCTGTCCCTGATGCTCACGCAGCGCTCGTGCGCCACCCGCAGCGGCGTGCCGTCCACCTCGATCTCGAGGTCGCCGTCGGGCACCCGCTGCCGATCCCGTACGGCGGCCGCCACCACCCGCGCCATCCGCACATCGCCCTTGACCACCGCCACCGCCGCGGGTTCTGCGGCCACGGCACGCACGCCGGGGAACAGCTCGCCCACCGTGGCCATCACCACCTGCGTCTCGCCCAGCGCGGGCAGCACCTGCTCGATGTAGCGCAGGAACATGGTGTTGGGGCCGACGACGAGCACGCCGCGCCGTTCCAGCGTGTCGCGGTGGGCGTACAGCAGGTAGGCGGCTCTGTGCAGCGCCGCCACCGTCTTGCCGGTGCCGGGACCGCCCTGCACCACCAGCGCCCCCTGCAGACCCGAGCGGATCACCCTGTCCTGCTCGGTCTGGATGGTGGCCACCACGTCGCCCATCCGTCCCGTACGGCCGCGCCGCAGCGCCGCCATCAACGCCGCCTCGCCCACCAGCGTGCGCCGCTCGCCGTCGCTCATCCCCTCCAGGTCGAACACCTCGTCGTCGAGGCCGACGACGGTGCGCTCCTTCAGGTGCAGGTGACGGCGGCGCACCAGGCCGCCCGGCTCGCCGGGCGTGGCGATGTAGAAAGGCCTGGCGGCCGGGGCCCGCCAGTCGATCAGCACCGACTCGTGCTCCTCGTCGCGCAGCCCGATGCGGCCGATATAGGTGGTGGCGCCGTCCCTGTCGTCGATCCTGCCGAAGCACAGGCCCCGCTCCACCCCCGACAGCCGGGACAGCCGGCGGGCCTGCTCGGCGGCGGCGACCTCGCGCTCGACCCTGCCCTGCACGTTCGCCACCGCGCCGCCGAGCCCGAACACCTCCCGCAGCGTCTGCTCGGCCCGACGCCTCGCGGCGTCGAGCCTGCCGTAGAGCATCGTGACGCGCACCTGCTCGGTCCTGATGGCCTCGGTCACTCCATCTTGACGAATCGACATGCGACTGTTACCCTCCAGGTGTAGAGGTTTAGCAGCCTCTGTTTGGCGTGCCTAATCTTGAGAGCTTACCCGACGGGTGGCTCACCGCACGCCGATTCCCTGCCACGCCCCAGCGGTTCGTCCTGGCGGCATGATTCACCGCCCTCGCGACGCTCCTCGACCTGGTGATCGACGCGGCTTGTTCACGCGGGGCTCCGCAGCACCTCGATGATGCTGCCGAAGCTGTCCGAGCCGTGCCCCGCCGCCCTGGCCCGCAGCATGGTGTCCTTCAGCAGCTCGGGCAGCGCGTTGTCGACGCCCCGCTTCTGTGCGGCGTGGATGAGGTGGTCGATCGTGACGATCTGCACGTCCACCGTGGCGTCGTCGCCCGGGTAACGGCCCTCGTCCACCTGCGCCGCGTACCTGGTCAGGAAGCCCGCCACCGCGCCCAGCCAGCGGATCGCGACCGGGGTGAACACGGTGGCCTCGACCTTGTCGGCGCCGACCACCGCCGTGCCGTGCAACCACCCGGTCATCGTCGCCCACATCAGTCCGAGCAGCGCCGCGTCGTACAGAGACGCCGTGCCGGGGTCGGCGCCCAGGTGCACGGGGTCGCCCAGCGCCGCCAGAATCGCACGACGAGCCTCGAAGACCTCCGCCGAGCCGCTGTAGAGGATCATCATCTCCTGGCTGCCGACCCCCGGCGGCGTCGTCATGATGGCGCCGTCGAGGTAGCCGGCGCCGTGCGAGCGCGCCCAGCCGTCCATCTGCCGCGCCTGCTCGGGAGAGCCCGAGGTGAGGTTGACCAGCTGCCTGCCCTCGAGCGAGCCGGCGACGGGATCCAGCACGCCGTGCAGCGCGTCGTAGTCGAGGACGCAGGCGATCACCAGGTCGGCGGCCTCGACCGCCTCTCGCGGCGTCGCCGCCACCCGCGCGCCCCGGGCCGCCAGGGCCTCTGCCTTGCCCGCCGAGCGGTTCCACACCGTCGTCTCCACACCCTTGTCCAGGAGGGCGGCGGCCAGGGCCGACCCCATCGAGCCCAGTCCGATCACGGTCACCCGCATGTCACAACACTCCTTCATGTTCGGTTTGCCTGCTCCACGCTCGCAGGGCGAGCGGGACCGCGACAGTGACACCGGTGACGGCCGCCACCAAATTCCTGCCATACGCTGGGGGCCATGGGTGCTGGATCCGTCGCCGTGGTCGTGACCGAGGACATCGACGTCCCCTCGTGGGACCTGTACGAGCTGAGCATCCCGTGCACGGTCTTCGGCAAACCACAGCCGGACCTGGCCGACCCCTGGTACGACCTGCGGCTGTGCGGGACGGGAGCCACAGGACGGGACGGCGCCGCCGTACCGGGACTGGCGCTGCGCACCCCCTACGGCCTCGACGACCTCGCCGGCGCCGACACCGTCATCGTGCCGTCGGTGCCCGACGCCTGCGTCGAGGACGGCGCTCCGCTGCCGCCCGCGCTGATCACCGCCCTGCGCCGCGCCTACGACGCCGGCGCGCGCATGGTGTCGCTGTGCACCGGCGCCTTCGCCCTGGCCGAGGCGGGCCTGCTGGACGGGCGCCGCGCCACCGCCCACTGGATGCACACCGCGCAGCTGGCCGAGCGCTACCCGAAGGTGCAGGTCGACGACTCGGTGCTGTACGTCGACGACGGCGACGTGCTGACCAGCGCGGGCCTGACCGCGGGCCTCGACCTGTGCCTGCATCTCGTACGGCGCGACCTCGGCGCGCACGTCGCCAACCAGCTGGCCCGCCGCATGGTCGTACCCGCCCACCGGCCCGGCGGCCAGTCCCAGTACATCGACCTGTCGGTGCCAGCCACCGACGACAGGGGCATGGCGCCCGTCCTGGACTGGGCCCGCGCCCGCCTCGACCAGCCGCTCACCGTCGAGGAGCTGGCCCGGCAGGCCGCGATGAGCCCGCGCACCTTCTACCGCCGCCTGCAGGCCGCCACCGGGATGACGCCGCTGCAGTGGCTGCTCAACCAGCGCCTGAGCAGGGCGCAAAGCCTGCTGGAGTCGACCGACCTGCCGATCGAGAAGGTGGGCGAGCTCAGCGGCCTCGGCACCGCCAACAACCTGCGCCACCACTTCCTCAAGCAGGTCGGGGTCTCGCCGAGCGACTACCGGCGCGCCTTCCCCCGGACGAGCTAGCGGATTGTCCCGAGCGTGGTGTCGATCCTGCGGCGAGCCGTTCGTGTAGAGGGTGACAAGACATCCAGGAGGTCATCATGAAGCGATACCTGCTCAGCATCTACCAGCCCGACGGCGAGCCGCCCGCGCCCGGCGACCTCGCGGCGATCATGCGCGACGTCGACGCCTGGGACCAGGAGCTCAAGGCCGCGGGCGCATGGGTGTTCACCGGACGTCTGCACCCCGCCGGCACCGCCACCGTGGTGCGCCCCCAGAACGGCCGGCCGCTGCTGACCGACGGGCCGTACGTCGAGGGCAAGGAGCACATCGGCGGCTTCGTCGTCATCCAGGCGCCCGACCTGGACGCGGCCCTCGAATGGGGCCGCAAGGCCGCCCTCGCCACCACCCTGCCGATCGAGGTCCGTCCCCTCCAGGACTGACGTGCCCACCATCGAAGGCGTCTTCCGCCAGGAGTACGGCCGCGCGGTCGCCGTCCTGGTCCGCTACTTCGGCGACATCGACCTCGCCGAGGAGGCGGTCCAGGACGCCTTCACCGAGGCGACGCGCCGCTGGCCGGAGACGGGCATGCCGCCCAGCCCGGCCGGCTGGATCATCACCACCGCCCGCAACCGCGCCATCGACCGCCTGCGCCGCGAGTCCTCGCGACAGGACCGTCACGCCCAGGCCGCGCTCCTGCTGGCCCCCGACGAGCCCGTGCTGGAGGGGCCCGTGCACGACGACAGGCTCCGGCTCATCTTCACCTGCTGCCATCCCTCGCTCGCGCCCGCCGCGCAGGTCGCGCTGACGCTGCGGCTGCTGGGTGGCCTGAGCACCGGCGAGATCGCCCGTGCCTTCCTGGTGCCCGAGGCGACCATGGCCCAGCGGCTCGTCCGCGCCAAGGGCAAGATCCGCGACGCGGGGATCCCCTACCGCGTGCCCCGCGAGGCCGACCTGCCCGACCGGCTGCGCGCCGTCCTGGCCGTCCTCTACCTGATCTTCAACGAGGGGTACGCGGCCAGCGCGGGCGGGCGTCTGGTGCGTGAGGAGCTGTGCGCCGAGGCCATCAGGCTGGGCAGACTGCTGGCCGAGCTCATGCCCGACGAGGGCGAGGTCTGGGGGCTGCTGGCGCTGATGATGCTGCTGCACTCGCGCCGCGCCGCCCGCGCCGACGACCACGGCCGCCTGGTACGGCTGGCCGAGCAGGACCGCGCGCTGTGGGATCGCGACCTCGTCGCCGAGGGCCAGGCGATCGTCCGCGCCTGCCTGCGCCGCGACCAGCCCGGCCCCTACCAGATCCAGGCCGCGATCAACGCCGTGCACAGCGACGGCCCCGCCACCGACTGGCGGCAGGTCCTGGCCCTGTACGACCAGCTGATGGCCATCGCGCCGGGCCAGGTCGTGGCGCTCAACCGGGCGGTGGCGGTGGCGGAGGTGACCGGGCCGGCGGCGGCGCTGGAGCTGGTCGACGAGCTTGATCTGGGCGCCTTCCACCTCTTCCACGCCATCCGCGCCGACCTGCTGCGGCGCCTCGGCCGCACGGGGGAGGCCGGGACGGCCTACGCGGCGGCGATCGCCCTGGCGGGCAACGACGCCGAGCGCTCCTTCCTCCAGAGCCAGGCCGACAGCCTCCCTCATCATTGACAAGAAATATTGTCGGTGAGAGAGTGGGAGGCATGTTCGACGTGACGGTGATCGAGGACCCCGCGGCCGCCGAGGCCTCGCTGGACCCGATACGCGCCAGGCTCCTGGCCGAACTCGCCGACCCCAACTCAGCCACCACGCTGGCAGCGAAAGTCGGCCTGCCCCGGCAGAAGATCAACTACCACCTCAAGACCCTCGAGAAGCACGGTCTGGTCGAGCTCGTCGAAGAGCGCAGGAAGGGCAACGTCACCGAGCGCGTCATGCGCGCCACCGCCTCCTCCTACGTCATCTCCCCCCGCGCCCTGGCCAGTGTCCAGCCCGACCCCAGCCGCGCGCCCGACCGCCTGTCGGCCCGCTGGCTGCTGGCCATCGCCGCCAGGCTCGTCAGCGACGTCGGCCTGCTCATCACCGGCGCGGCCAAGGCCCGCAAGCGCGTGGCCACCTTCGCCATCGACGGACAGGTCCGCTTCGCCTCGGCCGCCGACCGCGCCGCCTTCGCCGAGGAACTGACCCACGCCGTCTCCGCTCTCGTGAGCAAGTACCACGACGAATCCGCCGAAGGCGGGCGCGATCACCGCGTCATCGTCGCCGTCCATCCCAGCGTCAACCAGCACACCCAGGAGTCCTGACATGTCACACGAGTTCGAGCTCCAGCACGAGCTCTCCCTGGAGGCGACCCCCGAACAGGTATGGGACGCCATCACCACAGGACCCGGCATCGACTCCTGGTTCATGGGCCGCAACCAGGTGGAGGACGGCGTCATCCGCACCGCGTTCGGCGACTACAACCCCGCCAATGCCATCACCGTGTGGGAACCGGGCAAGCACCTGGCCGCCAGGGCGCCCGTCGCCGACGACGGCCGCTTCATCGCCTACGAGTTCCTCATCGAGGGCCGCTCCGAAGCCAGCACCGTCGTGCGCGTCGTCACCAGCGGCTTCCTGCCGGGCGATAACTGGGAGAACGAGTTCGAGGCCATGACCACCGGCCTGGCGCTGTTCTACGCCACCCTCGCCGAGTACCTCACGCACTTCACCGGGCGCACCGCCGTACCCGTGACCGCCTTCGGGCCGACCGACTACAACAGCCTCGTCGCGGGCCTCGGCGACCCCGCTGCCGGCGACCCGATCACCATCACCCCGCCGGGACGGCAGCCCACCTCGGGCGTCGTCTACTACACCAACACCCAGACCCTGGGCATCCGCACCGACGACGCCATGTACCGCTTCGTCAACGGCTTCGGCGGCGAGACCGTCGCCCAGCACCACCTGTTCACCCCCGGTGCCGACGCCGACGAGGCCGACCGCGCGTGGACCGCGTGGCTGGCCGAACACGCCTCCTGACGCCGAAGGCGCCGGACCCCATCAGGGGGTCCGGCACCTTCGGGTTGGCGAGGCCCCCGGGTGTCGAGCGTGGGCCTCGCGCATCGCACCAGGGTGACCGTCCAGGCCGGGCCCGCGAACCGGTGCGCGACCACTCCGGCGCCCCTGCCCGCCGCCCGAAGGCCTAGCATGGCGATGAAGATCACACGTCGGGGAGGTCATCATGGTGGACGACGCCGACCTGCGGCACCTGCGCCGTTGCGTGGAGCTGGCGGCCATGGCCCTGGAGGTGGGCGACGAGCCGTTCGGCTCCGTGCTCGTCGCCGCCGACGGGACCGTCCTCGGAGAGGACCACAACCACGTGGCCTCCGGCGACAGGACGCGCCATCCGGAGTTCGAGCTGGCGCGCTGGGCCGCGGCGAACCTGACCCCCGAGGAGCGAGCGGCGGCGACCGTGTTCACCTCGGGTGAGCATTGCCCGATGTGCGCCGCGGCGCACGGCTGGGTCGGTCTCGGCCGCATCGTGTACGTGGCCTCGTCCGAGCAGCTGGCCGGCTGGCTCGCCGAACTGGGGGTGCCCGCGCCTCCGGTGCGGACCCTGCCGATCCGGGAGGTGGTCCCCGACCTGGTGGTGGAGGGCCCGGTTCCCGGCCTCGCCGAGCAGGTGCGCGAGCTGCACCGCCGCTTCCACGGGGCGTCCTGATTGCAAACAAGTTGTTCACAACGTTTAGTTGACAACGGCTCGTGTGTGGCGCCATGCTGGTCGCATGTCATCAACTCCCGACCCCTTCACTCCCGCGCGTCCGGACCAGGCGCGGGCACACCGCGTCTACGCGTCCCTGCTCCGCATCGCCGCACGACACGCGGCCACCGACGAGCAGCGCGCCCGACAGGCGCATGCGTCCGTCATCGGGCCGCACGAAGCCGTCAGGCTCGTCTCGTTCCTGCTCAGCGGCGCCGCACAGCTCGATGACGGCGAGCCGGAGGTGGACCAGGCCGACATCACCGCCGCGTTGAGCCTCGTCCCCCTGGCCCGAGGGGAAATGGACGAGCTGGAGGCCGGGCTTCTCCAGATGGCACGCGGACGCGGCATGACCTGGCCGGAGATCGCCTTCGGCCTCGGACTCGGCACCCCACAGGCCGCCAGGCAGCGCTACGAACGACTGGTCGACCGCACCACCACCGACGAGACCGCATAGCGGTCAAGCGGCCTGCGTCCCTCCGGAACCAGGCCGGCGCCGACGGTCGTGCCGGCGGGTGGCTTCGCGAGCCGTCGTCGCCCTCAGCGGCCGGCCTCGGCGTACTGCGCCACGGCGTAGCCGAACGACCAGTCGATCGACTCGTTCTCGGTGATGGTGACGACGACGTTTCGCGGCTCGGTGCCCGCGTACGTATGTGGTCGCCGGAATCGATCACACGTACGAGAGTGTGGCCACGACCTTCCCCGACGGACGGGTCACCACCTGTGTCCCCTGCGAGGGCGACCACGACGAAACGCTGTTCACGAAGCTGTCCAAGAGCCGGGCGGCCGACGTCTCCTTCGTGCTCGACCAGCTGACCGGGCCACGCCCGAAGTGGAAGGGCGCTTCGCTGATCGACCCGTCCCGGATCGCGATGGCGGGCCACTCCGCGGGCGGCGCAAGCACCATCGCCGCGATGGTCAAGGACTCCCGGCTCCGCGCCGGGATCGACATCGACGGCACCACGCCCGTAGGGATTCTCGGCAGCGAGCTGTCGCGGCCGTTCATGTTCCTGGGCAAGCCCGCCACGTACACCCCGGGGGCCGGCGGCCCGGCCGACACCTGGGAGCGCGACTGGAAGCTCCTGGCCGGATGGAAGCGCTGGCTGCTGCTGACCGGCGCGGTGCACGAGTCCTTCACCGACATCATTCCGTTGGCGGACCAGCTCGGCGTGGACGGCGGCGCCGAACTGCCCGGGGTCCGATCCTTGGAGATCACCCGCACGTACGTCCGCGCCTTCTTCGACCTTCACCTGCTGAAGAAGCCACAACCCCTGCTGGACAAGTCGTCGCCGCGCTACCCCGCGGTCAAGTTCTGCGCTCTGGAAACGAAGACCTGCGAGTAGGACATCGCCCGGTGCGACCTGCCCCCGTCGCACCGGGTCCTCTCACGCGGATTCCGGCAGATGCCAGTATGACGGCGCGACCCCTTGACGGTGGCTTTCGATCACGAGGATTGGCCTTGAACAGGCAATCCCGGCTCTGAAGCAGCCGCCATGCTTACCGTCAGCGGCGTCCACCCGCTGACGAGCGGGGGTTGCCGTGACTGATAGTTTGTCGGCTCGTGTCCGACTATCTGCACGAGCTCTTCTCCCTCCACGGCCGCACCGCCCTGGTCACCGGCGGCAGCTCCGGCATCGGCTACATGATCGCCGAAGCCCTCGGCCGCGCGGGCGCCGACGTCACCATCGTCGCCCGCAGGGAACGAGAACTGCGGGAGGCCACCGCCGAACTCCACGCCCACGGCGTCAAGGCCTCGTGGATTAGCGCCGACCTCGGCCTTCGTGCCGACGTCGACCGCGTGTGCGTCCAGGCGGGCGAGATCGACATCCTGGTCAACGACGCGGCGAACAACATCCGCAAGCCCATGGCCGACCTCACCGACGCCGACTACGAGCAGACCATCGCCGTCAATCTCACCGCCCCCTACCTCCTCGGCCAGCACGTCGCCCGCCACATGGTCGACCAGGGCTGGGGCCGGATCATCAACATCGGCTCCCAGCAGACGATCAGCGCCTTCGGCGACAGCGGCGTGTACGGCGCGGCCAAGGCGGCCATCGCAGGCCTTACCCGATCCCAGGCCGAGGCATGGTCACGGTACGGCGTGCGGGTCAACACGATCATTCCGGGCTTCGTGCTCACCCCGCTCACCGAGCCCGCGCAGTCGATTCCCGGACGCGTCGATGAACTCGCCGCCCGCCACATGGTCGGCCGAAACGGCGTGCCCGCCGACTTCGCAGGCGCCGCCGTCTTCCTGGCCAGCGAGGCGGCCGCGTTCATCACCGGCCAGATCCTCTACGTCGACGGCGGCTTCTCGGTGCACTGAGGCACCGTTTCGGCAGGTGAGGGGTTGGTTGGGGTGTCGTCAGGGTCGTTGACCCAGCCCGACGCCTTTACAAAGTAGATTTCTTACTTGCGTTTCACCTGCTGAACGCCGCGGCCCTCATGCCACATGTCGATCACCAGCAGGTCGCCCTCGACCCTGGTCCACACCGCCTCCGTCACGTCGACCCTGAACAGGTGCGGCCCCTCCCCCGGCATCTCGAACCTGGCAAGCACCTCGGGATCGGTGACCTCGAGCGCCCTCCCCGACAGCTTCGCGTCGCCCTCCCACTGGGACGGGTTGGCCTCATCCGGCGTCGTGGGACTCGCGTGCAGGGCCATCCGCGGATCACGCCGCAGGTCGAGCGCCTTCATCGCGCCCGGCATCGAGCCCAGCCACAGCTCCCCATCCTTGAAGTCGACCTCCGTGCCGCTGATGCGCGGCGAGCCGTCCTTCCTGATGGTGGCCAGTGTCTTGTGCTTGTGGGCATCAAGCAGCCCCCGCACCGTCGCCGCCAGGGCGGGCGCCTGCTTCTCGAACTCATGCCACGAACTCATGCCGCCATCGTGCACCACGCCACCAACAGTTCCACACAAGCGAGACCCGGGAACGGCAGCGCGGCGCTCCCCCGCGAGACGCGAGCACACGGCGTACACACTCTGGTGTGCCCGGACGTACGCCCGGAAAGTCCAAGCAGTGTCCGCCTCCGCTTGGCGGCGAGCGCTGGCCGACTGCTCCCTGCTTCTCGTAGGTGAGAGTGGCCTGTTCGCGATGCTCGAAGAGGCGGTTGTCGTATCGCAAACTTGCGAATGGGTGGGTGAGCGCCACACTCATCACCGCAGTAAAGATCCAGCCCAGCGATCTCGGGTGGTACACCTCTGAAGTAGGCGAAGCCGACGATAGCGGCGACGGTGCCCAGCGCGCCTGATCGAAGGCAGCTCGTCGCGCTGCGGCACGTGCTCCCCGGCGCGGCGTGTACGGCGGGTAATGCACGGCGTGCTCGGCGCTGATCAGCACGTCCAGGCCATAGGGGGCGCAGCTCGCGGTCAGCGCGGCGACGTCCTCGCCGGTCGCCTCGTACGGCTCGGAGACGACCGCGAACAGATGGTCTCCCCGCCACCACGACGTGCCGTGGTCCAGAAGCATCCCCCAACTGATGCCGCAGACGGGCCCGCACCGCCCGAACCGGCTCTCACGCCCGCCTGCAAATCGGCAGGGCACAGCCACGGCTTCACCTCGATGCCCAGATCCTGCTCCAGAGCCAAGACACGCTCCCCACGTTCGATCAGCTCCGGGGACAGAGGCATCTGACCAGCGCGCTTGCGCGGCGGCATCGCTTTCATCCCCCGATCGTCCCGCGTTGATCTTCGCCGGGTGGGCCGTATCGCACGGCTTCCAGCGCATCGGCATGCCGCTTGATCTGGCCGGCGAGCGCCACCAATTCGGCGACACGCGGTTACGGGTACGGCAGCGACGCCGCCCGCCTCACCGCCGCCTCCAACTGCTCGCCCGCCGCCCACACCTGGCCGTGCACGGCCGCCAGCCGGCGCTGCGAGATCTCCGCCGAGCCCTCAGTGGTGTCGTGGTCCGGGCGAGCGACAGCTCGCGCCTGCTCAACCAGGACGGGAAGACACCCGGCCAGGGCGTCGGCTTCCGCCCACCGGTCGACGACCGGCCATCGCGGATGCTCAGGCCGGCACGCCTGCCGCACCAGGGCCACGAACTGCCGACCGAGATCCGCTATGAGGTCCAGGTCGCGTTCGCGGCCGGTCGGGTCGCCGACGAGGGTCGGGTCGATGTCGTAGACGGCTGCCGCCTCCCGAAGGTATCCGGCCGCAATGGCGAGCAGCCGGGACGCTCGCTCTGGAAGCTCGGCGGCGAGCTTCTCGGCGTCGTCCGCACGCTTCAGCAGAACCTGGCGCTGGCCCTCCCGGCAGGCCACCATCAGCCCTCACCCTGTACGAATCGCCATCCACCTTCACCAGAAGGGGGACGCTCATAGTGGCCTGGCTCGAAACTTCCCAGCTGGAGCAAGATCTCCAACGCCAGGCCGAGTTCGCCGGCGCGGGTTCGTCGGCTGATCACCCTCACCTCTCCATCAACTAAAGGTAGCGTCCCATTAACTCCACGTGACCTACTGTGAGGGCAGCCCCCCTGTCCTGTCGTCCCCTGGGAGATCACTATGCGCCTGACTAGCGCGCTCACCAGCGCCGCCATCGTCACCGCCGCCGGCCTGGCCGCCAGCTGCTCAACCGGCACGCCACCGGCCGCCACGCAAGTCACCGTCACCGCCACGCCGCCGCACCCCGCGGAGACCACCACGCCGGCTGCCAAGCCGTCTGCGGCGCTCACTGACAGCGCGGCCGAGCGCAAGCGCCTACCCGACGTCGTCGGCATGAACCTGCAGGCCGCCCAGGACGAGCTGCAGGCCACCGGCTTCTACCTACTCGACGACCAGGACGCCACCGGCCAGCGCAGGCTGCAGGTGTTCGACCGCAACTGGGTGGTCGTCCGCCAGACCCCCGCCGCCGGCAAACGCGTCTCGACCAGCACCAAGGTCGTCCTCTACGCCAAGAAGTACGGGGAATGATCCAGCACCGTCATCGTCGCATCTCCGTAAACGCTCGTTTCTGCCGCTTGGGTGTTCCGCTCCACCAACTCCGCGCCGCCGCGGCGTACTCGCTGACGCGCTCTCCCTCCGGTGTGTCCATCAGCGGACTTACGTGGCGACGGCCCGCGGATTGTCATCCGGCCCGATTTCCTGAACTCCGGTGAGGCCCACGTCAAGGACGCCGAGGGCCGGCTGCGGGTCGGTGTACAGCTGCGGGTTCTTCTGCATGTGCTCGACCTGCTCGGGGGTCAGTTCCCGCACCAGCGGCACCCCGTCGACTTTCAACACGAGGATGTTGCTGAAGGTCAGTGACGCGTTTTGGGTCTCTTGCAACGACGTGAGCAGCGCTGCGATCGCTTCGCCTTGCGCCTTGGTGATCTGCGACTGCGGCTCCCCATGCCACCGCGCCTGCGCGCCGGCTTTCAGCAACGCCGTCGACGAGTACCAGTCATGCACGGCCTGCTCGCGGGCGACTCGGCGTCGGCGCGGTCCTTGTGGGGGGCGTCCAGGGGAAGCAGGTTGACGTGGAAGCCGGTGAGGCCCGACCCGACCGAGACGGAGCGGACGCCGCCGCCCGAGTTCAGGTCCCAGTCCGGACGGCCGACGAGCCGGGCTTGAGCGTCAGGTCGTACTCGTGGCCGTACTCCTCGATGTAGCCGTGGATCACCTTGCCTCGCCGCAGCGCCAGCGCGAACGCGAGGCCCGACGGCTAAGCCCGATGGCGAAGCGCGCTGGAGATGTGGATGCCCTGGGTTGAGTGGGAACCGAAGACCCTCATGCCGTCACGGATCTGCGGGTGGAAGCACGCCGGACCATGACCCAAAGCCCTAGCCGGAGCCGGAGCCGGAGCCGGAGCCGACGAGAGGGGGCGGCGCCGGTGCGGCGGAGGCGGGGTGCCGGCGGTGAAGGAGATGGCGGGTCAGGGCAAGTGTGGCGAGCACCGCGACCAGGGCGCACACCCCCTGCCAGCCGAACTGGGTGAAGGCACGTGCCGCCAACCACGATCCCAAGCCGCCGCCGAGGAACGCACACGTCATGTACGCGGTGTTCAATCGGCTACGCACCTCGGGGCGCAGGGCGAAGATGCGCACCTGGTTCGCGATCATGCCGGACTGCATGGCCACGTCGAGCATGAGCGTGCCCAGGCCCAGAGCCACCAGGCCCATCGCACCGCCGAGGCCGCCGGCCCTCAGGACACCGGCCGACGCGATCACGACCAGCATGCAGACGAAGTTCACCCTGTCGGGGCCTCGACTGTCGACCTGACGGCCCGCGAGAGGGGTGCTGAGCATGGTTCCCACGTTGACCAGGGCCAGCACGCCGACGGCTTGGGCGCCCATGCCGTACGTGGGACTGGTCAGCAGGAGGGCCGCGCCGGTCCAGACGGCGGTGAAGGCCCCGAAGATCGTCGCCTGGTAGAAGCAGGAGCGGCGCAGGTCCGGCTCGCTGCGCAGCAGGCGCAGCGTCTCGGCGAGGAGCGCGGGGTAGCGCTGCCTCGAGGCCGGGGTCGTCGCGGGAAGCGCGAAGGCCAGAACGGTCGCCAGGAGCAGCGCCGCGGCCGCGGCCATCAGGTACGGCGCCCGCCAGCCCAGCCACTCGCCGACGCTGCCGCCGAAGGCGCGCGACAGCAGCATGCCGCCGATCGAGCCGCTCAGCAGCGTGCCGGTGACCGCACCCCGCCGATCGTCGGGCACCAGGCCCGCCGCCAGGACGACGACGATCGGCGCGATCACCGTCGTGACGCCCACGAGGACGCCCGCGCCGACGAGAGGTGGCAGCGCGGGGGCGGCGCTGGCCGCGAGGAGGTTCAGTCCGGTCAGGCCGAGCAGGGTGACGACAAGTGGACGGTGCGGCAGCCGGTCACCGAGCGGCACCAACAGGAAGATGCCGAGCGCGTAGCCGAGTTGCACGGCGGTGACCACCAGGGCGGCCGCGTCCGGCCGCACGTGCAGACCTGAGGAGATCAGGGGGCTGATCGCCTGGGGGAAGTAGACGTTGCCCACGGCCACCCCGCAGGTAACAGCCAGGAGCAGGACCAGGCGACGGCCCGCGACGGGCTGGCGTGTCACGGGGTCGCCGGACGGCAGACGCACACTCACCTCACTGGACGGCGAAGACCTCGGTCGCGAGCCCGCCGGGGCGGCGATCGCACCGCCAAGCATCGTTGGTGCGCCAGCTGTGGCACAAATCGTTTGTATGTCCGGAATACGCGGTTTGGAGCCGGGGCCTTGACCCCGCGATCCCGACCCCAGGAGCGGCCACACGGGGCCCGCCTTGGGAGGGCAGGATCACGCGAACCGATCCCGGGAGGCCGGATCGCACGGCCTCGACGCCGGGGGCGGGATGCCACGGCCCGACTCCCGGGGGGAGGGTCAGGCGGGGATGGCTCCGGGGGCGGGATCACGCGGACCTGGCCGCACGAGGGCTGGATCACGTGGAGCTGACCACGGGGAGCGAGATGGCGGCTCGCTCCCGTTACAGATTCGCGGGTCAGGCGGCCGCGTCAACCCGCGTCGCCGCTTGATGCGGGCCGTCAGAGCGAGAGCCCGGCGAGCTCGGACCACTGGCGTAGGGGCGGGTGCTGCGGGGTGTCGGTCAGCACGTGGAGGCTGACGTGGTCAGCGCCGGCGTCGAGGTGCTCGCGGACGCGCTGGGCCACGTCGTCGGTGTCGCCGGTGACCACCAGTGCCTCGACCAGCCGGTCGTCCAGGGAATCGAGGGAGTCGCGGGGTTCGAAGGAGGCGGCGCTCTCGTAGCCCAGGCCGTGCAGCAGGGAACGCCGGTTGGGCATCGCCGCGGCGACGTGAGCTCGTGCCAGGTCAGCCGAGCGCGACCGGGAGGGATCGAGGATGACGAACTGCGTGACCGCCAGCAGGGCGTCCGGCCCGAGGATCCTTCTCGCGTCGCGGGTGTGTTCTACCGGCATACCGAGAGGGTGGGCGCCCCACGCCCGCTCGGCGGCCAGTGCGAGCATCTTCGGGCCCAGCGCGGCCAGAACCCGGCGCGAAGGCTGTGGGCCGGATGGTCCGGGCGGCGAAGGCATTGGAGGGGCGGCAACCCCTGAAGGCGGCGGGCCCACCGGAGCAGGTGAGCGAGGAGCGGGTGAGGGTGCTCCGGAGGGAGCGGGCGGCGGAGGTTCGGGGTGCGCCGCCGTCGCCAGGGTGGGTGGCAGAGGAGCGGACGGCGGTGCCTCCGAAGGAGCGAATGGGGGTGCGCCCGAAGGAGCGGACAGCGGTGCCTCCGAGAGGGCGGATGGGCGAGGCCTGGGTGGGGGTGGGCCGAAGGGGGCGGCGTCCATGCCGTCCAGGTAGTCGCGCATGGCCGCCACCGGAGGCCCGAAGGGGTGGCCGCGCACGTCGGTGACGAGGGCGGGGTGGCTGACCCCCAGCCCGAGCAGGAAGCGGCCGGGAAACGCCTCGTCCAGCGTGCGCTGCGCCGCCGCGGCGGTCACCGGGTCGCGGGCGTAGATGCTCGCGACCCCGGTGGCGACCGTGATCCGTCTGGTGGCCGACAGCAGCATGGCGGCCTGCGCCATCGCCTCCCTGCCGGTCGTCTCGGGAAACCACAGCGTGCCGTAGCCGAGGTCCTCGATCGCCGCCACCGCCTCGCTCGCGGCGGCCGCGGGGTAGCCGTCCATGTCGCCCGCCCAGATGCCGACCCGCCCGAGGCCGGGCCATCGGCCGCTCATCGGCTCTGCTCGGCGGCGTTCAGGTACGAAGCGATCTGCGCCGCCCCCGACCTGGCCAGCCACGTCCGCAGATCCATGACCTCCGGGTGCAGCCGGCGCGTCAGAGCGAGGTCCGCCCGGTAGCCGCGCTCGTTGAGCCATTCGTAGGCGAACGCGAACTCCTCACCGACCTCTCTGACCACCTCGATCGGGATCTCCACGTACGGCAGCGGCCGCCCGATCGCCTCCGAGACGGCTGCGGCGATCCGCACCGGGCTCAGCTCGTCCCCCGCGAGATCGACCGCCCTGCCGATCCATTCGGAAGGCCGGGCGAAGGCCATGGCGGCGAACGCGCCCAGGTCGTCGACGGCCATGACCTGCTGCGGGACGTCGGCCGCGAACGGGGTGGCCACCGCGCCGTCACGCAGGTGGTAGCCGCCGGTGTAGTTCTCCATGAAGGAGACAGGCCGCAGGATCGTGGCGGGCAGTGCGAGGGCGGCGATGTGCTGTTCGATCAGCGACTTGTTCACCACGTTGCTCGGCAGCCTCTCGCTCTCGTGGCGGCCCGCGCCCGCGACCGAGGTGTAGACCAGGTGCCGCGCCGAGACGGCGCGTGCCGCTTCGGCCACGTTTCGTCCCCAGCGGACCTCGTCCTCCGCCGAGAAGTCCGCCGCCGTTCCCGGGGAACCGACGGTGGGCTGGACGCTGAACATCCCGTGGGCTCCCTCGGCCGCCGCGATCAGGGAGGCGACGTCCTCCATGTCGCCGCGCACGATCCGCGCGCCGGCCTCGGCCAGGGCCTTCGCGGCGAGGCCGTCCGGGTTCCTGGTCATGGCCCGCACGTCCCATCCGGCGGCGAGCAGCCGTGCCGTGACGGCGCGGCCCTGCAGGCCGGTCGCGCCCACGACCACGATGGATCTCTTCACAAGCAACTCCTAAACGGGGGGCTCCTCCACTTACAGTTCGAGTACGATACGGAGAACCACCCCGTTTAGCAAGCCCACCGGAGTCCCGATGCCCGAGCGGCCCATGCGCGCCGACGCGCGCCGCAACTACGAGCGGATCCTCGCCGCGGCCGCCGCGGCCATCGCCCAGGACGGAGCCGAGGCGTCCCTGGAGGAGATCGCCCGGCGCGCGGGTGTCGGCTCTGCCACCCTGCACCGGCACTTCCCCTCCAGGCAGGCGCTGCTGGAGACTGTCTTCCGCGACAAGGTCGAGACGCTGTGCGCCGAGGCGCACGATCTGGCCGCCGATCCCGACACCGGGCGCGCCCTGGTCGTCTGGCTGCGCGCCGTCGTCACGCACGCCGTGTCCAACAGGGGGCTCGCCACCTCGCTGATGCGCGGCTCCCTCGAAGGGGATCCCACGCTGGGCGCCACCTGTCACACGATGATCACGAACGCGGGAGGGGAGCTGCTGGCCCGCGCCCGCGAGGCCGGCGCCGTGCGGGCGGACGTCGAGATCGTGGACCTGCTCACACTCGCCAACGCCATCGCCCTGGCCAGTGAGCAGGAGCCGGACGGCGCCACCCAGGCCGGCCGGCTCCTGGATCTCGCCCTCAACGGCGTCCGCCCCGGGCGCGCGCCGTAACCGACCTCGCCGCCACGGGGTAGGTCCCGGGCGCACGCCGTAACCGACCTCGGTTCAACGGCGTACGCCCGGGCGCACGCCGTAACCACCCCGACGGGGTACGACCCGTCAACCGATCTCGGGACCGGCGAGACGGCCGGAGAGGAACAGGTCAGGCGGTGAAAGCGGCCAGCAGGCCGTCCAGCCCCGCCTTCACGCGCTCGGCCGTCACCCCGCACGTGCGCATCCGGTGGGCCAGCAACGGCGCGGCCAGCGGCGCCAGCAGCGCGTCGGCCAGCACATAGCCGTCGGCCCCCGGTTCGGCCTGCCCGATGAGCATCGACAGGTGAGCGTGGTAGGCGGCGTAGGCGCCGCCGAACCTGGCGAACGGCGAGGCGGTCTCCGCCATCAGCAACAGGTCCAGCTGCTCCACGGTCCTGTCGGTCAACCCGTGCAGGAACGCGCGCATCCGCTCCAGCGCGTCAGCCCCAGGCCCCAGCGGCGGCGGTCCTTCGATGAAGGCCTGCTGGAACTCCCGCTCCCGTTCGTCGATCAACGCGTACGCCAGCCCCGAGCGATCGCCGAAGCGCCGGTAGAGCGTGCCGACGCCCACTCCCGCCGCCGCGGCCACCTCCGCCATGGACAACCCTTCGACACCCTGAGCGGCGACGATGTCGGCGGCTGCGGCGAGGATCTTGACCCGGTTGCGCGCGGCGTCGACCCGCTCGCGCCGCGGGTTCGCGACGGCGTTCACGATCACAGGCTACTGGACCTTTTTGCAACCGGAACTGGTTCCGGTTTACGCTCAAGCGGAACCAGTTCCGGATAAGGAGAACGTCATGACACGCAGGGTCGCGCTCGTCACCGGAGGAAGCCGCGGGATCGGCGCCGCCATCGCCGTACGGCTGGCCGCAGAAGGGGCCGACGTCGTCATCACCTACGCACGTTCGGCCGACCGCGCCGGCACGGTCGTCAAGGAGATCGAGGCCGCCGGCGGCCGCGCGCTGGCCGTCGAAGCGCAGGCGTCCGAGGCCGCGCAGCTGGTCGCGGCCGTCGAGCGTACGGTCACCGCCTTCGGCCGTATCGACATCCTGGTCAGCAACGCCGGCATCGCCCCGTACGGACCGCTGGAGGAGGTGACGCTCGACGAGGTCGACACCACGCTGGCCGTCCACGCGCGCGCCGCGTTCGTCCTCGCCCAGGCGGCCGCCGGGCACATGGGAAGCGGCGGGCGCATCATCAGCATCGGCAGCAGTCTCGCCGAGCGCGTGCCGTACCCGGGATGGACGCTCTACGCGATGAGCAAGTCCGCGCTGATCGGCCTGACCAAGGGCCTGGCCAGGGACCTGGGCCCGCGTGGCATCACGGTCAACCTCGTCCACCCCGGATCGACCGACACCGAGATGAATCCGGCCGACAGCCCCGAGGCGGAGGAGGAGCGGGGTTACACCGCGCTGGGCCGCTACTGCGACCCCGGCGACATCGCCGCCACGGTCGCCCATCTGGCGGGCGAAGGCGGCAGGAACATCACCGGCGCCGCCATCACGGTCGACGCGGGCACCACCGCCTGACCGGCGACGGTCAGGCGGTGGCGGCATCGCATGGAGGGCGTCGACAGCATGCTGCGTCAGTGCTCCAGCATCACATGGAGGGCGTCGATGGCGCGCTGGGCCAGTGCTCCAGCATCACGTGGAGGGCGTCGATGGCGCGCTCCCACGACGTCCCCACGTCGCGAGGGTGCCCGAAGCCGCCGATCGCCTCGAGGCTCACGAACCCGTGGAAGGCGCTGCGCAGCACCCGCACCGCGTCGGTCAGGTCGGGCTCGGCCAGGCCGTAGCCGCGCAGCAGCGCGTCGCACGTCGCCAAGACGCGCTGGTGCGCCTGCGACTGCGCGACCAGCTCAGGCTCCAGCTGGATCTGCCCCGCGGCGTAGCGTCCCGGATGGGCCAGCGCGAAGTCGCGGTAGGCGTGGGCGAAGGCCACGAGCGCGTCCTTGCCGGCCCGGCCGGCCACCGAAGGCCCGATGCGGTCGGCCATGTCCTGGGCCGCGATCATCGCGACCTTGGTGCGCAGATCCTGCAGGTTCCTGACGTGGGAGTACAGGCTGGCGTCCTTGACCCCGAACCCGCGCGCCAGCGCCGAGATCGTCACCTTGTCGAAGCCGATCTCGTCCGCGAGATCGGCCGCGGCGAGCGCCACACGGTCGGTTGTGAGCCCAGCACGCGCCACCGAAACCCCTTTGCCTAATACTCCTAGGAAACTGTACCGTTCGCGACATGAAGCAACTCACTGAGCAGGACATCCGCGCGTCGTTCGTCAATTGTTCCAAAGGCGAGGCCAAGCGCCTGGCCGTTCCACGTGATCTCGCCGACAGGCCATGGGACGACCTGGACTTCCTCGGCTGGCGTGACCTGGGCGCGCCCGACCGCAGCTACATCGTGGCAGAGCAGGGCGACCAGCTCGTCGGCGTCGCGCTCCGCTTTCCCGCACAGCAGCGCGGTTTCCTGCAGCGCAGCATGTGCTCACTGTGCCTGACCACCCATCCGGGCAACGGCGTCTCGCTGATGACGGCGCGCAGGGCCGGCGAGGCCGGGCGGCAGAACAACTCCGTCGGCGTCTACATCTGCACCGACCTGGCCTGCTCTCTCTACGTGCGCGGCGTGAAGAGCCCCGACCCCGGCGGCAGGATGGAGGAGTCGCTCTCGGTGGAGGAACAGATCGAGCGCACCAGGACCAAGCTGTCGGACTTCGTCGGCAAGGTGCTCGTCTGAAAGACTCACGGAGTGATCGCACGCCGGGCCAGGATCGCCGTCTGCTTCTTCTTCGCCCTGCTCGGCGTCGTCTCGGGGCTGTGGGCCGCCCGCATCCCCACGGTCAAGCAGTCGTTGCAGCTCAGCGACGGCCAGCTGAGCCTGGCCCTCCTCGCCGTCGCCGTCGGCCTGGTCACCGGGATGCAGTTCGCCGGGCGCGTCACCGACCGCCTCGGCAGCGCCCGGGTCGTCGTCCCCGCGGGGGTGGCCTGCGGTCTGGCGATGATCCCCGCGGGGTTCGCCCCCAACCTGGCCGTCCTGATCGTCACGCTGTTCGTGTGGGGGCTGGTCAACGCCTCGCTCGACGTGTCGATGAACACGCACGCGGTCGAGGTGGAGCGCGCGTACGGCAGGCCGCTGATGTCCTCCTTCCACGGGATGTACAGCGCGGGCGGGCTGCTGGGCGCCGCCGCGGGCGCGCTGTCCGCGTGGCTGGAGGTCTCCCCCGGCATCACGTTCGCCGTGGTCACCGTCCCTCTGGCGGTGCCGGCCGTCCTGGCGAAGGGCTCGCTGCTGCCCTCCGCCCCCACCCACCACGAGAGGCGCCGGGCCAGGCGGGGCCGGTGGCACGGCAGGGTGGCGTTCATGGGGGCGATGGCCTTCGCGGGGCTGCTCGGCGAGGGGTCGGCGGGCGACTGGAGCGCCGTCTACCTGCACGAGGACCTCGGCGCGGCGACCGGACTCGCGGCGATCGCGTTCGCCGCCTTCTCCACCGCGATGACCGCGGGCAGGTTCGCGGGCGACCGGCTCGCGCTGCGCTTCGGACCCGTCACGCTGGTGCGCTGGTCGGGACTGCTGGCCGCGGCCGGGCTCGGACTTGCGCTGCTGGTCGCCCAGCCTGCCGTGGCGATCGCCGGGTTCGGCGTCTTCGGCCTCGGCCTGGCCACCATGGTGCCGCAGGTGTTCTCCGCGGCGGGCAACCACGACCCCGCGCGGGCGGGCGAGGCGATCGCACAGGTCGCGACGCTCGGGTACGCGGGGCTCGTGCTCGGCCCCGTCATCATCGGCGGCGCGGCCGAACTGGTCGGGCTGCCGCTCGCGCTGACCATCCCCGTGGCGCTGTGCGTGTTCATGTCGGCGTCGGCGGTCTCGCTGCGCCGGCCAGAGCCCGCGGCCTGACCGCTCCACCGGTTCCATGACCTACCCGAGGCCCTTTACTAAGTAGATCCACGCCGGGCGCGATAGGCCGTCGCCTTGGCGCGGTTCTGACAGGAGAGCCCGCAGAAGCGGCGCGAGGCGTTGCGCGTGGTGTCGACGAAGACCAGGTCGCACCCGTCGGCCTGGCACGATCCCAGCCTCCTCCCCTGCCCCACCCCGATGATCATCGCGAGGGCGGTGCCCGCCTGGGCGATCCAGGCGTCGCCCAGCGAGGCCTCCAGCCGGTGGAAGGCCAGCCTGGGCGGATCGCCGTGCAGGTTGGGCACCGCGGCGTGCCGTACCAGGAGGTCGTTGAGCGCCGACGGCGAGGCGTCGGGCGCGAACAGCGACCGCAGCACCCCTGCGGCGGCGGCCAGCGCGTCGGCGTCCGCGGGGCTGAGCCGGGTGGCGGAGGGGCGCTCGGCGGCCAGGGCCGCGCGCCGCTCCTCCCCCGTTCGTGGCGGCTCCACCTGGCGGCCGTGCGCGCGGGTCACCACCAGGGTGTTGACCATGAACACCGCCAGCTCGGCGTTCCCCCCGACATAACTGTCTATTTGGGATTGACCAGTGATGCGCCATCCGTCTATCGTCACTGGCATATCGTACCTAGACAGTGAGGTTCTGCAGATGTCTCTCGCCCGGCGCATGTGGCACCAGATCGAACCCGTCCACGCGGCGGTCTACTTCGCACCCCAGGTCTTCGACGAGGCCGCCAAGCTGGGCTACGACGTGGAGTCGCGCTGGCCGAGCTATTTCGCCTGGCGGACCGCGGCCCTCGGCAGGGCGGGGCTGCACCAGGTCACCGCCGCCTACTACAGCTTCAGCCCCGCGATGATCGCCGAGCACGTGCCGGGCATCTGGGAGACGGCCACACCCGAGCAGGCGCTGGAGGCCAGGCTGCGCGGCATGGACAGGACCCTGCGCGACCTGCTGGGCGAGCGGGTGAACCAGCGGGAAGCGGCCGAGCTGGCCATGCGGACCGCCGAGAGCGTGGATGTCCCGGGCAGGCCGATGGCCGCCGCCAACCTCGACCTGCCCTGGCCGGACGAGCCGCACCTGGCGCTCTGGCAGGCCTACACGGTGCTGCGTGAGCACCGGGGCGACGGCCACCTGGCGGCCCTGCAGGCGGCGGGGCTGGACGGCTGCGAGGCGCTGGTCTCCTTCGCCGCCATCGGCGCGGCGCCTGCCGCCAACTTCGCCGGCAGGGGCTGGAGCGAGCAGGAGTGGGCGGCCGCGCGCGACCGGCTCGCCTCGCGCGGCCTGGTCGACGCCGAAGGCGTGGCGACCGAAGCGGGAAGGGCGCTGCGCGAGCAGGTCGAGCGCATGACCGACCAGCTCGCCGGGGGGCCGTGGCTCGCACTGGGCGAGGAGCGGGCGGCCAGGCTGGCCGAACTGAGCCTGCCGTTCCTCGGCGCGATCTTCGAGACCGGGATGCTGCCCATGCAGAGCACGCTGGGCATCGGCACGGTCCAGGCCCCCGACTAGGACAGGCCTGGCAGGCTCCCGCGCGGGCGGGCGGCCTGGCGGAGGTCGCTACATCCCTCCGCTGAGCAGGCCCCGCCCGCCGTACTTCTTGTGCACGGCCTGCTTGGTCACGCCGATCGCGTCGGCGATCATCGACCACGCCAGCCCGTTGACCCTGGCCCTGCGCACCTGGACCGCCTCCATGCGCTCGATCTCGCGACGCAGCGCGGCGGTGGCCCGCAGCGCCATGAGGGGATCGTCGTCCTCCGTCTGCCGCACCAGGGTCGCCAGGTCGTTCGTCATGCCACCCACGCTATCGGGCGTCGACCACCAACCGCACGCCCAGCGCGATCAGCACCACGCCGGAGACCTGCTCCAGGCGCCGCCGTACGGCAGGCCGCCCCAGAACCGCCTTGGCCCTGGCCACCGCCCAGATGACCGCGCCGTACCAGACGGTGTCGACCAGCACCCACACCAAGGCCAGCGTGATCAGGGTCAGCGGCACGTTCCGCCCCTCCGGCACGAACTGCGGCAGGAACGACATCGCGAACACCGCGGCCTTGGGGTTGGCCAGGCACGTGCCGAACCCCGCGAGGTAGGACTTGCGCCACCCGTCGACGGCCTTGACCTCGACCTCGGCGTGGTCCTTTCGCCGCAGCGACTGCACGCCCATGTAGACCAGGACCACCGCGCCCGCGACGCGCATGATGTCGTAGGCCAGCTCGGATGCCAGCACCAGCGCCGACAGGCCGAAGGCGGCGGCCAGCGCCCACAGCAGGATGCCGGTCTCGTTGCCGAGCGTGGCGGCCAGCCCCGATCCCCTGCCCGCCCTGATGGTCTGGCGCAGGATGACCGCGGTGCTGACACCGGGGACCATCGCCACCAGCACGCACGCTCCGATGAATGCGATCAGATACATGTCCCGATCATGGCGGCGGGCGCCCCGGAGGGCAACGCGTTTACCTGCCGATCGCCTCGGCGATCTCCTCCAGCGCAGCCGGGTCCTCGATCGTGGAGGGCGTCTGGTAGTCGGCGCCCGCGGCGATGGCCCGCATGGTGCCGCGCAGGATCTTGCCCGACCGCGTCTTGGGCAGCCGGGCGACGACGATCGCCCTGCGGAAGGCGGCCACCGGCCCGATCCGCTCTCTCACCAGCGCGACCAGCTCGGCCTCCACCTCCTCCTCCGGGCGGTCGGCCCCGGCCTTGAGCACGACGAGGCCGAGCGGGAGCTGCCCCTTCAGCGCGTCGGCGACGCCGATCACCGCGCACTCGGCCACGTCGGGGTGAGCGGCGATGACCTCCTCCATCGCGCCCGTCGACAGGCGGTGGCCCGCGACGTTGATGACGTCGTCGGTGCGGCCCATGACGAACAGGTAGCCGTCTTCGTCGAAGTAGCCGCCGTCGCCTGTCAGGTAGTAGCCGGGGAAGCGCGACAGGTAAGCGGTGTGGAAGCGCTCGTCGTCGCGGTAGAGGGTGGGCAGGCAGCCGGGCGGCAACGGCAGCTTGATCACCACGGCACCTTCGACCCCCGGCGGGCACTCCTGGCCCGTGTGGTCGAGTATGCGCACGTCGTAGCCGGGGACGGGTTTGGTGGGCGAGCCCGGCTTGATGGGCAGGGTCTCGATGCCGACGCAGTTGGCGGCGACAGGCCAGCCGGTCTCTGTCTGCCACCAGTGGTCGATGACCGGCACGTCGAGCAGGTCGGTCGCCCAGTGGTAGGTGTCGGGGTCCAGCCGCTCACCGGCGAGGAACAGGTGGCGAAGGTCGTGCTTGCGCAGGTAGGAGCCGGTGGGGTCCTCCTTCTTGATGGCGCGGATCGCGGTCGGCGCCGTGAACAGCGTGCGCACGTCGTGCTCGGCGACCACCCGCCAGAACGCGCCGGGGTCAGGAGTGCCGACCGGCTTGCCCTCGTACAGCACGCTGGTGCATCCGGCCAGCAGCGGCCCATAGACGATGTAGGAGTGGCCGACCACCCAGCCGACGTCGGAGGCGGCCCAGAAGACCTCGCCGGGGGCGGCGCCGTACACGTGCGACATGCTCCAGTGCAGCGCCACGGCGTGGCCGCCGTTGTCGCGCAGCACGCCCTTGGGCGAACCCGTGGTGCCGGAGGTGTAGAGGATGTAGAGCGGGTCGGTCGCCGCGACGCTCACGCAGTCGGCGGGCTCGCTGTCGAAGGAGGCCCAGTCGTGCTCGCCTTCACGCAGCTCGGCAGGGTGCTCGGGCCGCTGGACGATGACGACGGCGTCGGGGCGGTGCGCGGCCTGCGCCATGGCCGCGTCCAGCAACGGCTTGTACGGCACGACCCTGCTGACCTCGATCCCGCACGAGGCGCTGAGCACGACCTTGGGCATGGCGTGGTCGATGCGCACGGCCAGCTCCGCCGCCGCGAACCCGCCGAACACCACCGAGTGGACCGCGCCGAGCCTGGCGCAGGCCAGCATCGCGATGACCGCCTCAGGCACCATCGGCATGTAGATCACGACGGTGTCGCCCTTGCCGACCCCCAGGTCGCGCAGCATGCCGGCGGCCTTGGCCACCTCGTCGCGCAGCGCCGCGTAGCTGTAGGCGCGCTTGACCCCGGTGACGGGGCTGTCGTAGACGAGCGCGGCCTGCTCGCCCCTGCCGGCGGCGACATGCCTGTCGAGGGCGTTGAAGCAGGTGTTGAGCCGCCCGTCGGGGAACCACCGCCCTTCGGCGAAGACGGTGCGCGGTTCGACGTCCCAGGTGATCCCGCGCGCGGCGGCACCCCAGTCAAGCTCGTTCACCCTTCGATCAGATCAAGGCTGACCCCGCGCGCGCAAGCACCGGGCCCCCGGAACTCGTGCCCCGGGATATATCAGGCGACATCAGCCGACTCCGCCGGTAAGGTGAACGATCAAGGGTGGCTCCTGGACGCGCTTCCTTCTCCTTAACCTCAAGGCTCCCAGCGCTTCCGCTCTCCACCCTTTTTTCATGCCCAGGCGAGGAGGTGCCCCGTGATCGGACCCGCTGACGTACTGCTGCGCAGGAGAAACCTGGTGGCGCCAGACCTCATGGCCGCCGACTCGCGATGGACCACGCCCAAGCAGAAGGTGAGCGCCGCTGACGGCGTCACCGCGCTGGAGGGCGAGCTGCTGCAGTACGGCTTCCTGCTGTCGGCCGAGCTGCGTCAGGCGCTCGCCGCGCTGCCGGTGCCCGAGCTGGCCAGGGCGGGCAGGAGCCTGCTCCACGCCGCCGCCGCCAGGCTCGGCGCGAACGTCCATCACGTGCCGCTGTTCAGGAAGTTCCCCGAGAGCGTGCCGAGGGACACCGGCGACTTCCTCGTGCGCCGCGTCTTCACCCTGCTGCTGCAGGAGCCGCGGCGGCCTTGCGTGCTGTGCGGGAAGACCGGCACCGTGCACGCCGTCGCGCCGTGCGCGCACCTGGTGTGCCGCTCCTGCTGGGACGGCTCCGACTTCAGCGCGTGCCCGATCTGCCACCGCAGGATCGATCCCGCCGACCCCTTCCTGATCCCCACGGCCAGGCGGGAGCGCGGCGCAGGCGCGGCCACCTTCGACACCACGCTGCTCCACCTGTGCCGTGACGCCACCGCCGCCGCGCGCGAGCTGGCCGTCTCGATGCTGTCGCGGCAGACGCCCATGCCGGTGCAGGACCGCGACGACCTGCTGGCGCTGCTCGACGCCTACTGGCCGCTGTCGGCGGACTGGCTGCCCGAGGCCGTCCCTGTCAAGGAGACCAGGGCGATCGCGCTGGCCGCCGCGCTCACCGCGCCGAGCCCCGTGCCGACCAAGCGGGTCGCGCCGGGCAAGCCAGGGGCCGCCCCCGCGCTCAGGGTCGCCCGACCCGACCTCGGCGCCGCCGAGGAGCTGCTGGCCCGCCACCTGGGCACGGCGACCGATGTGCTCAGGCTGATGTACGTGCTCATGGGCGCCGACCCCGGCCTTCGGGTACGGCCCGCGCGGCGGATCTCCCTGCCCAGGCGGCTGCGCAGGACGCTGCTCGGCGCGCTGGACGGCTTCGCGCTGCCGTACCTGATCGAGGATCTGCGACGCCACGGCGAGCAGTGGAAGCACATGGCCGAGGTGCTGCACCCGCACGAGCACCACGCCCGCCACCCTGACGCGGCGCTGGCCTTCGCGGCGCTGCGCGGCACCAGGCTCGACCCCGCGACCGCGTTCGGCGCGGCGCTGCTGGAGCGTGCGGAGAGCCGTCCCGAACTGCTGGTCGTGCGCGACGGGCGGCTGCGGGTGACGACGTTCGGCACGCACGTGGAGAAGGCGCTGGCCGCCAAGGAAGGCGAGCGGGCGCTGGCCCTGCTGGCGCGCCGTCCCGGCGAGCTGGGCCGCCGCCTGAGCCAGCTGCTCCGCCTCTCGCCCGAGCTGGTGGCGGGGTCGCTGGAGCCCGCGCTGCGTTCGATCGCGCCCGGCGTGCTGATCTCGGCGCTCGGCCAGCTGCGCACGCCTCCCGGCGGTACCCGCCTGTTCCTGCCCAGGGGCGGCAGCGCGCGCTTCCACACCCGCGACGACGAGCGCGCGCCGCTCCCGGCCGCGGCGGGCGCGATCGCCACTGAGCTGATCTCCGGCGAGCTGCTGCGTCGCGCGGCCGGGCTGCCCGCCCTGTCGCACGTGCTGCTGGACGAGGGGCTGGCCGACCTGGTCGCGCCCACCTCCGAGCGGGCCGCCACCACGGCGCTGGTACGGCTGACGCGCGGCAGCGTGCAGCCGATCCCCGCCGAGCAGGTGGTCAGGCTGTTCCTGCACTGGGCCGAGCCCGCGGGCACCCGCGTCGACCTCGACCTGTCGGTGGCGGTGTTCGACACCAGGTGGCAGTTCGTCGGCCTGTGCGACTACACCCGGCTGCGGCTGGGCGGCGACGCGGTCGTCCACTCGGGTGACCTGACCTCGGCGCCCGAGCCGCTGGGCTCCTCGGAGTTCGTCGACCTCGACGTCGGCAAGCTGGCCAAGCTCGGCGGCCGCTACGTGGTGCCGGTCGTCTTCAGCTACAACGACGTGCCGTTCGAGGAGCTGGTACGCGGGTTCGCCGGGTTCATGCGCTCGCCGGGCGGGCTGTTCGATCCGCTCGCCGTACAACAGCGCTTCGACCTGGCGGGCCAGGCCAAGATCCTGGTGCCGCTGGTGGCCGACCTGTGGGCGGGCACGATGCGCTGGGCCGACCTGAACCTGTCGGCCGGCGGCCGCTTCCACAGCGTGGCCGGCAGCTCGGTCGAGCTGGCCAGGCTGGGCGTGGCGATGGAGAGCGCGTTCGGGCCCGGCGCGCGGGTGACGCTGTGGGAGGTCGCGTGCTGGCACGCGGCCGCGCGGGCCCGCTCGGTGCTGGTACGGCGCGGCGAGCGCGTGCTGCGCTTCCAGCGGCGCGAGGACGAGCCGGTCCGCGCGTTCGCCGACCGGCTGGCCGCCCGCGCCGGCGGCGTCGAGCACACCGACGGCTTCGCCGAGGTGGAGTGGGCCGCGCTGGTCACCGGTGACGTGGAGCTCGATCCCGAGGCCCAGGCGTACGCCCTGTTCCCCGGCGGGCTCGGCGAGGTGCGCAGGATGGACGCCGCCGACCTGATCAGCGGGCTCGGGGCGGGCACGTGAGCGAGGACGACCTGATCCTGTCGGTGATCGTCGGGTCGCGGGCCTACGGGCTCGACACCCCGGCCTCCGACACCGACAGGAGGGGCGTGTTCGTGGCGCCCACCGAGGCGTTCTGGCGGTTGGACAGGCCGCCCACCCACCGCGACGGGCCGCTGCCCGAGCAGTTCTCGTGGGAGGTGGAGCGGTTCTGCGTGCTGGCGCTGGAGGCCAACCCGACGGTGCTGGAGACGCTGTGGTCGCCGCTGGCCGAGGTCGTCACTCCCGCGGGCAGGCGGCTGCTGGACCTGCGCGGGGCGTTCGTGTCGCAGCGTGCCCACCAGACGTTCGCGCGCTACGCCGACGCGCAGTTCCGCCGCCTCGACCCCGCCGCGCCCAAGTGGAAACAGGCCATGCACATGATCAGGCTGCTGCTGAGCGGCATCCACCTGGTGGAGCACGGCGAGCCGCTGGTGGAGGTCGGCGCCTACCGCGAGCGGCTGCTCGAGGTCAGGCAGGGTCGGGTGTCGTGGGAGGAGCTGCGGCGGTGGCGCGCCTCGCTGATGGCCGCCTTCGAGCGGGCGCTGCCGCGCAGCGTGCTGCCCGCCGCGCCCGACCGCGCGGCGGTGGAGGAGTTCCTGATCGAGATGCGGAGGGCGCACCTGTGACGCTTCCCGGATGGCTGGCCGAGGTGGCCGGTGAGCAGCCGTACCCGCTGGCCTTCGCGACGGTCAGCGGCGCGCACCTGTACGGGTTCCCCTCGGCCGACTCCGACGTCGACCTGCGCGGCGTGCACGTGCTGCCGGTGGAGCAGGTCGTCGGCCTGCGGGGCGGCGAGGAGACGATCGACAGGTCGTGGACCCGCTCAGGCGTCGAGGTCGACCTGGTCACGCACGACCTCGCGAAATTCTGCGGGCTTCTGCTGCGGCGCAACGGGTACGTGCTGGAGCAGCTGCTGTCGCCGCTGGTGATGGCGTCCTCGCCGGTCCACGAGGAGCTGCTCGCGCTCGCGCCGGGGTGCCTGACGCGCCACCACGCTCACCACTACCTGGGGTTCGCGCGCACCCAGTGGCGGCTGTTCGGCAAGAGCGGCGAGCTCAAGCCGCTGCTCTACACCTTCAGGGTCCTGGCCACCGGCATCCACCTGATGCGGACGGGAACGCTGGAGGCCGACCTGACCAGGCTGCTGGAGTACGGCCCCGCGTACCTGCCCGAGCTGGTGGCCGCCAAGAGGGAGGCCGAGCACGGGCCCGCGCCCGCTCTCGCGTCGGCCGCCGACGACGTCGCGCGGATGACGGCGCGGCTGGAGGAGGAGCGCGAGGCCGCGCGCCTGCCCGAGGCGGCCTCGGCGGGCGAGGCCCTCCACGACCTAGTGGTGCGGACGCGGCTCGGCCGCTAGTTGGCGCAGTCCTGGTTCGAGAGCGCGAGCCCCATCTCGTAGATCTTGTTCTTCGACAGCAGGAAGTAGTAGTAGGCCTTCGGGTTGCCGGGGACCTTGGCGATGGGGAAGCCGCTGGCGGCGCGCTTCAGCTTGGGGTAGGCCTTGTTCAGCTGCTTCTGGGTGGAGCCGAGGCCGATGCCCTGAGGCGTCTTCACTCCCTCGGGCGCGAAGATCATGGCCACGCCCAGCTTCTTGGAGATCCACATGCCCACGCCGTCGCGACCGGAGGGGTGAGCCTTCAGATCCCAGCCCGAGCACGCGCCGGCGCGCGTCTTCTGCACGACCTTGCCTGTGGCCGTGGCGTCCTTGGCGCTCATGCCCAGCTGGACGCCGCCGAGCCCGTACGGGCCCAGCGCGTCCTGCGCGCGCCTGGCGGGTTCGGCGAGCGCCGCGGGCGCGAGGCCCGCCAGCAGCGCCCCTGCCGTGAGCGCGGCCACCAGCGTCGAGCGGCCGAGCCTCTTGTGCGTCATCGTGATCCCCTTGTGGTGTTGAGTCGTTCAACGGGTTGGATGACCGCTGCGCCGTTCTGGTTCATCCCATTTTGAGCCGGCCGCTCCGGGGTCGTTCCTCGCCCGCTACAGCCTCTGTGCCGCCCGCCCGCCCAGGTGCAGGAACGCGATCCGGCCGCTGTCGTCACGCAGGAAGCGCCCGGCCGGCCGGGCGGGATCGGCGACGATGACCACCGTGTCGCGCTCGCTGGCCAGGAAGGCCAGCTCCAGCTCCGGCAGCGCCGGGATCCCTGCGGCGACCAGCTCCTCGTCGAGCTCCATCCTGACCCGCAGCCTCGCCCCCTCCGCTCTCACCTGGAAGGTCCACTGCCCTGCGTAGTAGCCGCCGTCGTACTCCCGGGCGGGAGGGTCCTGGCTGAGCGCGAGGACCGCCTCCTCCTGCGCCGCGCCGAGCAGGTGCTCCAGGCACCAGCCGAGCACCAGCTCGCCGAGCCGCTTGCCCGCTCCCGCGTTGGCGAGCACGGTGACCGCGAAGCCGTGCTCGGGAGCGAGCACGAAGGCCGACACCTGGATGTTGCCGATGCTGCCGCCGTGGGTGACCAGGCGCAGCCCGGCCCGTTCGTCGATCAGCCATGGCAGGCCGATCGCCTTCCACGGGACGCCGCAGGCCACCCGGTCGCGCTGCATCAGCGCGCGGGTCTCCCGGGTGAGCGGGGCCTGGCCCGCGCCGGCTCCCTCGAGGTGGAAGGCGGCGTAGCGGAGCTGGTCGGTCACCGACGACAGCAGCCCGCCTTCGGGCATGGCCTCGCGGTACAGGCCCCAGGTGTGCGCCACGCGCGGGCCGCTCTCGTCGGCGACGTGGCCGACGGCGTGCGGCCTGGTCGCGGCCTCCCAGGGGAAGAAGAAGCTGGAGGTCATGCCCAGCGGTTCGAGGACCACGCGCCGGACCACCTCCTCGTAGGCCAGGCCGGAGACCACCTCGGCGATCCTGCCCAGCAGCCGGAAACCCGCGTTGCTGTAGGAGGCGATGCTGCCAGGCGCGAACAGCTGAGGCAGCTCGGCGTATGCCGCGATGGCGTCGGCCAGCGCCGAGGGGCCCCAGCTCAGGCCGTCGTCGATGTCGCCGAGGAATCCGCCGGTGTGAGTGAGCAGGTGCTCGATGGTGACCGCGTCCGCCGCCGCCTCGTCGGCCAGCCGGAAGTCGGGCAGGTACTCGCGCACCCGCCCGTCCAGCCGGAGCTCGCCCCGCTCGACCAGATGCATGATCACGGTGGCGGTCACCGTCTTGGTGGTCGAGCCGATCTGGAACAGGGTGTCGGCGGTGACGGGCGCGGGCGCGTCGACGCTGTTCACCCCGGTCGTGAGGACGTGCCGGTCCCCGCAGTGGATCACGCCCACGGCCGCGCCGGGAACGCCGAGCGCCCCGCCCTCGTGGTCGAGCAGCTTCTGCAGGTCGGTGAGATCAGCCATGAACCCCATCGTGCGGGCTCGGGGCTCAGGGGGCTTTGGGCCGCCGCACCAAAAGCGCGACCGGGTTCGTCGCCACCGACCAGCGGCGGGGAGGCCCGCGTCATCCGGATCGGCCCTGCGGATCGGCCGGGTGATCGGGCTGAGTAGAGGCTACTCATTCCCGGTGGGCCCCGTGTTTGCCACAGCGTGCGGGTGACCACTATCGATGAGGCCGCGCGGGCGGCGAGCGGGGGCCGTCGCCCTGCCCAACGGGCAAGGGGTCAGGGCAGGATCTCGGTGCGCACGTCGATGCCCTCATACAGCGAGGGCGTTGCTGTCAGCAGCCGCCATCCACGACTTTGGGAAAGGTGGATGGCGTGCGCGGCCACCAGTACGGTGAGCACACGCTCGCGCTCGGTCAAGTCCGTCGACAAGCGGCGGGCGTTGCGGTCCAGCGTCTCGGTGAACGGCGTAGTGACGGCCAGATGCACAGAGTCGAACGGGGCGATCAGGATGATCGACAGGTTCAGCAGGGCACTGCCCTTGCCTGCGTGGTAGGCGGCCAGATACTGGGCCGCCAGGACAGGGACGAGAAGAGTGACGCCGTACACCGCCGCCTGGCGGACCACTTCACGGCCGTACATCGACTCGCCGGCTGCCAGGTGGGTGAGCGCGGAGAGATCGAGGACATGTCCGCTCAGACCGGGGGCGTCATCTGAGCTCACGCGGTTTCGATCTCCCTGCCGTGCAGGTGGGAGGCCCGCTCACGGTCGCTGTCGGAGATGCCGGCGTCCCAGCCTTCTCCCCAGAGCTCGGCGAGAATGGCCATGTCCCGCTCGAGGCGGCTCTGGTTCCGCAGAGCCTCGGCTACGTAAGCCGAGGCGTTGCCCGTGGCCTTCGCGCGAGCTGCGAGATCGTCCGGGAGTGACACCGTGATCCGTTGAGTCATACTTCAGGGTAGCTCAGCGAGCCGATCGTCATACTGCTGATGATGCTGGAACTCTCATCGGGGCGATGTCCTGTGACTTAGCGCTTCAGTTGGCGAATTAGCACTTCAGTTGGCGGATGTGCGCTTGAGTTGGCGGGCTTTGCGCGCCCGGTGATACCAGATCGCCTCATCGCAGACCTCGAACACACCGGCAGATAACGGCATGTAGTTAGCTCAGCACGTCAAGGAATCAGACTCTCGCGACTTCAGCGCAACGTGAGTAGACCGTTACTAGGTAAGGTGGCGATTTCCGCCGATTGAAGCCCTCAGCCACGGCAAACGGACCGTACGTCTGTGCTGCCGAGACCGGTGGGCCAAAATGGCCCGCATGCCTAGTACGCCCGAAAACCATGTTGAGACCGCACATCCGTCCCGATTCAACGACTATGACCGTCTCGCCGAGGGGTACTCAGCCGAGAACGAGGCCAGCCTCCTGAACGCGTACTACGAGCGGCCCGCGATGCTGGAGCTCGCCGGGGACGTGACCGGCCGGCGGATCCTCGACGCCGGCTGCGGCTCAGGACCCCTGTTCTCCGAACTGCGCGATCGAGGCGCCATCGTCACCGGCATCGACGCGAGTGCCGGGATGCTGGAGATGGCCCGACAGCGGCTGGGCGCCGACGCGGACCTGCGGGTCGCCGACCTGACCAGCCCACTGCCCTTCCCCGACGACGCGTTCGACGACGTCATCGCGTCCCTGGTGCTGCACTACCTGGAAGACTGGGGACCGACCCTGGCCGAGCTGCGACGCGTACTGAGACCTGGCGGCCGACTCCTCGTCTCGGTCGACCATCCTTTCGTCACCACCCTCATGCGTCACATGGCCGGGGACAAGATCAACTATTTCGAGACCCGTAACCGGACCGAAGAATGGACCATGGGTGGACAGACCGCCCAGATGAGCTTCTGGGAGCGGCCGCTGCACGCGATGACCGACGCCTTCACCACGGCTGGCTTTCGCATCAGCGTCATCAGCGAACCGCCGTTTGTGCCGGAAGCCCGCGATTTGTTCCCCGAAAAGTTCCGCGAGCTCGAGCTCACCCGCACGAGGTTCCTGAGCTTCCTGTTCTTCGTTCTAGAAGCCGACTAACGGCACCTCGTAACGATCAGTTGTGGTGACTTAGCGTTTCAGCGGGCGATTCCCGCCAACTGAAGCGCTCAGTCACATGTCCTGTGGTTTAGCGCTTGAGTTGGCCAGTGTGCCTGCGAAACGGGTGTCGCGACTGTGACTCCCCGTTTTAGTTGGCGGTCCCAGCCTTGGTTGGCGGCTGGGGCACTACCCCAGCTGGTCGCGGCGGCGTGTCAGGTAAGCGGTCTCGGCGGTGTTGCCTGCAAGCTCGATGGCTTTGTCGTACGCCGCGCGCGACTTCTGACTGCGGCCCAGCCGACGCAGCAGGTCGGCGCGCGTCGCGTAGTAGGCGTGATAGCCCGCCAACGCGTCCTCGAGACGGTCGACGGCCGCCAGTGCCACCTCCGGGCCGTCGAGCTCGGCGACCGCGATGGCCCGGTTGAGGGCGACGATCGGCGAGGGGTCGAGGCGGACGAGCTGGTCGTAGAGGGCGACGACCTGCGACCAGTCGGTGTCGCGTACGTCGCGGGCGGAGGTGTGCACGGCGTTGATCGCTGCGAGGATCTGGTAGCGACCCGGAGCCACACCGGCGGCCAGGCGCTCGCGTACCAGCCGATGGCCCTCGGCGATCAGCGCCGCGTCCCAGGCCCCACGGTCCTGCTCGTCGAGGGCGGCCAGTTCGCCGCTCGGCGAAATCCGGGCGGTACGGCGGGCCTCGGTGAGAAGCATCAGCGCCAGCAACCCGGCCACCTCACCGTCGGTCGGCATGAGGGCACGAATCAGGCGCGTGAGCCGGATCGCCTCGGCGGTCAGGTCGTGACGTACGGGATCGGTGTCGGGGCCGGTGGCCAGGTAGCCCTCGTTGAAGACAAGGAAGAGGACGGCGAGTACACCGGAGACGCGTCCCGGGAGATCCTCCGCGGACGGCACCCGATAGGGGATGCGAGCCGCCTTGATCTTGGCCTTCGCGCGGGTGATCCGCTGCCCCATGGCGCTCTCCTGCACCAGGAAGGCACGGGCGATCTCGGCCATGGTCAGACCGCCGACCATGCGCAGCGTCAGCGCCACGCGGACCTCCATCGCGAGCGCCGGGTGACAGCAGGTGAAGATCAGCCGGAGCCGCTCGTCATCGATCGGGCCAAGAGGCTCGGGCGGGTCGTCGTACGACATCTGAGCCTCCTTCTGCTTGTCGTCGCGCTTGTTCTCGCGCCGGATCCGATCGATGGCCTTGCGGTTGGCGGTCGTGGTCAGCCAGGCGCCGGGATTGGGAGGTACGCCGTCGGCCGGCCACCGCTGGACGGCGGTCGCGAACGCCTCGGCCGCCGCCTCCTCGGCGATGTCGAGGTCACCGAAACGCCTGGTCAAGGCGGCGACCACCCGCGCCCACTCCTCGTGGTGGGCCTGGGTGATCGCCTCCCGGACGTCGATCACGCTCACAGGAACGGCCGCACCTCGACCTTCCGATTGCAGGCCCTCGACCCCTCAGCGGCGAGCTTGAGCGCCACGTCGAGGTCCGCGGCCTCGATGATCCAGAAGCCGGCGAGGAACTCCTTCGACTCCACGAAGGGCCCGTCGGTGAACAGCGCCTCCCCACCCCGGTTGTCGATCACAGTGGCCGTGCTGGGTGCCCCGAGACCGCCGGCGAAGACCCAGTGGCCTTCGGCTACGAGCCGGTCGTTGAACACGTCGATCGCAGCCATCTCGTCCGGGGTGGCCAAGCCGGCCTTGTCAAAGATCACGGAAACCATGTACTGCATCTCGGATCATCTCCTGTGGTTCGGGGCACCCCTCGCGGGCGACCACTCACCCCTACTACGAACACCTCTGTCCTGATCCGACGCCGCCTCCCGGATTTCTTTCGAGGAACTTTCGGCGGGTCGCGACCGAAGATCGTGTACGTTTCCGCCAAGTAAGCCTCGGAGCAGCCGCCAACCATCGCTTGGAACCAACGTTGAACTCCAAGGTCGGATGCTTCACAGTCGCCAACTAAACCTGGTAGTCACACGCCGGGTGTGACTACCAGCGGTAACTGTCACCGGCCGGTGAGCCTGGCGGTGATGGCCGGGCCTTCGTCGTGGATCCAGGCCTCGGCCCGGGGCAACCGATCCTTCACCCCTTCGTCCCACATGCGGTTGAACGCCGGATCCGTCTGGGCCGCGGCGCGCATGTTGACGTGAAAGCGGCCGATCATGCGCGTCGCCGCGGGAACCAGTGCGTGGCGCTGATCGGCGGTCATGCCGTAGGCATCGGCGAACACGGCGACGCGGTGAGGGATGTCGAGGTCGATGAAGGCGGGCGCCCTGTCCTTGGGGTGCAGAAGCGGCGCCCAGTAGTAGAGCGCGTTGGCGATGTCGTCGACCCTTGTGGTCGGCTTGGCCAAATCGAAGTCGATGAGCGCCGCAGGCAGACCGTCACGGAAGACAACGTTGCCGGGGCAGTAGTCGCGGTGGCCAACCAGCAGCGGCTCGCCGTCAGGAGTCGAAGCCGTGCTCTGTGCCCCGGGGATTCCTCCCCAAACGGCGTCTGCGGGCTGCACCCAAGCCTGAGCGGCGTCATGCAGTCGCCGGACGAGCCGCGCCAGTTCGATCAGGACCTCCTCCCCCGCCGTTTCTGGTGGAAGCGGCTCGCGGGGAACGTCACCGGGAACGAACGACAACATCTCGCGTCCCTGGCTGTCGAGACCGAGGGGGACTGGAGCCGCGGAAAAACCGGCGGCGTGCAGGTGCGCCAGGTATGCCTGGACCGTCATGGTGAAGGGCCGGACCGGGCGGCGAACGGTGTCCCCCACCCGCACGATCCCCTGGGTGACGCCGTCACCGATCAGCGACTCTTCATCATGCTGGTCGACGTCACGTTTCGGGTCGGCCATGAGGACACTCCGTTCACAGGTTCCGACGCTGTCGGCATTCGGCTGTTGGTCTTGCCCTGACGAGCACGGGTCACGTTAGCGAGGAGTCGAACTTGATCCATTGGCGTCGATTCGGTCACGCGCCCGCCTCCAGGATCGTGATGACCTCGTCAGCCACGCGGCCGGCAGGTCTCCGCGTGGCAGCACGAACTGGCGGGCGGCGGCCTCGTACAGGACGTGGGTGTCGGTCTCCCGTACCGTCGTGAGCTGTATCCACGGCCGAACTCGCGGCCGACGGGGGCGCCATCGTCCTGCCGGCCGTTCGACGGGAACGGCGGTGGATCACGCGGGCCGGTGCGCATGACGTCGTCGTCCACGGCCGTACGCTGTGTGAACTCCAAGCCAGCGCGCGCCAGGCGCTGGCGCTGCGGTTCGGCACCTCAACGGCCCCGCCCGTGCAGGTGAGCCCACAGTCGGCCGAACTCGACACGCTCGCTGAGGCGCGCCTACGCTACGACACGGCCTTGCGCCACGCGGTGCAGAGCCTGCGCGCAGACGGATCCTCCTGGTCCGACATCGCGCAGGCCTGCCACGTACTCCGGCTGGGCGGAGATCACCATCGCCACCCTCGATACCAACCTGGGCTGGAGCCTGTACGCCGCGGCCGTCAACGCCAGATCGGAAGCGATCGGCCTTCGAGGAGGCTGAGTGCAGAAATAGCGATGATCATGGAATTCCACTGCTGTGAGTGCAGAGGATGGGGTACGAGGTTCTTCTCCGGCTGCAAGCAGGAGTGGGCGCACGTCGCAGAGAAGAAGTATGCGCCGCTGTAAGTCGTGGAGCTTGGTCCGATGGAAATGAGGTCGTGGTGTCGTCGCAGCCCCCCAGCGAGCCGTCCCGGAGAGGCTGCCGAGGGAGAGCTCTTTCCCTCGTGCTCGCCGCGTTACTGGTGGTCACCGTGGGGGTGGCGGGATACGGGGTGAAACGCGAACACGACCAGGCCAAGGCGCACGAGCGGGTCGCGTTGGCCCGCAGGCTCGCGCTGGCCGCCGCGGAATTGCGCGAGGACGACGGTGCTCGCGCGCGGAATCTCGGGCTGGCCGCGGTCAAAATCCACTCGGACGAGCAGACGCGGGCGGCGTTGATCGACACGCTGGTCGAGTGGCGCCGCACCGACGTGTACACCCTGAATCCGCACGCCGTCCTGGACGTGGCCCTCACGGGCGACGGGAAGACGGCGCTGTTCTCCGACGAGGACGGCGTGTACGCCTTGAATGTCGAAGACTGGCTCGACGACAAGAAATCATCACGGCCGGTGGAATTGAAGGAGGAGCGTGAGGGTGACGTGCGGGCGTTGGCGCTGTCGTTCGACGGGCGTACCGCGCTGACCGGCGACGCCGACGGCACCACCAGCGTGTGGGACCTGACCGATGCGGACCGTCCGGCCCGCCTGGCCACGCTGCCCGCACCGGGGAAGGGCGAATACCAGGGCGTCGAGGCGCTGGCCTTGTCCCGCGACGGCCGTATCGCGGTCATCGGGGACTTCGCCGGCGCGATGACCTTGTGGGACCTGACTGACCTTTCTCATCCCCGGCGGCTGTCGTCGACGCAGGCGCATGCTTCGGACATCCGGGATGTGGCACTGAGCGCGGACGGCCGGAGCGCCGTCACCAGCGAATCCGAACGTGTGACGGTCTGGGACCTGGCCGATCCCGCGCATCCGGTCAAGAAGGCCGAGCCGGCCCTTCCCGAGGACTTCGCGGAGGCGACGGCGATGAGCGCGGACGGGCGGACCATCGTCGTGGCGAACGCGGGCCGGGCCGATGTCTGGAGACTGGATGATCGCGCACGCCCGGTCCACACGGCCGCGCTGGACGTGCCTCCGATCGACATGTACGACGTGGCCGTGACGCCGGACGGGAAAACGGCCTTGATGGCGGGGGCCGGCGGGACTGGATTTCTCTGGGATCTCTCCGATCCTCATCGGCCGGTCCAGCCGGCCAGGTTGCGGGGACATTCGCAGGACGTCGGTTCCGTGGCGCTCAACGCCGACGGCCGTATCGCTTTGATGGCGAGCCCTGACCGGGGGCTTTCGCTGTGGGATCTGCATGACCTGGCGGCGATCGCCGCCGACCCGGCGGGGTTCGTCTGCTCCACGTCCCAGTGGCAGCTCAGCAGGGCGGACTGGGTCCGGTATGCGGGGGGAGCGGATCGGCCTGACTCCGGCGGCGACCAGGACAGCGTCCAGCTCTGCGCCATCCGCTGAGCGGCCGGGGGCGAAGCCGCACCCACCCACCAGGGCAAACACCCCTCGTCATCGAACTGAAACGAAGATCAGGTTCCTAGCGCCAATTCCTGCCCCCAGCCTCCTCGAAGGCCGATCACGCAGGCGATCGCCCAGCCCAGCCGCCCGAGGCTGCCCTCCGACGCCCAGACCTCCTTCTACGAGTTCTCGATCGTCGCCGCTGATGAACATGCGCTCGGCCACGTCCGATACGAGGTATGCGAGCCGTGCGGCGTCGGTCTCCTCCTTAAGATCAGCTTCTCGCCCGACTGGCAGTTCTGCGGACTCGGGACCCTCGCCCTACGCCGGCTGGAGGCCCGTCACCCAGAGCTGACCTGGTTCACCACCGGCCAGTACGCACACGCCAGGGGCTTCTACCAGCGATACCGGCAATGCAGCGCCAGCCCATGGACACCGGTCACGGCGGCCGCCGGCGAGAGGGAACCGGCCGCCGGACCCGACCGCAGGGAGGCGTGAGTGAGCCCGGGGCAGGTCCGCCCGCCCCGGGCTGTCCCTCGCGATTGTTACTTGTAGTTTCTACGTGTAGTTCTGGACCCGCACGTAGGCGGCGCAGTTGACGGCCGACACGCGGACGTCATAGAAGCGCGACGGGTTGAGCCCGGTGATGTCGGTGGATCTCCGGTACGGGAACGCCCACCGGCCGCCGAAGTAGCGCTCCGACCCGGTGGTCCGGTCGGTGTACCAGAAGTGCAGGTAGCACGCCGCCGCGGTCGCCGAGTTGTACTTCACGTGGAGCCAGCCCTCGGGGTTGTGCGGCTCGATGCTGCCGGACCGCGATCCGGCCTGGTTGACGACGCAGTCGAGGACGACGTAGCTGGGGGCGCACCAGCGCCACCCCCAGGGTTCGGCACTGGCCGGCGCCGGGCCGGCGGCGAACAGCGCCGTGGCGGCTAAGAGCGACGTCGCGAGCACGACCAGGGCTCGCTTGATGCGGTTGTGCATTTCTCTCCCCGTGCTGTCGGCCTGCTTCGTGAGCAGGTTGTGGCTGCTGGACAAGGCCAGTGAAAGCGGCTTGCGAGGTGTGCGACCACGGGCCGGGGAATCTCCGCACAAGCTCGCACAGGATTCATGAGTCCGTCACACTTGGGGCGATGTTGCGCCAGCTCCACGGAGGGTGGCATGACCGATGGTTCAGATCAGGACGTCGCCCGGCCCGACCCTGACCGGGTCGTCACTCGTGAGGATCTGGCCCGCGAGCTGACGCTGCTGCGCAACACGGCCCGGAAGACGATCAGGGAGCTGGGCAAGGCCGTCGACATGCCGTACGGCACGCTCGGCGGGTGGTTCCGCGGGGCGAACGTGCCGCTCGCCTCGCAAACCGATCAGTACGAGAAGGTCCTCATCACGTGCGGCGTCACGGAACCGGAAGCGCGCGAGCGGTGGGTGCTGGCGCTGCTGCGGGTACGGCGAGTCCCAGGCCCACGGCCGAACGATCAGGTGCCGCCCTACCGGGGGCTGGAGTGTTTCCGACCGGAGGACGCCGACTGGTTCTTCGGACGGCAGGAGCTGACCCGGCGGCTGGTCGACCAGATGTCGCCGGGGCTGACCATGGTGGTGGGGCCGTCGGGGTCGGGCAAGTCGTCGCTGTTACGCGCCGGGCTGATTCCCGCGTTGCCGTCCTGGGTGCTGCTGACCCCCGGCGAACGCCCGTTCCCTGAGCCGGCGGACGGGGTGGTGATCGTCGACCAGTTCGAGGAGATCTTCACCGCCGACATGCAGGACGGCGACCGGCTGCGGTTCGTCGGCGAGCTGGCGGACCTGGCGGGCACGACTCCGGTCGTGGTCGGCATGCGGGCGGACTTCTACCCGCACGCGTTGCGCTACCCGGCGTTGGCGAGCGCCTTGCAGTCCCGCCAGCTCGTGGTCGGCCCGATGACGGAAAGCCAGCTGCGGCAGGCCATCGAGGGGCCGGCCCGCCGCGCCCGCGTCGACATCGACTCCGGCCTGGTCGAACTGCTCCTGCGTGAGATCACCCCGCACGAGGCGGGCGCGCTCCCGCTGCTGTCCCACACGCTCCTGGCCACCTGGGAGAACTGCCGTGGCCGCAGGATGACCGTGGAACACTACCGGGCCAGCGGCGGTCTCCAGGCAGCGGTGGCCACCACCGCCGAGTCCGTCTACGCCGAGCTCACGGCCGACCAGCAGGAGCTCGCCAGGCAGCTGTTCCTGCGGCTGACCCACCTCGGCACCGACACCGCCGACACCCGGCGCAAAGTGAGGCGCGACGAGCTGGCCGACGAGGTCGAGCCGGTGCTCGACCACTTCGTGGAGCGCCGGCTGCTGACCGTGGACGCGGACACCGTGCAGATCAGCCATGAGGCCCTGCTGTCCGCCTGGCCACGGCTGCGGTCATGGATCGACGCGGACCGGGCTGGGCTGCGCGTGTTCCGGCAGCTCACCAGAGCCGCCCGATTATGGGAGTCCAGCGAACGCGACTCCGGCGTGCTCTACCGGGGCGGGCAGTTGGAGGCGGCGCGGGAATGGGCCGGCGATCCGGCGCACCGCGCCCAGCTGAACCCGCTGGAGCAGCGGTTTCTCGACGTGAGCGTCCAGCAGCACCGCCGGAGGAACCGCCACCTCTACCAGTTGCTGGCGGCGCTGGCCGTGCTTGCCGTACTCGCCGGCGGCCTGGCCGCCTACTCCCAGTGGAAACGTGTCGAAGCCGACCAGGCGCGGGACGTGGCGATCTCCAGGACCATGACGATGACGGCGGCACGGCTGCGGGGCACCGATCCCGTGCTCGCCGCCCAGCTGGCGGTGGCCGCCCATCGCATCGCGCCGACACTCGAGGCGCGGTCCGGACTCGTGGAGGTCGCCGGCGCGCCCGCGGTCACCCGGCTGGTCCGTCCGGGCCGGGCGCTCCAGGCGGTGACCGTCTCCCCGTCGGGACGGCTGCTGGCCGCCGCGGGCGCGGCCGTCACCGACAGCACCGTGCTGCTGTGGGACCTGACCGACCCGCGCCGCCCCACACGGGTCGGCGCCCCGCTCACCGGCCACGCCGGCCCCATCTACGCGGTTGCGTTCAGCCCGGACGGCCGCGTCCTGGCCACCGGCGGCAAGGACCGCACCGTCCGCCTCTGGAACGTCGCCGACCCCGCGCACCCGCGGCCGCTGGGCGGCCCGGTGAGCGGCCCGGCCGACACCGTCTACGCGCTCGACTTCAGCCCCGGCGGGCAGGCCCTGGCCATCGGCAGCCGCGACGGCACGATCCGGCTCCTGGACCTGCGGACATCCACGCTCGGGCCCCCGCTCACCGGCCCCGAAGGCGCCGTCCGCGCTCTCGCGTTCCGGCCCGACGGGCGGGTGCTGGCCGCGGGCAACGGCACCGGCACGGCCGGCGCGCTACAGCTGTGGGACACCAGCGACCCCACTGCCGTCAGGCGCGCCGGGCCGCCGCTGGCACTGCCGAGCCGGGTGAACGCCATCGCCTACCACGACAAACTGGTCGCCGTCGGCAGCAACGACGGTTCCGTGCGGCTGTGGGACACGACCCGCGCCGACCGGCCGCAGCCGTTCGGGCAACCGCTGGTCGCCGAGGTCAGCGTGTGGATCAACGTGGTCTCCTTCAGCGCGGACGGCCGGCTGCTCGGAGTCGGGAGCGCGGACAACACCGCCCGGGTGTGGGACGTGGCCTCCGGGCGGGTCGTCAGCGCCCTGCCGCACCCCGAGCCGGTGACCGCCGTGCTGTTCAGGAACGGCGACCGCCTCGTCATCACCAACGGGGCCGACGGCGTGACCAGGGTGTGGGACCTGCCGGGTCCGATGATCGAAGCCACCGAGCACCCGATCGACAACGTGGCCTTCCGCGCGGGCTCCACCCTGCTGGCCGCCGCCGCGGGTGACATCAGGCTCTGGGACGTGGCCGGACGCCGGCCCGTGCCGGTGAGCCCGCCGCTGACCGCGCCTCCGCCGTACGACAGGATGGGCAGTACGGTCGCCGTCAGCCCGGACGGGCGCACGCTGGCAGGCAGCACCCGCCTCGGCAACGCCGTGCTCGTGTGGGACATCACCGACCCGCGGCGGCCGGTTCGCCGCGCATCCCTGCTCGGGCCGACCGCGCTCATCCAGAGTGTCGCGTTCAGCCCGGACGGCAGGCTGCTGGTGGCCGGCAGCGACGACGGCACGGTGCACCTGTGGGACGCGCGCACGTTGCGGGCGCTCGGCACGCTCAGCCCGGACTCCGGGCAGGTCTTCGCCGTGGCGTTCAGCCCGGACGGGCGCAGGCTGGCCACGGCGACGCAGGGTGGCGTGGTGGCCCTGTGGGACGTGCGCGACCCGGCCCGACCGGTACGCGGCGCGACGCTCATGACAGGGATGGGAGACGACGTCCGGTCGGTGACCTTCAGCCACGGTGGCACGATGCTCGCGGCGGGCAACGCCTCGGGAACCATCAGGCTGTGGCAGGTGACCGGCCCGGCCCAGCCCGTTCTCGTGAGCGCGCCGCTGACCGGGCCCGACGGCAGGATCTTCGCCGTGGCCTTCGACCCGCGCGACAAAGTCCTGGCGGTGGGGACCGGGGCGGGCCAGCTGTGGCTCTGGGACATCACGGACCCGGCGCGCCCGCGTGGCCACATCGCCGTCAACAGCCCAGGGGAGAGTTACACGGACCTGGCCTTCAGCGCGGACGGGAGCACGCTGGTCAGCGCCGGAGGCGATGTGCGGTTGTGGGAGGTGGATCCGGCGCGGATCGCGGCAAGGGTCTGCCGGGAGTCGGGGGACGCGATCACCGAGGCGGAATGGCGGAAGCATGTGGCTGACGTCCCGTTCCAGCCACCCTGCCCGAACCCCAGCTGAGACGAACGGCCCGCACTACCCGCGGTCATCGAGTTCGACGCGGGGAGCATGGTGCCCACCACGTTCGGCAGGAGCAACGCCGGCACCGTGCGCGGCGCCTTCGCCGTGGCCGACCGGTACCTCAACCTGTTCTTCCGGATCCAGGTAGTCCGCGGACTGTTCGATGTCGCGGTAGATGTCCGGGCCGATCGGGCGGCGCTGCTCCTCGGCCAGGTGGCCGAGCAGGCCCGCCGTACAGGCGAGCAGGGCGAAGCCGCGCATGACCTCGACGGGGAAGCCCAGGTCGGCGAGGGCAGCGCCGCATGCTCCCGCGCCGTTGATCGACTCGTCGGGACGGCATGCGGCGACCTCCTCGAGGAAGCGCATGTGCTTGCCGTACAGGCCTTCTTCGCGGGCGATCTGGTAGATCACCGGCGTTCGCGGGTCGCCGTTCGTGTGCACCGGATGGCCGAGCCCGGGGATGTGCCTGCGGGCGGCCACGGCCTCAGGGGCGTCCAGGCCCTCCGCGAGGGCGTGGGAGAGGAACCGCGCGCAGTCTTCGGCCGCGCCATGGAAGCGCGAGGCGCCGCCGAGCAGCCCCGCCGAGAGCGCGCCCTGGTAGAACTCGGGGGCGCTGGTCAGGGTGAGCCTGGCCGTGATGGCCGCGGGCGTGAAGCCGTGGTCGGCGAGCGCCATCAGCACCGCCTCGAACAGCCGCAGCTCGCCGGGCGTCGGCCGGCGCATGGCCACCAGCCAGAAGACCAGCTCGCCGAATCCGACCCGGCCCATCAGCTCCCCGGGCAGGTCGTGGCCCAGCAGTGTGATCGTGTTCTCGTCCGAGCTTCCGATGGACGTGCGGTAGCGGCTCATCCGGGCTCGTGCTCCTCTCCGGCAGGCGGCAGGTGCATGGCGACGCCGGGGGTGCCGTCACCCTCCACGGTAACCAGGTCGCCGGTCAGGTGAACAGCTGGCCGGAGTTCACGTCGATGGTGGCGCCGGTGACGGCCCTGGCCTGGTCGGAGGCGAGGAAGATGATCGCGCGCGAGACCTCCTCCTCGGTGGCGATGCGGCGCAGGGCCATGGCCCGCACGTCGCGGTCGCGGATCTCCTCGAACGGCACGCCCTCGGCCGCCGCCCTGGTGCGCATCCATTCGTCGAGCACCTCGCTGGCGATCCAGCCGGGCGCCACGCAGTTGACCCGTATGCCGGAGGGGCCGAGCTCGTCGGCGAGGCAGTGGGAGAGCAGGTGCGCGCCGGCCTTGCCGACGGCGAAGTCGGACCGGCCGGCGTAGCCCTTCCTGGACGACATGGAGGTGACGTTGACGATCGAGCCTGAGCCTTGGGCGGCGGCATTCACCAGCACCGTGGCGTCAGTTCGTACGCGCTTAGGTCGTGAGGTTGAGCCCGGGCGGCACACCGACCGGGCGGGCGCCGTCGGGCTGGCGGACGAACCGCAGCCGGTACGTGCCGGGGACACTGACCAGGAGGTCGTCGCCGTCCGGGCGGAGGGTGGCCATGCCGGCGGAGAAGCAGCCGTCGGGGGCCGGCTCGATCAGCGCCACCAGGCTCAGCCCGAGCTCCAGGACACCTTCGTCGGTGATCGTGGCCAGGGTTCCGACCTCGGGGCTGAGGTAGACGGCCGCGGGCAGCCTGGCGCCTTCGACCGGCGCCGCACAGGGCAGGAAGGCGCGGGCCCGTCCCGGGGCGTAGATCGACCCCGCCATGATCTCGCCATCGATCACGTGCAGCCGGTTGTCCTCACCGTGCCAGGTCCCGTCACTCGTAAGCGCGAACGTGCCTGAGAGGTGGCCGCCGCCGGTCAGCGTGATCCTGCCGTCGTCCGCCTGCTCGACCTGGAACGTCGTCTCGGTGCCCGAGTCGCACCAGAACCCGCTCAGCGCCTCGGCCGCCGCCTGGTCTGCGATGAGGGCGGGCTCGGCCTCGTCGGGCAGCCCGGCGGCCAGGCGCAGCGCCTGGTAGCCGACCCTGCCGGGGTCGATCGAGGTGTTGTTGGTCAGCACCGCGATGCCGATGCCCTGCTCGGGCAGGAGGAGCAGCTGAGAGTGGTAGCCAGGTGCGCCGCCCGCATGGCCGAACGCGGGCTGCCCGCTGACCGTCGTGTGGTAGATGCCGAGGGCATACGGAGCATCCGTGTCGTCCCGTTCGAGCAGCGCGTCGCGTATGTCAGCGCCGAGGACCCGGCCGTCGTGGAGGAAGCCGAACCATGGCCCCAGGTCGGCGACGCTGGTCACGATCATGCCATCGCCGACGGCGCACTCCTCGGTGTCCGCGCGGCGCGCCCCTTGCTCCGAGACGCCGTAGCCGTAGGCGTACCTCGCCAGCGGCTCCTGGCTGTCGTCACGGAAGTGGGTGTCGGTCATGCCCAGCGGGGCGAACATGCGCTCGGTCGTGAACGCGCGCAACGACTGCCCGGTGATCCGTTCGATGGCGGATGTCACGAGGATGTAGCCGGTGTTGGAGTAGGAGAAGTCGGTGCCCGGCTCGAAGTTGACCTCGGCCAGCCCGGCGACGAAGGCCAGCGCCTGGGCTTGCGTTATCCGGGTCAGCGACCGGCCGGCCAGCATGGACAGGGACAGCCACTCTCGCAGGCCACCGGTGTGACGCAGGCACTGGGCGACGGTCACCGGCACGGACAGCTCGAGCTCCGGCAGGTGCTTGCGAATGTCGTCGTCCAGCGAGAGCCGCCCGTCGCGGCACAGCAGCAGGGCTGCCGTGGCCGTGAACTGCTTGCTCATCGACGCGATGTCGAACCGCGTCCCGCTGTCGATCGGCACCTCGAACTCCACGCTTGCCATTCCGGCAGCGGCGTGGCGGATCAGCCTTCCGTCGGAGTAGACCCCGATCGCGAGCCCGGGACCCCCCGGCCGCACCGACGAGTGCACCAGGTCAGACAACCTCTCTGCGACATCCATGCCCGACATGGTCGCAGGGGGTGAAGCGCCCAAGTTTGTCGGAACACGCAAAGTAGATGGCCTGGACATTGGCCTGCGCGACCAAGTGGGGGGACAGCCGGAGTACGCCCGAAACACACCGCGCCACCACATCCCCGCAGGTCATCGTCATCATGTCCGGCCAGGCTGGTCTGAGCATGTACCGGATAACGGGATCCACGGCGAGCCGCGTTCAGAGCACCATCCCGTCCGGGAGGGTCACCGAAGGCGACGCCGAGCCGGAACGGGCCCGAGACCCGCGCCTCGGCGGCGGTGGGCAGGGCGGTGGCGGCGAGCAACGTGCGATATCTGTCATGCCCAGAATTCTGGGCGGCCGAGTCGGAAGCTCTCTCAACGATCGATCAGAGGTCGCTGAGGGAGAGGTGAGTAGGGGTGTACTCATGACTGCGCGTGATCCTCCGGATACGTTCGCCGTGCTTTCCGTTTCCGAGGGGGGAACATGCGTCTGTTACTGCGCGCGCTCGTCGCGTCGTTCCTGGTGCTGGCGTATCTCGGCACTGCTCCCGCCCAGGCCGCGACGGTGGAGGTCACCGTCCACCTCTACCGGGTCGTCGAGCTCTCGTGCGATGAGGGTGTGGGCGAGGCCTGCGGCAACGACTACTATCCGAAGTTCAAGATCGGCAATGAGGAGTTGTGGGACGGCAAGGACGCCTACTGCTGCGCCCACGGGTCCGACTTCCGTACCAACTGGGTGCACAAGGTCGCCGTCGACACCTCGCAGAATTCCGTCCCCATCCATCTCGAGCTGTGGGACCAGGACGACCTGAGCCAGGACGACGTCATCCACTGGGCCAAGACGGGCGACTACCTGGACCTGTCGTTCAACCTGGACACCTGCGTCTTCACCGGCGGCAACCTGACCGAGCAGCAGGGTGCGGGCATGCCGACGCTGGCGGGGGAGAGTGAGACCTCCGGGGAGGACTCCGCACGCGGCTACTTCACCATCACCACGCCGCACTGCCTCAACGTGGCCAGGGAGGCCGACAGTGACGGCGACGGCCTCATGAACACGTGGGAGACGCCGGGCCAGGGGCTCAACGTCAACGGGGGCGCGGTCGAGCTGCCTCTGGGCGATCCGCCGTACGGCGCCGTGCCGTACCGGAAGGACCTGTTCGTCGAGGTGGACGCGATGAACGGGCGGGCGCCGCAGAACGGCGCGCTCGACGACGTCATCGCGGCCTTCGCCAAGGCGCCCGTCGACCCCTACCCCAATCCCGACCCCAACGCGCCGCCCGAACAGAAGACCCTGTACCGCGGCGTCAACCTGCACGCGGCCGTCGACGAGAGCAATCTGCCGCTGGTGTCCAAGCTTCTCTTCGAGACGGACGGATCCAACGACCAGGACGACTTCAACGATCTCAAGTCGGGCAAGAAGAGCGCTCCCTGTGACGGCCACTTCGGTACCGTGGCCGATCGCAACAGCCCCGACTGCGCGGACATCCTGGCGGCCAAGCGCGAGGCATTCCGCTACGCGATCTTCGGCGACACGGTCGAGTACGACTCCACGACCAACGACGACAACGAGTCGTCGGGCATCGCCGAATGGTCGGGCACCGCCCCGCGGGGCGGCAACGACCTCCTGGTGACGCTCCAATCGTTCGGCGGCACGTCGATGAGCGCCATCCAGGGCCGCAGGAATGCTGAGGCCGCCACGTTCATGCACGAGCTCGGGCACACGCTCGGCCTGGGACACGGCGGCGACGACATCACCAACTGCAAGCCCAATTATCTCAGCGTGATGAACTACACTCTCCAGTTCGCCAACAACGACACCGACAGGCCGCTGGACTACTCCAGCACGGCCCGGGGCACCGCCTTCGGCGTCCTCGACGAGGAGCACCTCAACGAGAAGAACGGGGTGGGCGGCACACCGAAACCCGGCCGGGACACCGTCTACGGCGTCGGCGGCAAGCTGCGGGTGCGTACGGCCAACAGCCTCCCGCTCGACTGGAACGAGAAGAACGGCCCGAACGAGACCGACATCGAGGCCGACATCAACTTCATCGAGTCCATCGACCCGGCCAACGAGTTCGGCTGCAGCGCCGCCAGCGCCGACCAGCAGCTGGACGGCTTCGACGACTGGGCCAACATCCAGTACAACCCCCGGCTCAACGGCACGTTCTTCCTCGACGGCGCCCGGCCGGGAATGCCTCGGGAGCTCACCGAGAGCACGGTCCTGGCCATGTCGCAGAAGGCCGACCTCAAGGTCACCAAGACGGCCGACCAGGAAGAGGCGGCGGGCGGCGACACCGTCGGCTACACCGTGGCCGTGACCAACCTCGGCCCCGAGACGGCCAAGAGCGTCCAGCTCACCGACACGCTGCCCGACGGCGTCAAGCAGGAACGCTCCCTGCCCGACCTGACCGCCGGCGCGGTCGACACGATCACGCCGAAGTTCACCTACCAGGTGCCGTGCGCGACGGCCGACGGCACGAAGCTCACCAACACCGTCACGGTGAAGGGCGTGGACGAGAAGGGCATCCCCGACCCGTACGTCAGCGACAACACTGCCGCGGCCACCACCACCGTGCACGCCCCGGTGCTGACGGCGAGCCTGACCGCGACACCCGCGGTCAATGCCGGTGAAGCGATCACCTACACGATCACCTACGCCAACACCGGCGGCGGCGCCGCCTCCGGTGTCACCGTCATCGCCACCCTTCCCGACGGCGTCTACTACAGCAAGGCCCTCGACCAGGGCAGCGGACCCAAGCCGACCACGGTGACGGGCGGCAAGCTCACCTGGGACGTGGGCGCCCTCGCGGCCACTTCGGGTGAACGGACGATCGTCTTCACCGCCCGGCCCACGCTGCTGGCGCTGCCCGGCACGACCTACACCGCCGAGGTCTCGGTTGCCTACAAGAACACCACCGGCGCCTGCACCTTCGACCCGGTCAACGGTTCGGCCACCACGACGGTGACGGCCGTGCCGCCCACCCGCGACCCGCGCTCCAAGGGGTTCTGGAAGACCCACGACGAGCTGTGGACCGCCGAGTTCCTGGCCCGCGTCCAGGCTACCGACCAGCGCTACGACACCGACGAGAGCGGCGCTCTGTCAGCGGCCGAGATCACCACGGCCTTCCGCGGCCACAACGAGCCGAAGAGCGTGCTTGCCGAGCACCTGCTGGGCACGTACTTCAACGTGGCCACCCGGCGCATCAACGCCGGCACGGCGATCACGGATCCGCTGCAGCTGGGCAACGTCCGCGGCGCCGCGCTGTACGCCCAGGAGACCCTGACCCTGCCGGTGGACTCCGGCACGGCCGCCCGCTACAGCGGGATCATCGCGATCCTGGACGACATCAACGCCAACAAGATCGAAGTCTACTGACCGTCCCGTGAGAGGGCCGGGTTCCGGCCCTCTCACGCGTTCAGGAACGGCGCCAGGAGTACGGCAGGCCGTTACGCGTCCGTCCGGTTGGCCTGTTCGTGGCGGAGGTGCCCCGGATGGCGATCGTGGGCGTCGCTCAGAAGCCGTAAGGCGCTCAGACCCTCCTCGACGCTGCTCGGCTCACGCCGGGACAGATCGATTCCGAGCTCTTCCGCGGCGCGGAAGACGTCCTCGTCGGTGTCGCGCATCTCGATCGACATGCCGTCGCTGGACAGCACCTCGACGTTGAGGCACAGCGACTGCATCTCCTTGATGAGCACCTTGAAGGACTCGGGAATGCCGGGCTCGGGGATGTTCTCGCCCTTGACGATCGCCTCGTAGACCTTCACCCGGCCGAGAACGTCGTCGGACTTGATGGTGAGCAGCTCCTGCAGGGCGTAAGCGGCGCCGTAGGCCTCCAGCGCCCACACCTCCATCTCGCCGAAACGCTGTCCACCGAACTGCGCCTTATCGCCGAGCGGCTGCTGGGTGATCATCGAGTACGGACCGGTCGACCGCGCGTGAATCTTGTCGTCGACCAGGTAAAGCAGCTTCAGGATGTGGATGTAGCCGAGCGCGATCGGATACTGGAACGGCTCACCGCTGCGGCCGTCGAACAGCCGGGCCTTGCCGCTGCGCTGCACCAGCCGAACGATCTGCGCGACGCGCGGACCGCCGCCGTGGTGGTCGAGGCCATCGACGCTCACTTGGCGGCGCAGGCACCACGTCACCAGTTCCAGAGCGCTGGTCTTTCCCCGGAGGTTCGCCGCCACCAGACCGGTAAGGCCTTCGGAGAACCGCAGTGGGGTGTCGAACGACCCTGGATAGACGGTTCCCGTACAACGCCGCCTCCACCCCCGCGCCACACGCGGGAACCCGGTCCCGCAAACAACGCCTAATCATGTGACCGAGGAGTCGGCGTGATGTCATGGCGCCGCTTCACAGCCGATGCCGAGAGGACGTGTCCGGCCCCGTGTCGCCGAGGGAGACGAGCAGGCGGCGCAGGAGCACGGGGATCTGGTCGCGGTCGGCGGAGCTCAGGCCCTCCAGGAGCCGCCGCTCGTTGGCGACGTGATGCTCGACGAGCCTGTCGACCAGGCTCAGCCCTTGATCGGTGAGGGAGATCAGGACGCGGCGCCGGTGGGCCGGATCGACGGCGCGGACGACCAGGCCCCTTTTCTCGAGCTGGTCGATGCGGTTGGTCAGGGCGGCCGAGCTGACCATCGCCGCCGCGCTGAGTTCGCCGGCGCTGAGGACGTGGGGCGGCCCGGAGCGCAGCAGGGTGGCCAGCACATCGAACTCCCAGGGCTCGATGCCGTGCACGGAGAAGTTGTCCCTGATGGCGCGTTCGAGGAGGCGGGAGACCCGGGACAAGCGACCGATGATCTCCATCGGTGAACAGTCCAGATCGGGCCGCGCAGTCCGCCACTGGCTGATGATCACGTCCACTCCGTCGTGGGGTTCGTCGGTCGTCATCGTGAGTCCTGTCCTGAGCTGTCCTGAGCGTGGGCTTGCACAGAGGCTAACACTTAGACATCGAAGGATTTGACTATTGTGAACGCCGTGGTTTAAGTTTTCGACATCGAAATTTTCGAGGAGACCTTGATGAAGATCTTGCTTGTCGGTGCCAGCGGTTACCTCGGCTCGGCGGTCGCGGACCACCTGGACGAGGCCGGACACCAGATCGTCGAACTGACCCGCGCCACCGACGACCGCCCGGAGAACGGACGTGAACAGCGTGTCGGCGACCTGACCGATCCGCGTTCGCTCACCCAGGCGGTGACCCCCGACATAGACGCCGTGATCAACATGGCGACGCCCACTGGAGACGCCGAGACTGACGCCGCTGCGATCGCCGCGCTGACGGATCCGCTGCGCGGCACCGGGCGGGCTTTCGTCTACACCAGCGGTGTCTGGGTGCTGGGAGCCACCGGGCCCGGCCCCGTTGACGAGAACACCCCTGCCAACCCCATCCCGATCGTGGGATACCGGCCGACGATCGAGCGTCAGGTGCTCGACACCGCCGAGAGCGGTGTGCGCGCCCTGGTGATCCGCCCGGGCATCGTGCACGGCCGGGGTGGCGGCATTCCCGCTCTCCTGGTCAGCCTGGCCCGCGAACACGCGGCGCCGAGGTTCGTCGGGGAAGAGGCGGTGCGCTGGCCCATGGTGCACGTCGACGACCTCGCCGACCTGTTCGTCGCCGCAGTGGAGCGGGCGCCCGCCGGGTCGCTCTGGCACGGTGTGACCGAGACCGCGGTCGCCGTCCACGACCTCGCTTCCGCGGCCGGACGCGCCGCCGGCGTCCAGGCGGAACCGCAGGGCTGGCCGCTCGACCAGGCGCGTGAGGCCCTCGGTGCCCTGTTCGCCGACGCCCTCGCCCTCGACCAGAGCGTCAGCGGCGACGCCGCACGCGACAAGCTCGGCTGGCGTCCCCAGCGCGACGGCGCGATCGCCGACCTCGGCGAAGGCTCCTACCGGTAGGACGACGGCACCACCCCCGGATCAGCACCACGACAGCGCTTGTCCATGAGGAGAAGGCAATGAGCATCCAGGTTTTCGGCACCGCCGACGCGTAGCAGGCCGAGGTCGACGCGATCGTCCAGCTCGTCACCGACGTCGAGCACGCCCAGCAGAACGAACTGCCCGCTGCGTTCATGAGCCTGTCCCGCACCCAGGACCCCGTCTGGACCACCGGCCACGGCAAACGCCTGTCGGGCTGGGGCAAGATCAACACGTTCACCTACAAGGTCCTGCCCAGCGCGATGAAGCACTCGACCGCCAGCTACGAGGTCGTCCGCATCCTGTTCGTCCGCCCGGACGTGGCGGCCGTCAACGTCCGCCAGCGGCCGGTCCAGCTCGACGGCACCATCGAGGACCAGCCCGAGGGCAGGCCCTTCTACATCCTGGCGAAGGACGACGGGGAGTGGAAGATCGCCGCCGCGCAGAGAAGAAGGCCAGACCCGCCGGGCATGGGCGGCGAGACAGGACGGTCCAAAGCCAGGGTCGAGGAACCCGCGCCCGGCGGCCACGGGCCGGGCGGTGCGGCCCTGGCGGCCCGGCCCGCACCGCCCTACGGCGCCTTCCAGCGGTTGACAGCAGATCAACCAGTCTATGTTAATCCATCATTATACCGACCGTTCTATCTATGAGGTGTCAGCATGTCGTTCCGTACCACCACCGAGGTCATCGACCGTTTCAACCGCGCCTTCATCGACCACGACCCCGACCTGCTCACCGACCTGATCGGCGAGGACTGTGT